>JADHZE010000033.1 GCA_026934365.1 Isoptericola sp. QY 916 | reverse complement strand
TGCGGACGGCCGCGCCGACGCGCGTCGTCACCTCGGCGGCCCGCGGCAGCAGGGCGGCGAGCTCCTCGTAGGCGTCGGCGTCGGACGCGCCCTCGTAGGCGGCGCGCACCGCCGCCGGGACGCCCATCCCGGCCTCCTCCGCGGCTGCCTGGACGGCGCCGGCGTCCTGCGCCGCGCCGTCGAGGGCGGACCGCACGTCCTTCGCCTCGCCGAACTCCCAGCGGGTCATGGCCGTGCGCAGCCCGAGCGGCGGCGCCCACGCGCCGTCGGCCTCGTCCAGGGTCGCGTACGCCTTCCGCGCGGCGGCCCGGGGCTCGAGCACGGCCTTCTGCTCGGCGTCGAGCACCCACGTGCGCAGCACCTTCGGGGCGCCGGAGACGCCGCCCCGCTCCTCCACCAGGTCGAGGAAGCGCCGCCAGTCGGTCCGGCCGCCGTTCTCCTCCATGGAGCCCGGGCGCTCGTACGCGCCCTCCCCCGCCTGCGCCGCCGAGACCACGGCCGTGAACGCGTCGTCGTCGAGCCCGCCCAGCAGCTTCCGCACCACGGTGTACGACGCCGCGTACCCGTACTGCTCGGCGTCCGCGTCGAGCTCGCCCGGGTGCGCGTCCCAGGCCGAGAGGGGCACGGCGACGTCGGCGTGGCGGTCGGGCGCCGACCACGGGTCGCTCGACGCACCCGTCCGCTCCACGACGCGCTGCGCCACCACCTCCGTCACGCCCTCGGACAGCCACCGCTCCGTGAGGCGGTCCTGGTTCAGCCAGGCGTGCCCGAGCTCGTGGTAGAGCGTCGCGGGGTCGAGGTCCTCCGGGATGACGATCTCGTCCTTGTCCGGGTCGAACCACGCGTACCCCAGCACCTTGGGCGACACGTCCTCGCGGATCGTGTCGAGCCCGCCCGGCCACGGCCGCCCGACGAGGTCCTCCAGCACCGGCAGGCCCTGTCGCAGCCGCTTCGCCACGAAGCCGGTCCACTTCTCGTCGCCCGGGAAGCTCTGCAGGGTGAGCGTCGTGCCGCCCACCTCGACGTCCTTCTCGTCCGCCTTCTTCGGGTCGCGCGCCGACACGACCGCCCAGATGCCGTCCTTGTCCGTGTTCTCCGTGGCCGTGTACGTGACGGTCTTCCCGTCCCGCTCCGACCGGAACGCGTCGGACGTCGCGTCGAACGTCATCGACGCCGGCAGCACCACCTCGACCGTCGTCCGGCCCGCGTCCCCCACGCCCGACGCCGCGAACGTCGCGAAGCCGTCGCCCACCCGCGTGTAGTCCTTCGATCGCACCGGCTCGCCCGGCACGACGAAGCTCCACTCGATGGTGCGCGTCTGCCCGTACCGCAGCGGCGCGAACGTCGCCACGGCGTACCGGGTGCTCGGGTCCTCGGTCGCCTCGAGCCGCACCGGCAGGTCGGCACCGCCGCTCGTCGCGCGCACGTCCTCGGCGCCGGCCGGCACGGCGATCGAGTAGCTCGTGAAGTAGTAGTACGTCAGCCCGCGGTCGGGCGTGACGTTGCCGATGGTGGTGGTCGTCGTGGCCCGCACCTCGGTGTCCTTCGCCCGCAGCACGTACCGGCTGTGCGACTCCTCCGTGAGCCCCTCGTCGGCGACGGCGGCCGGTCCGGCCAGCAGGAGGGCGCCGGTCAGACCCGCGCCGAGCAGAGCGGGCAGCAGGTGCGGCGCGGCACGTCGGCGCGGCGCGGGCGAGGGGATCATCGCGCGCATCCTTGCGCCTGCCGTCGGCACGCCGCAAGCCCGCCCGGAGTGCGCGACGTCGTCCCGTGCGGTAGACCGGAACCCGTCGGGCCGCGGAGGGGGACGCCATGGGTACTGACAGCACCGGTGCCGGCGAAGGCACCACCCGCACGGATGCCGGGTCGTTGACCATCGCCCTGCTCACGGCGTGCTCGGAACCCGACCTCGGCATCCGCTCGCGCGTCGTGCAGGAGCTGCTCGACGAGGCGAGCATCGACCCCCGCCTCGCGCGCGAGGTGATCACCACCATGCTCACGGCGTCGGTGATGTCCCTGCGCGCCTACACCGACGCGACGCGGCGCGACCCGAGCGACGTCCTGCGTGCGCTCGGCACCAGCTGGTCGCAGCGCTCGCTCAACGCCTGAGACCCAACGCCTGAGACCGCGCACCTCGCCGGCCGCACGAGTTCCTGCCGCCGCGGCCCATCGGGGGAGTCGACGGGCGCGCGGCGGCAAGCTAGTCGTGCACCACCGCCACGGCGCACGGCGCGTGGCGCACGATCCGGTCGGGCCCGCCGCGCGCGCGGCCGACCTGCAGCGAGGCGGCGCGACCGCAGACCACCACCAGGTCGTCCGACCGCAGCGCGGCGAGCAGCGCGCCCGGCGCGGCGCCGCCGCGCGTCCCGACCGTCCAGTCGACGGCGGGGTACTTCTCCCCCCACCGCGCGACCCGGGCCTGGAGGTCGGCCCGCGCCTCGGCGCGCAGCCGCTCCAGCCACGCCAGGTCGCCGTCGGTGGCGCCCGCGAACATCCCCTCGTCGGCGGAGTGCGCCGCCGTGAGGGGCACGCCGGCGCGGTCGGCCTCGTCGAATCCCGCCTCGAGCACGCGGTCGGAGGCCTCGCGGGGGTCGACGGCGACGACGACGCGGCGCGGCTCCTGGGCGCGGGCGGCGCGCGGCACGACGACCACCGTGCCAGGGGCCAGCGCCGCCACCGTGGACGAGATCGAACCCATGGGGACGCGGTCGAACGTGCCGACGCCCCGGCGACCCACCACCACGACGGCGCCGCGGCGAGCGTGCTGCACGAGGACGGCGCACGCGTCGCCACGCACGGCCACGAGGTCGACCGCGCCGGGCGACGTGCCGAGCGTCCGCGCAGCCGTCGTGCGCTCGAACCTGACGCCGGCCCGGGCGACCAGCGTCTCCGCCTCGGCCCTCGGCTCCGGGGCGTGGGCCGTCACCGACCCGACGCCGACCGGCTGGGCGTAGGCGTGCACGACGACGAGTCGCGCCGCCAGGCGCACGGCCTCGCCCGCCGCCCACGCCATCGCGTGGTAGCCACCCTCCGAGCCGTCGACACCCACGACGACGTCCCGGACCGGTCCCTCCACGCTGCTGATCGCCATGACGTCCTCCTCCGACCGCTCCAGTGGGCCACGCGCGCCGGGACGCTCGGAAGTGCCGAACGCCCCGGCGGCCGGGCCGAAGGTCCCGATCCGGGCCATCGGGGGCATTCGAGGACACGGCGGACTACCGTGGACGCGTGAGGCCGCGGCAGGGGCGCCGGGACCGGGACATCGACGTCCTCCTGGACGCCGTCGTGTCGGTCGGCCGGGGGCTGGACCTGGAGACGACGCTGCACCGGGTGGTGCAGGCTGCCGCCGCCGTCGTCGACGCCCGGTACGCGGCGCTCGGCATCCTCGGCGACGACCACCGCATCGCGCGCTTTCTCACCGCGGGCATCTCGGAGGACGAGATCCGGGCGATCGGCCCGTACCCGACAGGGCACGGCATCCTGGGCGAGCTCATCCGCCATCCCCACCCGCTGCGGCTCCCCGACATCGCCGCGGACCCCCGCTCGGTCGGCTTCCCCGCGCACCACCCACCGATGCGCAGCTTCCTGGGGGTTCCGCTGCAGGTCCACGGGAAGCCGTTCGGCAACCTCTACCTCACCGAGAAGAGGGACCGTGGAGAGTTCACGGGGGACGACCAGCACCTGCTGGAGGGGCTCGCCACCGCCGCGAGCTTCGCCGTCGAGAACGCGCGCCTCTACGAGGAGGCGCGGCTGCGCGAGCGCTGGTCGCGGGCCGACGACGAGATCGCGCGGCGACTGCTGTCCGGCGAGGACCCCGACGCCGTCCTGGAGCTGGTCGCGTCGGAGGCGGCCAGCATCGCGGCCGCGGACACCGCCGGGATCGCGGTCCCGGTGGACGACGCCACGCCCGACGGCACCCCGGTGATGGCGGTGCGGACCGCGGTGGGCCTCCGGGCGGACGCGATGCGCGGCCGGCTCCTGCGGCAGCCGGGGTCGTTCACCGTGACGGCGTTCCTCCAGGGCGAGCCGATCGTCACCGCGGACGCCACGGTGGACGGGCGTGCCCGTGTCGCGCTGCACCCGGACGGGTCCCTGGGTCCGCTCGCCGCGTTCCCCCTCGTCGGCCGAGGCCGGCACGCGCTCGGCGTGCTCGTCGTCGGACGGACACGCGGGGCCGCACCGTTCCCGACCGTCGTCGTCGAGGCACTGGGAGCATTCGCGAACCAGGCCACGGTGGCGCTCGAGCTGGCGGAGCGGCGCGCCGACGCCGCCCGGCTCGCCGTGGTGCGCGACCGGGACCGGATCGCCCGCGACCTGCACGACCTGGCCGTCCAGCGCCTGTACGCGACAGGGCTGTCGCTGCAGGCCGTCGACCGTCGCCTCGTCGATCCCCGTCCCCTGGACGGAGGCTCGCGGGGGGACGTCGGCGCGCGGGTCGGGGAGGCGATCGACCAGATCGACGAGACGATCGATCTCATCCGCACCACCATCCGGGGGCTCCGCGACCCGGGGGGTGACGCCCCGCGCCGTCCGGGCACCCGGTCCCTGCTCCTCGCGGAGGCCGAGGCCGCGACGCACGCGCTCGGGTTCGCGCCCACCGTCCGGTTCGAGGGGCCGATCGACGCCCAGGTGCCGTCCACCGTCGCGGCGCACCTCGTGGCCGTGCTGCGGGAGAGCCTGTCGAACGCGGCCCGGCACGCTCGCGCGACGCAGGTGCGGATCGGGCTGCGCGCCGACGGAGACCTCCTCCTGACCGTCGTCGACGACGGCATCGGGATCGCCGCTGACGCGCCTCGCAGCGGGCTCGCGAACCTCTCCCGCCGCGCGGCGGAGCTCGGCGGGTCGTTCGAGGTGCGGCCGGGCCGGGCCGGCGGCACGGCGCTCCGCTGGCGGGTACCCCTCGTGCCGGGTCGCAGCAGCGTCGCCGCCCCGGGTCAGGAGGCGGACGGCCTCTCGGACTCGTCCGGCCGGCCGACCTGATCGAGCCGCGCCGCGAGGACCGCCGCCTGCACCCGGCGCTCGAGGCCCAGCTTCGCCAGGAGGCTGGACACGTAGTTCTTCACCGTCTTCTCGGCGACGAACAGCTCGGCGCCGATCTGCCGGTTCGTCATGCCCTCGCCGATGAGGACCAGGATGCGTCGTTCCTGGGGGGTGAGGTCGCCGAGCGGGTCCTCGGCCTCGGTCGTCTCCCGCAGGCGCGCCATCACCCGGCCGGTGACCCGGGGGTCGAGCATGGAGCCGCCCGCCGCGACGGTCCGGATGCCCGCGACCAGGTCGGTGCCGCGCACCTGCTTGAGCACGTAGCCGGACGCGCCGGCGAGGATCGCGTCGAACAGCGACTGGTCGTCGTCGAACGACGTGAGCATGAGGACCGCGGCGTCGGTGCGCGAGCGCAGCTCCCGGCAGACGCTGACCCCGTCCCCGTCGGGCAGCCGGACGTCGAGGACGACGACGTCGGGCCGCAGGGCCGGGACCCGCGAGAGGGCCTGGGCCGCCGTCCCGGCGGTGCCGACGACCTCGAGGTCGGCCTCCATGCCGAGCAGGTCGGCGACGCCGCGACGCACCACCTCGTGGTCGTCGACGAGGAACACCCGCACGGGCGCGCCGGTCATGGGCTCACGCTAGCCCTCCGGCGCGCCCTCGGCCGGGCGGCCGTCGCGGGCAACCGTCAGGCGCCGCCGTCGAGGTCTTCGAGGCTCGCGACGCTGGGCTCGCGCTCGGCCCGCAGCCGGGCGGCGACGTCCTCCGCGCCGCGCAGCACCCGGAGCACGTTGCCGCTGGTCAGGGCGGCCAGGTCGGCGTCCGACCAGCCGCGGTCCGCCAGCGCCGCCAGCAGGACCGGGTAGCCGGAGACGTCGCGCAGCTCGTCCGCGAAGCCGCCCGCGCCGTCGTAGTCGCCGCCCAGGCCGACGTGGGCCGCTCCCGCGACCTCGCGCACGTGCTCGACGTGTGCGACGACGTCGTCGAGCGTCGTCGGCGGCTTGGGGTGCGTCTCGGCCCAGGCGGTGGAGAACCGGTCGAACTCGGCGTAGTCGTTCGGCGCGATCCCGGCGGCGCGCGCGGCCTCGCCGGCCTGCGCCCGCCACTCGCCGATGGCCGGGGTGACGAAGCTCGGCACGAACGTCACCATGCACACGCCGCCGTTGTCCGCGAGGCGCGCGAGCACGTCGTCGGGCACGTTGCGCGGGACGTCGCAGACGGCGCGCGCGGAGCTGTGCGAGAAGATCACCGGTGCCTCGGAGACGTCCAGGGCGGCGCGCATCGTGCCCGCCGAGACGTGCGACAGGTCGAGGAGCATGCCCAGCCGGTTCATCTCGCGCACCACCTCGCGACCGAACGGCGTCAGGCCGCCCTGCGCGAACCGGCCGTCCGCGGGAGGCTCGTCCGTCGCGGACTCCGCCCACGGGGTGTGGTGGTTGTGCGTGAGCGTCATGTAGCGCACGCCCAGCTCGTACAGCATGCGCAGCGCGCCCATCGACGAGTCGATGGACTGCCCGCCCTCCGCGCCCATGAGCGACGCGATGCGGCCCTCCGCCCACGCGGCCACGACGTCGTCGGCGCTCGTCGCGAGGCGGAAGTGCTCCGGCCAGCGCGCCACCATGCGCCGTACCGCGTCGACCTGCTCGAGCGTCGCCGTGACCGCCGCGCTGCCCGGCAGGTTGGACGGCACGTACACCGACCAGAACTGCGCGCCCACTCCCCCGGCCCGCAGCCGCGGCACGTCGGTGTGCGTGCGACCCTCGGTGCCGGCCTCGACGTCCAGCCGCGCCCAGTCGTACGCGACCTGGTCGCGCGCCTCCCACGGCAGGTCGTTGTGCCCGTCCCAGACGGGGTGCTCGCGCAGGAGCGCGGCGATGCGGTCGGTGTGGTCCGCGGAGCTGGTCATCCCCCGACCCTAGCGACGGCCGCCGCGCAGCCGGTCGATGTCGCGCCGCTCGCGCTTGGTGGGTCGGCCGGCGCCGCGGTCGCGGACGCCGACGGCCTCGCGCTCCTGGCGGGTGGGCACGGGTGGGCTCTCGTCGCGGTACGCCTTGACCGCCAGCGGCGCGCCCACCCGCTTGGGCAGCAGCTCGACGACGACGACCGTGCGGTCGCGCAGCGGGTCGCGCCAGGTGACGGTGTCGCCCACGGTCACGGACGTCGACGGCTTGGCCACCGTGCCGTTCACCCGGACCCGCCCCGACCGGAGCAGGGCGGCCGACGACGACCGGCTCTTGAAGAGCCGCACCGCCCACAGCCACACGTCCACGCGCACGACGTCAGCCTCTCACGACGACCGCCCGACCAGGCCGCTCTCGTACGCCGCGATGACGAGCTGCACGCGGTCCCGGCACGCCAGCTTGCGCAGCACCTCCGACACGTACGACTTGACGGTCTGCTCGCCGATGAACAGCGCGTCGGCGATCTCCGCGTTCGACAGGCCGCGGGCGACGGCGAGCAGGACGTCGTGCTCCCGCGGCGTGAGCGAGCCCAGCCCGGGCACCTCCCGGCGGGGCGCCGCGGCCCGGTGCGCGAAGTCGTCCACCAGCCGGCGCGTGACCCGGGGGCCGAGCAGCATCGACCCGTCCGCGACGAGGCGGACGCCCTCGATGAGCCGCTCCGCCGTGACGTCCTTGAGCAGGAACCCGCTCGCCCCGGACCGCAGGGCGTCGTACACGTACTCGTCGAGGTCGAAGGTCGTGAGGATCAGCACGCGGGTGCCGGGGTGGTCGGCCGCGATCCGGGCGGTCGCGGCGATGCCGTCCAGCACCGGCATCCGGACGTCGACGACGGCCACGTCCGGCTCGGTGCGGGCGACGACGTCGAGCAGGGCGCCGCCGTCGCCCACCGTCCCCACGATCTCCAGGTCGGGGGCGGAGCCGAGGATCGCGGCGAACCCGTGCAGCACGACCGGCTGGTCGTCGGCGACGACGACCCGGGTCACGCGACGGCCGCGGCGTCGCGCCGGACGGCGGGGACCGGCTCGCGCGGACCGACCGGCAGGCTGACGACGAGCACGAACGCCGACCCCTCCCGCTCCGCCGTCACGACGCCGCCGAGCGCCTCGACCCGCTCCCGCATGCCGATCAGCCCGCCCCCGGGCACGACGTCGCCCGGCCCGCCCGGGTCGTCGACCGGGTTGGTGACCCGCAGCCCGGCGACGTCCGACACGAGCGCGAGCGTGATCGTCGTCGGCGCGCCGGGCGCGTGCCGCCGGGCGTTCGTCAGCGCCTCCTGCGCGGCCCGGTAGAGCACGTAGCCCTGCGCGGCGGACACGTCTTCGCAGTCCCCCGTCAGGGTGACGTCCTGGCCCGCGGCCCGGGCCTGCTCGACGAGGCCCGCGATGTCGCAGGCCGTCGGCTGCGGCGCCCGGGCGCCCCCGTCGGTGCGCTGCAGCACGGCGAGCACCTGACGCAGCTCGCCGAGCGCCTGGCGCGCGTCCCCGGCGATGTCGGCGAGCACGCGGCGGGCGTCGTCGCCCAGGTCCGGGTACGTGTAGGGGGCGGACTCCGCCCGCACGGCCACGAGCGACACGTGGTGCGCGACGACGTCGTGCAGGTCGCGGGCGAGGCGCGCGCGCTCGACGGCGACGGACTCCACCTCCAGCGCGTGCCGCTCGGTCGCGGCCGCCGCCCGCGAGCGCCGCGACGCCGCGCGCACCACCCGGACGACTGCGGCGACCCCGACGACGAGCGCGACGGCCACCGTGTAGATCGCCCCCGCCGCGGGCGAGGGCGCGCCGTCGGAGCTGCCGGCGTTCACCGGGCCGATCGGGAGCGCCGCGGGCACGTTGGTGAGCGCGTAGAGCCAGGCGCCGGCGAGGGTGGCCACGAGCGGCACGACGGCGCGGCGCCACGAGTCCTGGACCACCAGGCACGTGATCATCAGCAGGGCGAGCCACCACCCCCACGCGAACGTCCCCAGCAGCGGGATCGTGACGAACGGCCACGCCGCGAGCAGCGTCGCGCGGACGGGGCGCCGACGGCATACGAGGACGGCGGTCACGCAGCTCAGGCCGGCGGCCCAGGCCACGAACCACAGGAAGTAGCCGCTCTCCGGCCAGGACGTGTTCAGCAGGTAGGGCGTCCCGGCGGGGATGTCCCAGGTGCCGTCCGGCTGCTCGACGGCGAGCGGGGCGTCCTCGACCTGCAGCGGCGACGCCAGGAGGAAGAGGACGAGCGGTGCGGCCATCGCCGTGGGGGCGACCCACGCGCGGGCGGGCCGGGGAGCGTGCGTCGCGGCGACGGTCGTGGTCATGGCGACGATCATGTCCGCTCGGCAGCACCGCCCACCACCGCCCTGCGGGGGGATCCGGTCCCCCCGGGCGTGGGGGTCGCTCGTCGGTTACTTGGCCGACGCCGGGTCGCTGTCGCCGATGTGCCCGGGGGCGGTGACGGCGAGCACGCGCTGCACGAACGCGCAGTACTCGTCCATGTAGTGCCGCAGGAAGCCCGCGGTGCTCTCGTTCGTCACCTCGCCGTCCGGGCCGAAGTCGTCGGCGACGTAGGTGATGTACGCCTCCGGGGAGTTGAGCTGCGGCGCGTCGAGGAAGCTGAGGACGGCACGCATCGACGACTGCATGACGGCGGTGCCGATCCCGCCCGGGGAGGCTCCGATGATGCCGACGGGCTTGCGCGCGAAGGAGTTCTGGCCCCACGGGCGCGAGCCCCAGTCGATGGCGTTCTTCAGCGCGCCCGGGATCGACCGGTTGTACTCCGGCGACACGACGAGCAGCCCGTCCGACGCCTCGACCGCCGCCTTGAAGGCCCGGCCCTCGGGTGGGTAGTCGGCGTCGTAGTCCCAGCTGTAGAGCGGGAGGTCCCCGATGGGGATCTCCGTGAACTCGAGGTCGTCCGGCGCCAGCCGGACGAGCGCCCGCGACAGGGTGCGGTTGATGGATCCCTTCGCCAGGCTCCCGACGATGTAGCCGATCTGGTACGTCATGACGACTCCCTGTTCCTGCGGTCCGACGACGGCACCTGTCCCAGGATCGCCTCCGCCGCGGCCAGGTCGCGACCGAGAGCGGGATCCGGGCGACGCGACCCCGACCCGAGCGCCGGCGGGTCGCGGTCCACGCGGACGTGGACGACGGGGGCCCCTCGCGAGTCCGCGGACGGCTTCACGGAGGGCACGCCGGGCGGGAGGTCGCCGTCGCTGATCGCGACGACGCCCTCCACCCGCAGCAGCCGGATCCGCAGCAGCCGCGCGAGGAGCTGGATCCTGACGATCATGTCCGGCGCCGCCTACCCGCCGAGGCGGATGTCGCCGTACGGGTCCGCCCCTGCGCGCGACGACCCGGGCCGGCGTCGCGACTCGCCGTCGCGACCGCCGTCGTCGCTCCCGCCGTCGTCCTCGCCGTCGAGGCGACCGCGCAGGCCCGCGACGAGCGCCCGGGCGCCGGCCTCGATCTGCGCGTACCGCTCCCGCCCGGCCCGCGTGCCCACGACGTACCCGAGCCCGAAGAACAGCGCCCGGCCGAGCGTCTTCCGACCGATCATCCTGACCCCTCCTGGTCCTGCCGCGTGCGGATCGCCGACGCGACCGCGCTCGCGGCCGTCACCCCGACGACCGACCCGAGCGCGATCAGCCCGGACCGCACCGCCGTGCCGCCCGACCGCCGCGGCCTGCGCCCCAGCGCCTCCGCGACCCGGTCGGCGAACGTCTTCTTGCGCCACCACGTCATCGTCGTGCTCCCGTCCCTATCGGTCGTGCTCGTCCTTGTGCCGGCGGATCCTCGTGACGATCTGCTCCTTGCGGAGGGACGTCGGCAGGTCGAGGCCCATCTCCACCCCCAGCGCGCGCAGCTCGTCCTTCGTCATCTCCTTGAGGTCCAGCGGTCCGGTGTCGGCGTCCGCGCCGAGCTGCCGTCCCTCGGACGCCACCTCCCGACGGCGCTCGTCGGCCTCCTCGACCCGCCGGCGGGCCTGCTCCGCCTCCTCCTCGGCCTCTCCCGCGAGCCGGTCGGCACGGGCCCTGGCCTCGTCGGCCGCGCGGCGGGCGTCCTCCGCCGCGGCCTCGGCCAGCTCCCGGGCCCGCGTCATCTGCTGGCGGGCGCGCTCGACCGCCTCCTCGGCCTGGGCGCGAGCCCGGTCGGCCTCCGCCCTGACCTGCTCCACGTGCTTGCCGACGTCGGCCTCCGTCTCCTCCACCTGCCGCGCGGCGAGCTCGGTGGCCCGGCCGCGCTTCGCCGCGACGTACTCGTCCGCCTCGCGCTGCGCCTCCGCGGTGACCCGCTTCACCTCGCGGTCGCCCTCCTTGCGGGCCTCGGCGACCCGGCGGTCGCCCTCCGCCTCGGCCGCGGCCACGGCGTCGGCCTGCTCCTTCGCGTTGCGGGCCTCGTCGTGCGCGCGCACCTCGAGCTCGTGCGCCCGCTCCATCGCGGCGTCCACCCGGTTCAGCCGGCGGTCGCCGCCGTCGCCCGGGAAGGGGTTGGCGTCGGCCAGGGCGGCCACCGCGTGCTGCCCGGCGGACTGCACGGTGCGGCCGGCGGACTGCGCGGTGCGGCCGGCCGAGCGGGCCGGGTTCTTGACCCCCGCGTCCAGCATCCACAGGACGTTGCGCGGCAGGTCGGTCACGCCGCGCCGGGCCTGCCTGCCCAACCACGTCATCGGGTTGGTCCTCGTCATGGGCTCCTCCTCGATCCGGGCAGCCGAACGACCACCGATGGCGCCCCCTGACGACCTCCTGCCCTCTCAGCACACGACGGACCGCGGATGCACGCACCCCCACCCCTCGTCGGGTGTCCGACCGGCGCCGTTGCTAGCGTCTGCCCCATGGCTGAACCCATGGCTGAACCCACGGCCGAACCCACGGCCGAACCCACGGCCGACGTGCGCGTCGAGGAAGACCTGCTCGGACCGAAGGAGGTCCCTGCGCAGGCGTACTACGGGATCCACACCGTCCGGGCGATCGAGAACTTCCCCATCTCCGGGACGACCATCAACGACGTGCCGGAGATGATCCGCGGCATGGTGATGGTGAAGAAGGCGGCGGCGCTCGCGAACCGGGAGCTGCGCGCCATCCAGCGGGACATCGCGGACGCCATCATCGGCGCGTGCGACGAGGTGCTGGTCCAGGGCAGGTGCATGGACCAGTTCCCGATCGACGTGTTCCAGGGCGGCGCGGGCACCAGCGTCAACATGAACACCAACGAGGTCGTCGCGAACCTCGCGCTGGAGCTGTCCGGCTTCCCCCGCGGCCGCTACGACGTCATCAACCCGAACGACCACGTCAACAAGTCCCAGTCCACGAACGACGCCTACCCCACCGGCTTCCGCCTGGCCGTCCACGCCCTGACCGAGTCGCTCGTGGTGGCCGTGCGGCGGCTGTCGCGGGCGTTCGACGAGAAGGCGTCGGAGTTCGCGGACCTGCCGAAGATGGGCCGCACCCAGCTGCAGGACGCGGTACCGATGAGCCTGGGGCAGGAGTTCGCCGGGTTCTCGGTGAACGTCGCCGAGGAGGTCAAGCGCCTGCGGAACGCGGCCGACCTGCTGCTCGAGGTGAACCTGGGCGCGACGGCGATCGGCACGAGCCTCAACACCCCGCCCGGCTACCCGAAGGTCGCGGCGCGGCGGCTCGCGGAGGTGTCCGGGCTTGCCACGGTGCCGGCGGAGAACCTCGTCGAGGCCACGTACGACAACGGCGCGTACCTGGCCGTGCACTCCGCGGTGAAGCGGCTCGCGGCCAAGCTGTCGAAGATCTGCAACGACCTGCGCCTGTTGTCCTCCGGGCCGCGCGCGGGGCTCAACGAGATCAACCTGCCCGAGCTGCAGGCCGGCTCGTCGATCATGCCCGCCAAGGTGAACCCGGTGATCCCCGAGGTGGTCAACCAGGTGTGCTTCAAGGTGATGGGCAACGACGTCACCATCACGCATGCCGCCGAGGCCGGGCAGCTCCAGCTCAACGTCATGGAGCCCGTGCTGGCGGAGTCCATGTTCGAGTCGATCCGGCTGCTCACCAACGCGTGCGACGCGCTGCGCACCAAGTGCGTCGTGGGGATCACGGCCAACGCCGACGTGATGCGCCAGCACGTGCTCGGCTCCATCGGCATCGTCACGTACCTCAACGAGGTGATCGGGCACCACAACGGCGACCTCGTCGGCAAGGAGGCCGCCCGCACCGGCGCCTCGGTGCGCGACGTCGTCGTCGCGCGCGGCCTGCTCACCGCCGACGAGGTCGACTCGATCCTCACCACCGAGAACTTCCTGCACCCGCGCTACAGCGGCCGCTTCTACGCGCCGGACGAGCGCGGCATCCCGGCCCCCGGCGAGGAGGGCGAGTCGTCGCGCGTCGTGGAGTCCGACGACGCGGCGGGGGCGCCGTCGGACCCGGAGCACGAGCACGACGACGCCCCCGCCGACGAGGAGGGTGAGGCCGCCCGGTGATCGTCGTCCAGTTCGCCGTCGTCCTGGTCTTCGTCTTCATCGGGGCGCGCCTCGGCGGTATCGGGATCGGGCTGGCGGGCGGCGCCGGCGTCATCGTCCTCGGGCTGCTCGGCCTCGAGGTGGACCCGGCGACGGGTGTCCCCTGGGACGTGCTGGGCATCATCATGTGCGTCATCGCGGCCATCGCCGCGATGCAGGCCGCCGGCGGGCTGGACTACCTCGTGGCGAAGACGGAGGTGCTGCTGCGCGCCCGCCCGCGCAGCATCACCTTCCTCGCCCCGCTCGTCACGTACGTGATGACGGTGTTCTCCGGCACGGGCCAGGTCGCCTTCTCCACGCTGCCGGTGATCGCGGAGGTGGCGAAGGAGTCGAACGTGCGGCCGTCGCGGCCGCTGTCCATCGCGGTCGTGGCGTCGCAGATGGCGATCGCGGCGTCGCCCATCTCCGCGGCGGTGGTGGCGATGGCCGCCGTCGTCGAGCCCCTGGGCGTCGACTACCTCACGCTGCTGACGGTGGCGGGGGTGTCCACGTTGGTGGGCTGCATGGTCGGCGCCGTCGTCGCGTCCCGGCAGGGCGTCGAGCTGCAGGACGACCCGGTGTACCAGGAGCGGCTCGCGAAGGGGCTGGTGAAACGGCGCGAGCGCACGGAGTTCGTCGCCAAGCCGCGGGCGCTGCTGTCGCTGATCATCTTCGCGGCGGCGCTGCTCGTCGTCGTGCTCTACTCCACGGCCGTGTCCGACTCGGTCGGGCTGATCGAGGACCCGACCATCACGCGCAGCGGCGCCATCATGACGTTCATGCTGCTGGCGGGGCTGCTCATCGCCCTGCTCTGCAAGATCGACGTCAGCACGGTCATCACGCAGCAGACCTTCCGCAGCGGCATGAGCGCCGCCGTCTGCATCATCGGCGTCGCCTGGCTGGGCAACACGTTCGTGCAGGGCCACACCGCCGAGATCGAGGAGTTGGGCGGCGACATCATCCAGCGCTACCCGTGGATGCTCGCCGTCGTGCTGCTGCTCGCGTCCGCGCTGCTGTACTCGCAGGCGGCGACGACGATCGCCCTCATGCCTGTGGCCGCCGGCATGGGCGTGGCGGCGACGACGATGGTCGCGTCGTTCCCCGCCGTCACCGGCCTGTTCCTGCTGCCCACCTACACGACGGTCGTCGCCGCCATCGAGCTCGACGACACCGGCACCACCCGCATCGGGAAGTACCTGTTCAACCACTCGTTCATGGTGCCGGGGCTGGTGGCCGTCGCGACCGCCGTCGCCATCGGCTTCGGCCTGGCGCCGCTGCTGATCTGAGCGGCGTCAGACGTCGAGCCACGGCGCGCGGGCGTACTCCTCGTCGGTGACGTGCTCCAGCCACGTGGTCGTGGCCGCGGGGTCGTCGGCGTTCTCCAGCATCGCCAGGTGCTCCATGAAGTCGTCCGGCGACGCCCCGTGCCAGTGCTCCTCCCCCGGCGGGCAGTAGACCGTTTCGCCCGGCCGAGCCTCCACGACGACGCCGTCGCGCGTGCCGACCAGCGCGACGCCGGACACGACGTGCAGCGTCTGACCGCGGGCGTGCGAGTGCCACGCCGTGCGGGCGGCGGGCGCGAACCGCACCAGCGCCACGACCATGCGCTGGTCTCCCTCCTGCGGCGTGACGATCGGGTCGAGCCACACGTCGCCGTGGAACTGCTCGGGCGGGTTCTTGGTGGTCGCCGGGCGGGGGATCTTCTTCATCGGTCGGTGGCTCCTTCTCGGGTGGAGGCGTCCTCGGCGGGCGCCGCGAGCGTGGTCGCCGCCCACGACGCGAGCAGCGCGAGCCCGTCGGCGGACGGCGAGCCGGGCTGCGCGGTGTAGACGTTCATCTGCAGGCCCGGGTCGGCGGGGAGCACGAGCGCCTCGTAGTCGAGCTCGAGCAGGCCGACCGCGGGGTGGTGGAACACCTTCGTGCCCGTGCGGTGCAGCCGCACGTCGTGCGACGCCCAGAGGCGGCGGAACTCCTCGCTGCGGGTGGACAGCTCGCCCACCAGGGCGGTGAGGGCCTTGTCGTACGGGTTCTTGCCCGCCTCGGCGCGCAGGATCGCGACGGCGTCGTGCGCCATCCGCGGCGACTTCTCGCCGAAGAACGTCGCGGCGGCGGCGGGGTCGAGGAAGTGGAACCGGGCGCTGTTGACGGGCTTGCCCGCGACCTGCTCCCGCGAGTCGTACAGCGGCGCGTACAGGGCGCGGCCCAGGACGTTGGTGCCGAGCACGTCGAGGCGTCCGTTGCGGACGAACGCGGGGACGTCGGCCATCGCGTCGAGGATCCGCTGCACGGCAGGGCGCAGCGTGCCGGGCGGGGTGCGGCGCGCCCGCGAGCGGGCCGCGCCGGAGGCGTTCGCCGCCCGCGCGAGGTCGAACAGGTGCAGCCGCTCGGCCTCGTCGAGCTGCAGCGCCTCCGCGAGCGCCTCGAGCACCTCCTCGGACACGCCGCCGAGGTTCCCGCGCTCCAGCCGCGTGTAGTAGTCGACGCTCACGCCCGCGAGCATCGCCACCTCCTCGCGCCGCAGCCCCGGCACGCGGCGGTTGCCGCCGTACGCCGGCAGGCCGGCCTTGTCCGGGGTGATCCGCGCCCGGCGGGTGGCCAGGAACTCCCGCGTCTCCGCCTTCAGGTCCATGTCCTCGACCGTACGTCGAAGCCCTCGGGCCCGGGAGGTACTGGCGTTACCGGGCACGTCCGGGACTCCCCCGCGGCGCCCGACCGGCGTCGACTGGTCGCCATGACCACCACCTCCGTCGCGGCGACCCCCACCACCCGGGCCGCCGTCCCCGCCCCGGCACCGACCCGCACCGACGGGATCCTCGCGATCATCCTCGTCGGCTACTTCATGGTGATCCTCGACAACTCGATCGTCATCACCGGGCTGCCGCACCTCCAGGCCGAGCTCGGGATGTCGGCCGCCGGCCTCGCCTGGGTGCAGGACGCCTACCTGCTGGCCTTCGGCGGGCTGCTGCTGCTCGGCGCCCGCGCCGGCGACGTCCTGGGACGGCGGCGCATGTTCGCCGTCGGGCTGGCGCTGTTCACGCTGGCGTCCGTCGCCGTCGGCCTCGCGCCGACGGGCGGCACGGTGGTGGCGGCCCGCGCGCTCCAGGGCGTCGGCGCGGCGGTGCTCGCGCCGTCGACCCTGGCGCTGCTCACCGCGAGCTTCCCCGAGGGGCCGGAGCGCACCCGCGCGACGGCGGCCTACGGCGCGGTCGCGGGGATCGGTGCCAGCGTGGGGCTGGTCGTCGGCGGCCTGCTCGCCGACCTCGTCTCCTGGCGCGCGGGCTTCCTCGTCAACCTGCCGGTCGGCGTCGTCATGCTCGTCGCCGGGATGAAGGTGCTGCCCGAGACGCCGCGCACCCCCGGCCGGTTCGACGTCGCGGGCGCCCTGCTGGCCACCCTCGGCCCGGCTGCCCTCGTCTACGGGTTCGTCCGCGCGGGCACCGCCGGGTGGGCGGACGGCGGCACCCTCGCGGCGCTCGGCCTCGGCGCCGCGCTGCTCGCCGCCCTCGTCGCCGTCGAGCGCCGGGCCGCGCAGCCGGTGCTGCCGCTGGGCCTGTTCGCGAGCCGGGAGCGCGTCGGCGCCTACGCCGCCCGCCTGCTCTTCATCGGCGCGATGATGGGCTTCTTCCTCTTCACCAGCCAGTACCTGCAGGACGAGCGCGGGTTCTCCGCGCTGGCGGCCGGCGTCGCGTACTTCCCGATGACGGCGGTGAACTTCGTCGTCGCGCTCGCCGTGCCGCGCCTGCAGCGCCGGGCGAGCGGCCCGGCGCTGCTCGTGGCCGGGCTGGTGCTCGCCGTGGGCGGCATGGCGTGGCTGGGCGCCGTCGACGCGGGCACGTCGTACGCCGTCGGCATCGCGCTGCCGATGGCGCTGATCGGCGCCGGGCAGGGCCTGGCGTTCGGCCCGCTGACGGCCTCCGGCATCGCGGGCGTGGACCGGTCGCAGGCCGGCGCCGCGTCGGGGGTCGTGAACTCGGTGCACCAGCTCGGCGGGGCGCTCGGCATGAGCCTGGTGCTGGCGCTGACCGGCACGTACGCGGCGGCCATGACCGCCGGCGCGCTGCTGCTGCTCGCCGCGCTCGCGGCCGCCGTGACGCTCGTGCTCCCCGCGGCGCGGCGGGACGCACGGTCGTGATCGGACGCCCGGCACTACCCTCGAATCGAGATACATCGGAACGATGTATATGCTGACGGCGTGATCGAGCTGATGATCCTCGGCTTCCTGGCCGAGGGACCGCTGCACGGGTACGAGCTGCGCCGCCGCATGGAGCAGCTGCACGGCTTCGCCCGCACCATCAGCGACGGCGCGCTCTACCCAGCGATCACCCGACTGACCCGGGCCGGCCTCGTCACCCGGGAGGCCGAGGCCGGACGTGCCGGGGCGGCACGCCAGACCCTGACGCTCACCGACGCCGGCCGCGCCCGGCTCCACGACCTGCTGCGCGACGCCGACGGGCACGACATCACCGACGGCGGGCGCTTCGTCGTCGTGCTGTCGTTCCTGTCCCTGCTGCCGGACGCCGACGAGCGGGACGCCGTGCTCCGGCGCCGCCTCGCCTACCTCGACCAGCCCGCCAGCTTCTTCTACGACGGCGACCGGCCGCTGCGCGCCGCCGACCTCACCGACCCCTACCGCCGCGGCATCCTGCTGTCCGCCCGTGCGACCAGCCGCGCGGAACGCGCGTGGATCCGCGAGCTGCTCGACGAGCCACCCCGCGAGGAGACCTCATGAGCCCTGCCGAACCTGCCACCCCCAGCGCCCCCGACACCCCCCGGACCATGCGCGCCGTCGTCCTCGACGCGCCCGGCCCGGTGACGAACCTGCACGTGCGCGACCTGCCCGTGCCGCAGCCGCCGGACGGCTGGCTGCGGATCAGGGTCGAGGCGTTCGGCCTCAACCGGTCCGAGCTGCACACCCGACTCGGGTTCGCCGGCGACGCCGTCACCTACCCGCGCGTGCTCGGCATCGAGGCGACCGGCACCGTGGACCACGACCCCACCGGCACGTTCGCCCGCGGCCAGCAGGTCATGACGATGATGGGCGGCATGGGCCGGTCGTTCGACGGCGGCTACGCCCGGTACACGTGCGTGCCGGTCGGACAGGTCATCCCGTTCACCTCGGACCTGCCGTGGCAGATCCTCGGCGCCGTCCCGGAGATGCTGCAGACCGCCTACGGCTCCCTCACCGTCGGCCTCGACGCCCGCCCCGGGCAGAGCCTGCTGGTGCGCGGCGGCACGTCGTCGGTCGGCATGGCCGCCGCCGTCCTGGGCAAGCGGCTCGGCATGACGGTCCTGTCCACCACCCGCAACCCGGCGAAGGCCGACGCGCTCGCCGCGATCGGGGTCGACCACGTGCTGATCGACGACGGCGACGTCGCCCGCCAGGTGCGCGACCTGCTGCCCGACGGCGTCGACGGCGCGATCGAGCTGGTCGGCACCCCCACCCTGCCCGACACGCTCCGCGCGACCCGCGTGCACGGCACCGTCTGCTTCACCGGGATGCTGTCGAACGAGTGGACGGTCCGCGACTTCTACCCCATCGCCTACCTCCCGTCGGGCGTCCGCCTCACCGGCTACGGCGGCGAGGCGGAGAACCTGCCCGCCGACGTCCTGCAGGCCTACCTCGACGACGTCGCCGCAGGTCGCGCCGTCGTCCCCGTGGACCGCGTCTTCGACCTCGACCACGTGCGCGACGCCCACGCGCTCATGGAGTCCGGCGACGCCAGCGGCAAGCTCGTCGTCCTGCCATAGGTCGTCCTGCAGCAGGTCGTCCTGCCGTCACCGTCCTACCCCGCCCACGCCTGAAGGAGGCACCCGTGACCGTCACCGCCCCACGCCCCGACCACACGTCGAACGCCACGCCCGCGTCACGCACGGGCCGCGTCGTCACGCCGGCCGACGCCCTTGCCGCCGGCGACCAGACCGCGCTGGTCGCCGCGCTCAGTGACCTGGTCCTCGCCGCCTGGCGGCGACGTCGTGCCCGGTCACGCCGCGTCGGATGATGCGCGCCGCACCCGAACCGACGGGGAGCGGCCGCTGGAATCGCGGTGTCCTGCTCGGGGAATCGCAACGGCTCGCCGAGTGGTTCCCTCGAACGGGGTACCAGCAGAGCCTCCCCCGCTCCGCCGCACGTGCCTAGCGTGGAGGGCATGGCCGACACGATCCCCACCCTCACCCTGAACAACGGCGTCGAGCTGCCCGCCCTCGGGTACGGCGTCTTCCAGACCCCGCCGGACGAGACGGTCACGGCGACCGTCGAGGCGCTGCGCGTCGGCTACCGGCACATCGACACCGCCGCCGCGTACGGCAACGAGCGCGAGGTCGGCGAGGCGCTGCGCCGCTCCGGCGTCCCGCGCGACGAGGTCTTCCTCGAGACGAAGGTCTGGATCAGCGACTACGGCTACGACGCGACGCTGCACGCGTTCGACAAGTCCGCCGGCAAGCTCGGCGTCGACACCATCGACCTGCTGATCCTGCACCAGGCGCTGCCGAGCCGGTTCGACCTCACCGTCGAGGCCTACCAGGCCCTCGAGACGCTGCTCGCCGACGGCAAGGTCCGCGCCATCGGCGTCAGCAACTTCATGCCCGAGCACCTGGACCGGCTCCTGGCCGAGACCTCCGTCGTGCCGGCGGTGAACCAGGTCGAGGTGCACCCGTACTTCCGCCAGCCCGACGTCCTCGCCGCCAACGCGAAGCACGGCATCCTCACCCAGGCCTGGTCGCCCATCGGCGGCATCACGTTCTACCGGGACACCGGTCACACCAGCACGCTGCAGGACCCGACGATCCTGCGCCTGGCCGAGGCGCACGGCGCGACGCCCGCACAGGTGATGCTGCGCTGGCACCTGCAGCAGGGCCGCTCCGCCATCCCCAAGTCGGTCACCCCGAGCCGCATCGCGGAGAACCTCGACGTCACGGGCTTCGAGCTGTCGGCCGAGGAGCTGGCCGCGATCGACGCCCTCGACACCGGCCGGCGCGGCGGCCCTGAGCCCGACGCCATCACCCTCGAGACCTTCGGCCGCGAGATCCCGGAGGCCTGACCGATGCCTCTCACCGCCACCTCGCTCGCGGCCACCGACCCCGAGCTGGTCGCGATCGCGGACCGGTTCGCCTCGGACGTCGAGCGGGACGCCCCGCTCGAACCGCGCCTGCGGGCCCTGCTCCGGGTCGCGGCGCTCGTCGCGACCGGCGGCACCGCCGTCCTGCGGGTCGAGATCGACGACGCGCTCGCCGCCGGCGTCACGCCCGTCGCGCTGAAGGAGGTGCTGTACCAGGCCGTGCCGTACGCCGGTCTCGGGCGCGCGGTCGAGGCGGTCGTGGTGGCGAACGAGCTGCTCGCCGACCACGACCACGAGCTGCCGCTCCCCGGTCAGGGCACCGTGACCCCCGCGACGCGCGACGCCGACGGCCTCACCGTGCAGAAGCGGATCGTCGGCGACGACGCCGTCGACGCCATGCACGCGAACGCCCCGGCCGACGAGCAGCACGTGCAGCGCTTCCTGGCCGCGCACTGCTTCGGCGACCACTACACCCGCGGCGGCCTGGACGTCCCGACCCGCGAGCTGGTCACCCTGGCCCTGCTCGTCGCGCTCGGCGGCGCCGACCCCCAGGTGGCCGGGCACGTCCGCGCGAACCTCCACGTCGGCAACGACCGGCCCACGCTGGTCACCGTCCTCACCCAGCTGCTGCCCGTCGTCGGGTACCCGCGCACGCTCAACGCACTGCGCGCCCTCGACGACGTCGCGCCAACCAGCACCGAGCCCCCCACCGAGGAGGAGTCATGACCGGCTGGAACCCCACCGACCTGGCGACGATCGACGGCGACGGCGAGCTCCGCGTCGCCGCGCACCGCCCCGACGGCACGCTGCGCACGCCCCGCATCGTGTGGCACGTCGTCGTCGACGGCGCGTTGTACCTGCGGTCGGTGCGCGGCTCCGAGGGGGCCTGGTACCGGGGCGTGCAGCGCACCGGTACCGGCGTGATCGACGCCGGCGGCGTCCGCACGGAGGTGACCTTCACCCGGGACGACGCCCACGACGACGCCGTCGACCGCGCCTACCACGCCAAGTACGGCGACGGCTCGGCGGTCCGCTCGATCACGAGCCCGACCGCGACGTCGACCACGCTGCGCGTGGACCCGCGCTGACCTTCCTGCGGTCGCGACCCCCGGGTGCGACCCCCGGCGGCGGGGCCCACCATCGAGGAGGTATCGGAGGTGGGCCCATGAGCACCCGTGACGACGTGGCAGAGCAGCTCGCGCCGCCCCCGCCGACCGACTTCGGGCTCCGGGCCGAGCACGGCCGCGCCGCCCGACGCCGCGCCCCGAGGTCGTCCCACGCGGGGTGGGCGCCCCCGCCTGACCGCCCCGACCCGGTCGCCCTGCTCGAGGAGCAGGAGGTGACCCGAGAGCCGGACCTCGTGCCGATCCGTCACCGCCGGATGATGGTGTCGCCGTTCACCTTCTACCGGGGCGCTGCGCTGCTCATGGCGACCGACCTGGCCCGCACCCCCGTGTCGGGGATCGTCACCCAGGTCTGCGGCGACGCGCACCTGTCGAACTTCGGCGTCTTCGGCACGCCGGAGCGGGCGATGGTGTTCGACATCAACGACTTCGACGAGACCCTCCCCGGCCCGTGGGAGTGGGACGTGAAGCGGCTGGTCGCCAGTGTCGAGGTGGCGGGCCGGCACCGCGGGTTCGACGCCGGACAGCGCCGCGACCTCGACCTCGCCGTCGTGCGGGCCTACCGCGAGCGCCTGCTGCGGCTGGCCGGGTCCGGCGTGCTCGCGGGGTGGTACGACCGGCTCGACGCGGACCGCGTCGTGGCCTGGATCGAGACGGAGCACCGCGCCAAGCGCCTCGGCCGCAAGCAGGTGGAGCGGATGGAGGCGGACCTCGCGAAGGCCCGCACGAAGGACAGCACGCGTGCCGCCGCCAAGCTAGTGGAGGTGGTCGACGGCGAGCCGCGGATCGCCGCCAGCCCACCGCTCGTCGTCCCGGTCGAGGACCTCGTGCCCCTCGCACGCGACCGGGAGCGGGCGGAGGACTGGATGCGGGGCCTGATCGCGTCGTACCTGTCGACGCTCCAGCCGGAGCGCCACCCGATGGCGGAGTTCTCCTACGTGCACATGGCGCGCAAGGTCGTCGGCGTCGGCAGCGTGGGCACGCGCGCGTGGGTGGTGCTGCTGCGCGGCCGGGACGAGGCCGACACCCTCGTGCTGCAGGCCAAGCAGGCGGAGCGCTCGGTGCTGGAGCGCTTCCTCCCGCCGAGCCGGTACGACAACCACGGCGAGCGGGTCGTGCGCGGGCAGCGGCTCATGCAGGCGGCGGGCGACGTCTTCCTCGGCTGGCAACGCGTCGCCGGCGTCGACGGCGTCGTCCGCGACTACTACCTCCGCCAGCTCTACGACTGGAAGGGCGGCGTCGACGTCGAGGTGATGGACGCCGCGGGCGCGCGCGCCTACGCCCAGCTCTGCGGCGAGGCGCTCGCGCGGGCCCACGCCCGCACCGGCGACCGCATCGCTCTCGCCGCCTACCTCGGCCGCAGCGACGTCTTCGACCGGGCGGTCGCGGACTTCGCCGCCGACTACGCGGACCAGAACGACCGCGACTACGCCGCCTTCCTGGACGCGGTCGCGTCAGGCCGGCTCGCTGCCGCGGAGGCATGACCACCGACCACCGACCACCGACCAGCAGGAGACCGCACATGCACACCCGCACCCTCGGACAGGGCCTCGACGTCTCGGCGATCGGCCTCGGCGCCATGGGCATGTCCCAGAGCTACGGGCCGAACCCGGGCAGCCGCGACGACATGATCGGCGTCCTGCGCGGCGCCGTCGACCGCGGCGTCACATTCGTCGACACCGCCGAGGTGTACGGCCCGTACGTCAACGAGGAGCTCGTCGGGGAGGCCCTGGCGCCCGTCCGCGACGCCGTGGTGATCGCCACCAAGTTCGGCTGGGACATCCGCGACGGCCGCAGCGTGGGCCTCGACAGCCGGCCCGAGCAGGTCCGCCGCGTCGCCGACGCCTCGCTACGCCGGCTGCGCACCGACCGGATCGACCTGTTCTACCAGCACCGCGTGGACCCCGACGTGCCGATCGAGGACGTCGCGGGCACGGTCGGCGAGCTGGTCGCCGAGGGCAAGGTGCGCCACCTGGGGCTCTCCGAGGCGTCGGCCGCGACGATCCGCCGCGCCCACGCCGTGCACCCCGTGACCGCCGTGCAGAGCGAGTACTCCCTGTGGACGCGCGACCCGGAGGCCGAGGTGCTGCCCGCCCTCGCCGAGCTGGGGATCGGGTTCGTCCCGTTCAGCCCGCTGGGCAAGGGATTCCTCACGGGCACGGTCGACCCCGGCACGTCCTTCACGCACGGGGACATCCGTCGCACGATCCCTCGGTTCACCGCAGAGAACCGGGCCGCGAACCTCGCCCTGGTCGACCACGTCCGCGCGCTCGCCGACGCGAAGGGCGCCACGCCCGGCCAGGTCGCGCTCGCGTGGCTGCTCGCCCAGCAGCCGTGGGTCGTGCCCATCCCCGGTACCCGACGCCTCGAACGCGTCGAGGAGAACGCCGCCGCCACCGCCGTCGCCCTGTCGGCGGACGAGCGGGCGGGCCTGGACGCCCTCGCCGCCCGGCTCGGCGTGCACGGCAACCGGTACAACGACTTGCACCTGGGGCTCGTCGGGCGGTGACCGACGTGCGAGCTCAGGGACGCCCGGACCAGACCATCCCGAGGCTCTGCGGCGCGGACTCGACGAACCCGAGGCTGCGGTACAGCGGGCGGCCCGGCGCGTCCGCCATGAGCGTGACGTACGGGTGCGCGGGCGCGCGCTCGTCGATCTGGGCGAGCAGCCACTCGAGCACCTGTCGTCCCAGTCCCTGCCGCTGGTGGTCGGGCAGGGTCGCCATGTCGGCGACGTGGAAGTACCAGCCGCCGTCGCCGAGCACCCGCCCCATCGCGACCGCCTCGCCCGTCGGCCGGTGCCTGACGTGGACGAACGCCCAGCTGTTCGCGACCGCGTAGCCGGCCTGCTCGGCCGTCTTCGGGCTGAGGCCCGAGTCCCGACGCAGGCGCACGTACGCGTCGACGTCGGGCGCGGTGGGGACGAGCTCGTACGGGTCGTTCGCGGCGGCCATGCGGTCACCCTAGGCGGGCGCAGGCGGCCGTGCCGCGGACGACGGCGGTGCACTCGCGCTGCAGCTCGTCGTCCTGCCACATGGCGTGCTGCGGCGCGGCGTTGGAGCACACGACCGAGCCCCAGGCGCCGACGTCGGCCGCGTGCCGCACGGCGTCCCGGCAGATCTGCGCCCCGACCGGCCCCTCCTCGAACCGGGTGCCGCGCGGCGTGTAGCCCACCCAGCCCTCCCCGAGCACGAGCGGGATCCCGAGCCGGGCGGCGTGGTCGGCCGCGACCCCGATCCACTCGCGCAGCCGCTCCGCCATCGCGATGCGGTGCGCGCCGTAGCGCTCGTACAGCCACCGGTCCACGGCCTGCGGGTCGCACCAGTCGTGCACGTAGATCTCGGCGTGGCCGACGATCGACGCGCGCCGCTTCCACTCCTGGTCCGCCGGCGGCGCCCACTCGCCGAGCCGCGGCGCTCCGGGCCGGAGCAGCTCGGCGTCGGCCCGCGCCTGCGGGAAGTCGGCGGGGTCGCCGCGCAGCGCGAACTCGCGGACCAGGTCGTCCAGGACCCCGTAGACGTACGGGTGGACGCCGAGCACCTGGGCGTTGCGCGGCAGCCCCCGCATCGCGGTGACCGGGACGGCGGCGTAGTTCGGGCCGCAGAGCACGCCGGGGTGGCGCGCGGAGAACGCGGCGATGCCGCGCTCGAGCCGGTCGCGCAGCTCGACGACCGGGTCCTCGACACCGGGCAGCCCGGCGGTGAGGTGCCCGGCCTGGACCTCGTTGTGCGGCTCGACGTACGCCAGCACGTGGTCGAGCCCCTCGTCCCGCAGCAGGTCCACGAGGTCGGCCATCGCCTCGCCGAGCACGGTGAGACGGTCCTCGGGATCCACGGCCTGGAGGGCGTCGTACCAGGCGCGGTCGGCCGCGAACGCCGGGCTCTGCTGGTACTCCCACGACGACGCGATCACCGTCATGCCGTGCCGCTCGGCGCCGCGGAACAGCTCCAGCAGGTGCGCGCGGGCGTCGATCGTCGTCGGCTCGCGCACGTCGTACCAGCGCACCCGCGACGCGTAGCCGCCGCCGATCGGCCCGAGCCGCAGGGCGGTCGTGTCGAGGCCGGACCGGAACAGCAGGAACGGCATCGCGCAGACCCGCACCGCGTTGTACCCGAGCTCCACCGCGCGGGCGAACGCCGCGTCCAGGTCCTCGAAGGGCTCCCCCGGCCCGGTGCGCACGTACCAGGAGAAGTCCCACAGCGTGATCGCCAGCCGCCCGGGCAGGTGTGCGGGCACCCCCGCGGCGGCCGCGGTCCCCGTCACCGCGCCCGCGCCCGCGCCCGTCACCATGCGGGCCGCCGTGCCGCTCATGCCCCCTCCCCCACGGCCAGGACCACGCGCGCCACCCGGACGACGTCGACCGCGGCGACGGCGATCCCGTCGGGCACGTCGCGCACCGACGGGTCCACCCAGACGCCGGTCGCGGCGCGCCACGGCAGCAGCTCCAGCGTCAGGCCGTCGCGGGCGACGTCGTCGCGCCACGGCGAGAGGTCGACGTCCCACTCGCGGCCGTGCCAGAAGTGGTCGCTCACGACGACGTCGCCGCCCGCTCCGTGCACGACGGCGCGGCCCACGTCGCCCTTCCACGCGACGCGCAGCAGTGCGCGGTCGACGCCGCCCAGCGCGTCGGCGGGCACGTCCAGGGGCACGCGGGCCGCGCCGGAGAAGTCGGTCGGCGCGCCGAGCCGGTCCATCGGGCCGCCGCGCGTCGGCTCCGGC
>JADHZE010000329.1 GCA_026934365.1 Isoptericola sp. QY 916 | reverse complement strand
GGCGCCGGGGTCCGCGTCCCAGCGCTGGTCGGCGGCCTCGAGCCGCAGCACCGCGGAGGACAGGGACTGGGCCACGGTGTCGTGGATCTCGCGCGCCACGCGCTCGCGCTCGGCCAGGACGGCGACCTCGCGCTGCAAGCGGACCCGCTCCCCCGCCTGCCGCACGATCGCGTCGTACGCGAGGCTGAGCAGCACCGCCACCACGAGCGGCGCGACGGCGGCCGCCCAGTCGCTGCGCCCGGACAGGCCGAAGAGCGCGACGCCCGTCACCACGGCGACGGCGCCCACCAGGACGTGCGCGGCGGGCACGGGCACCAGCGTGCGGCAGACGAAGAACAGCGGGATCGCCGACCAGGCGAAGCTCGGCGCCACCAGCACGAGGGCGCCCCACGCCAGGAGCAGGACGCCCAGCACCAGGTCGACCGCGACACGGCGGGCCGTCGGTCCGGTCTGCCGCGCGAGCACCACCAGCGCCGCGTACGCGGCGGCGACCACCGCGACGAGCACGACGACCAGCCACCACCGGCCGTCGAGGCCGTGGTTGGTGAGGTAGCGCGCGGCGGACGTCGCGACGAGCGCGGCGAACGCGAGGTGCACGCCGCGGGTGAGGGATCCGGGCACGACGAGCACGCTAACCGGGCGGGGTTGATCCGCACCTCATCCGTTCGGATGAGCCGACGCGCCCCGGAAGTGCCGATGCGCCGTCGCGGCGGGGGCGGCGAGCGAGGGCGCATGACCTCGCCCGCGGCCTCGCCCACGGCCTCGTGCCTGGCACGGCCTGCGTCAGGCCCGGCGCTCCTGGGCCGCGGCCCGGCTCGTGCCGAGGTGCGCGCCGGCCAGGCGGGCGGCGGCCTCGCCGTCCCCGTCACGGACGGCGTCGAGGAGCTCGCGGTGCTCGTCGGCGATCGCCTGCAGGTCGAGGTGCTGCCCGAGCAGCCAGCGCACGCGGCTGGCGATCACGAGGTGCAGCTCGAGGAGCACCGGGTTCCCGGCGGCCTCGACGACGCGCTCGTGGAAGTCGGCGCCGGCGCGCCGGGCCGTGGGGCCGTCGCCCGCGCGGGCGGCGGCGTCCTCCCGCTGCCACGCCTCGGTGAGGGCCTCGAGCTGCTCCGGCGACCGGCGCGTCGCCGCGAGCCGGAAGTGCAGGGGATCCGTCGCCTCGCGCACCTCGTGCAGGTGGTCGACGTCGGCGTCGCTGAACTCGCGGACCACGGCCCAGGTGCGCGGGCGCGGGGTGACGAGCCCCTCCGCGACGAGCGTGCGCAGCGCGTCCCGCACGGGGATGCGGCTCACGCCCAGCTCGGCGGCCAGGTCGCGCTCGACCAGGCGGCTCCCCGGCTCCCGGGAGCCGTCCACGATCTGCTCGCGGACGACGCGCGCCACCCGCACGGACTCGGGCTCGAAGGGGGCCGAGAGCTCGGAGGACATGCGCACATCTTGCCAGCCAGCCGGAGGCGAATATGGCATACCATCGCCCCGCTCGACGCGGCGCCCGACGGCTCCGACCAGAGCGACGAGTTCACCATCCCCGGACGGCCGCAGGCGGTCGCCCCCTTCGAGGAGGAAGCCCCATGACCAGCGCCCCCACCACCGTCACCGTGCTGCGCGACGTGCGGCCCTGGGGCGGCGAGCGCTCCGACCTGCACGTGAGGGACGGCGTCATCACCGCCGTCGTGCCGCACGACGCCGCTGCGCCGGCCGCCGGCGAGGCGGACGGGGCGGTCGACGGGGGCGGCCTGCTCGCGCTGCCCGGTCTGGTCAACGCGCACGCGCACGTCGACAAGTCGTGGTGGGGCAAGCCGTGGGTGAGCTACGGCGGCGAGCCGGGCGTCCGGGCGCGCATCGCGCACGAGCGCGCGCACCGCGACGAGCTCGGCATCCCCGGCGTCGACGTCACCCTGGCGGTGCTCC
Source organism: Isoptericola sp. QY 916 (assembly GCA_026934365.1). Taxonomy (GTDB): domain Bacteria; phylum Actinomycetota; class Actinomycetes; order Actinomycetales; family Cellulomonadaceae; genus Isoptericola; species Isoptericola nanjingensis. Next base: position 860 of record JADHZE010000329.1, on the reverse strand, counting down.
GCGAGTCGGTCCGCACGGGCACGACGGCGGTGCGCACGCACGTGGACGTCGACCTCGGTGTGGGTCTGCGGGGCATCGAGGTGGTGCGCGAGGCTGTCGCGGCGCTGGGCGGCGCCGTCCACGCGGAGATCGTGGCGTTCCCGCAGGACGGCGTGCTGCGTCGCCCCGGAGTCCTGGAGCTGCTGGACCGGGCGGCCGCCGCGGGCGCCGAGCACGTCGGCGGCCTGGACCCCGCGTCGATCGACCGCGACCCGGTGGGCCAGCTCGACGGGCTGTTCGAGATCGCGGAGCGGCGCGGCGTCGGGATCGACGTGCACCTGCACGACGGCGGGGAGCTGGGCGCGTTCCAGGTCGAGCTGATGGTCGACCGCACCCTGCGGGCCGGGCTCCAGGGCAGGGTCAACGTCGCGCACGGCTTCGCGGTCGGTCAGCTGCCCGGGTCGCGCCGGGCCGACCTCGTCGCGGCGATGGCCGAGGCCGGCATCACCATGACGACGGTGGCGCCGATCGGCGCCGCTCCCCTGCCGCTGCTGGCGCTGCGCGAGGCCGGCGTCCCGGTCGGCCTCGGCACCGACGGCATCCGCGACCTGTGGTCCCCGTACGGGACGGGCGACCTGCTCGCGCTCACCACGCAGCTCGCGCGCCTGTCGGGCCTGCGGTACGACGAGGAGCTCGTCACCGCGGCGCGCGTCGCGTCCTCGGACGCCGCCCGGTTCGTCGGCCGCAAGGTGCACGACCTCGTGGTCGGCGCCCCGGCCGACGTGGTGCTCGTCGACGCCGAGAACGTGCCCGACGCCGTGGTGCGCGCGCCGCGCCGGGCACTCGTCGTCGCGGGCGGCCGGGTGGTCGCCCGCGACGGC
>JADHZE010000328.1 GCA_026934365.1 Isoptericola sp. QY 916 | reverse complement strand
CTGCCCGTACAGGCGCGGCAGGCGGGCCGCGGCGGGGACCACGCCACGGCGCAGGGGCGACCTCGCGGCCGTCACCAGGCCCGTGGTCAGGGCGCGGTAGTCGCGGGTGACGCGAGCCCACGCGCGCTCGTAGGCCGCGCCGTCCTCCAGGTGCTCGACGACGACGCGCGCCTGCGCCAACCCCACCCGCAGCCCCTCGCCCGTGAGGGCGTCCACGTACCCGGACGCGTCCCCGACCAGCCGGACGCGACCGGCCGCCCGCGCGGCGGAACGCACCCGCAGCGGGCCGGCTCCGAGCACCGGGCCGTCCGCCGCCGCCCCCGCGAGCCGATCGGCGAGCTCGGGCAGCGACGCGAGCCCCTCCTCGACGCCGACGCCCGGAGGGCCGAGCAGCGCGACCCCGACGAGATCGCCCGCGACCGGCGTCACGTACGCCTCTGCCCGCGGCCCCCAGTGGACCTCGACGAGGTCGGTCCACGGGGCCGTGCGGTAGTGCCGCCGCAGCCCGAACCGGCGCCGGCGTGCCCGAGACCCCTCACCGGGCCCGGCGGGCACCTCGAGCCCCACCGCCCTCCGCACCCGCGAGTGCAGCCCGTCGCACCCCAGGAGCCACCGTGCCCGTACCCCGCCCGCCACGACCCCGTCCGGCGCCTGCTCGACGGTCGTGACGCGGCGCGCGAGCACGACCGCTCCCGCCTCCTGTGCAGCGTCGTGCAGGCCCGCGTGCAGCGTCGTGCGCCGCACCCCTCGGCCGGGCCCGCCGGCGAAGCGGTGGTCGGCGACCACGTCGCTCTGCCGGTAGGAGATGCCGTGCAAGGGCCACCCCGCCGGGTCGACCCCGAGCCGCCGCACGGCCGCGAGCGCGCCCGGCATCAGCCCCTCCCCGCACGCCTTGTCGATCGGCGCGGGGCGCGGCTCGAGGACGACGACGCCCAGCCCGGCCCGCCGCGCCTCGATCGCCGCGGCGAGGCCGACGGGGCCGCCGCCGACCACGAGCACGTCCGTCTCGACGTCGACGCCCCGGTCGGGCGGGCGGCCGGGCATCAGCCGACCTCGGCAGCCCGCAGCGCGCGCTCCTCGGCGGGGATGCGGAACCCGAGCAGCAACCAGGCGTTCAGGACGGTGAACGCGAGGGCCGTCACCCACGCCGTGTGCACCAGCGGCAGCGCGACGCCCTCGACCACCACGGCCACGTAGTTGGGGTGCGCCAGCCAGCGGTAGGGGCCGCGGCGCACCAGCGGCAGCCCGGGCACCACGATCACGCGGGTGTTCCACCGCTCCCCCAGCGTCACGATGCACCACCAGCGCAGGCCCTGGCTCGCGAGGACGAGCGCGAGCATGGGCCACCCCAGCCACGGCAGGAAGGGCCGGTCGGCGACGAGGACCTCCACGACGCACGCCACGAGCAGGCCCGTGTGCAGCGCGACCATCGCCGGGAAGTGACCGCGGCCGGACTCGACTCCCCCGCGCGCGAACGACCAGCGGGCGTGGCGCGCCGAGACCACGAGCTCGGCCAGCCGCTCCAGGCCGGTCGCGAGCACGAGGGCGGCGTAGAGCGCCGCGCTCATGCCGTCCCCGCCGCGGGCGCCCGCAGCAGCACCAGCTCGACCGCGACGCCGGGCCCGAACGCCATGAGCACCGCCCACCCGCCCGGCGGCGGCGCGCCGTCGTCGAGGGTCGCCGCGAGCACGTGCAGCACGGACGACGACGACAGGTTGCCCTCGGCCGCCAGGGTCGCGCGGGTGCGGGCCACCGCCTCCTCGGGCAGGTCGAGGGCGTCGCGCACGGCGTCGACGATCTTCGGGCCGCCCGCGTGCACCACCCAGGTGCCGACGTCGCGCGGTTCCAGGCCGTGCGCGGCCAGCAGGTCCTTGACGTCGCCCGCGAGGTGCGCCCGCAGCAGCTCCGGGAGCTCCGCCGACAGCACGATGCCGAACCCGGTGTCCCGGACCTCCCACCCCAGGTGCCGCTCGGTGCCGGGGTAGAGCCGGCCTCGGGCGTCCACGACCCGCGGCCCGGGGCGCGGGCCGCGCGGCGCGACGTCGTCGCCCGCGACGACCACGGCGCTCGCCCCGTCCCCGAAGAGGCCGGACGAGAGCAGGTTCGCGGTCGAGCCGTCGTCCCGCTGCAGCGTGAGCGAGCACAGCTCGACGGAGACCAGCAGGGCCACCTGGTCCGGGTGGCCCGCGAGGTACTCGTGCAGGTGCGCCAGCCCGGCCGCGCCGCCCGCGCACCCGAGCCCGAACGAGGGCACCCGGCGCACGTCGGCCCGCAGGCCCAGGCGGCCCACCAGCCCGGCGTCGACCGACGGTGCCCCCACGCCCGTCACCGACGTGAAGAAGAGCAGGTCGACGTCGCCCGGGTCGACGCCCGCGGCCGCGAGCGCCTCCCGGCATGCCCGCTCGGCCAGCGCCGACCCCTCGCGGGCGAACACGGCGTTGGCGTCCGCGAACCCGAACGGCCGCTCGTAGTCGGCGAGCGGGAGCGCGAGGTGCCGGGTGCGCACTCCCGCGGCGGCGTGCAGGCGGCGGGCCAGCTCGCGCCGCGGCCCTGCGTCTGCCAGCAGCGGGGCGACCATCTCGGCGATCCGTTCCTGAGGGTGCGCCGGACCGGGCAGGACGGGGGCGACGGCGAGGACGCGCGACATGCTTCGCATCGTGGCACCGCAGCCGTTCCCCCGCGCGGGGGCGGTCGCTCCCGCCGCGCCGGGGCCCGGCGCAGGGGGCTGGGGGAAGGCCTGGCGAAGGGGCCTGCGAAGATCCCGGCGGGAGCGGGCCCGGCGGCGTAGGTTGCCCCCGTGGGCGGCGA
>JADHZE010000327.1 GCA_026934365.1 Isoptericola sp. QY 916 | reverse complement strand
CTCGGCCTCGGGCGCGGGGGTCGGCTTCTGCGCGGCGGGCTTGGGGGCGGGCTTCGCCGGAACCGCCTGCTGCTCGGCGCGGGGCGCCGCAGCCTTCGGCTCGGCGGACTTGCTCGCCGGGGCGCCCGAGGACGCGGGTGCCGCGTCCTTGTACTTGTCGCGCATGGCTCGCTCGACCGGTGCCTCGAGCGTCGAGGACGCCGAACGGACGAACTCGCCCGCCGACTTCAGGTCGGCGAGCAGGGTCTTGCTCTCCACCCCGAGCTGCTTGGCCAGCTCGTGAACGCGGATCTTCGCCACAACTCTCCTGTCTCGGCCCTCCTGCGAGACAGGGAGGACCGTCGTTAGTACCGAGTACTCATCGCACGGAACTCATCGGGTGCCCATCGGCTTCTGACCCGCTTCCTTGTCGACTTCAGTGGGTGCGGCCGAGCGTGCTCGGTCGCGATGGTCCGGCCGCCGGGTGGCGGTGCGGACCGGAGGGACTCAACGGTCTCGCCGCTCCAGGTGTTCCCGGACGCCGGAGAGGTCGAGGGGACCGGTGACGCGCAGAGCGCGCGGCACGGCCCGACGACGCTCGGCGAGCGCCAGGCAGGCGGGCGTCGGATGGATCCAGGCGCCACGCCCCGGCAGGCACCCTCGCACGTCGACCACGAGGACTTCCTCGCGTCCCGACGGCTCGAGCACCAGCCGCAGAAGAGCGGACCGCTGGTCACGCTCCCGGCACCCGACGCACGTCCGCACCGGGCCGGAGTTTTCCGGAGGGGTGCGAGGGGAGGTCGAGGGCTGGGCGCGTGGCCCGGTCCCCGACAGTCTAGCGCGACGACCCACGTGCCGTGACCGGCCTCAGCCCTCGGCCCCGCGGCTCGCCGCGGCCCCACCTGCGTCGTCGCCCTCGGCAGCGCCCCCGGCGGGCGCCGCCTCGTCCGACCGGATGTCGATCCGCCAGCCCGTCAGCTTCGCGGCGAGACGGGCGTTCTGCCCCTCCTTGCCGATCGCGAGCGACAGCTGGTAGTCCGGCACCACGGCCCGCGCGGCCTTGGCGTCGGCGTCGACCACGGTGACGGAGGTCACACGGGCGGGCGAGAGCGCGTTGGCCACGAAGCGGGCCGGGTCGTCGCTGTGGTCGACGATGTCGATCTTCTCCCCGTGCAGCTCCGCCATGACGGCACGCACGCGCGCGCCCATCGGGCCGATGCAGGCGCCCTTGGCGTTCAGCCCGGCCACCTTGGACCGGACGGCGACCTTGGAGCGGTGGCCCGCCTCGCGGGCGATCGCCGTGATCTCGACGGCGCCGTCCGCGATCTCCGGGACCTCGAGCTCGAACAGCTTGCGCACGAGGCCCGGGTGCGTGCGGCTCAGCACCACCTGGGCGCCCTTCATGCCGCGGGACACCTCGACCACGTAGGCGCGCAGCCGCTCGCCGTGCACGTACTCCTCGGTGGGCACCTGCTCGTGCGGGGGCAGGACGGCCTCCGTGCCGCCGACGTCCACGAGGACGACGCGCGGGTCGCGGCCCTGCTGGATGACGCCCGCGAGGACCTCGCCCTCCTTGCCGCGGAACATGCCGAGCACCTGGTCGTCCTCGGCGTCGCGCAGGCGCTGCACGATGACCTGCCGGGCCGTCGCGGTCGCGATGCGGCCGAAGTCGGCGGGCGTGTGGTCGAACTCGGGCCCGAGCTCGATCGTGGGCCGCGCCTCCGGGTCCTCGGGGTCCGGCGTACGGATCTCCTCGCGCGCCCACACGGCGACGTGCCCGGACTTGCGGTCCACCTCGACGCGGGCGCGCGGGTAGGCGTCGGGCGTGCGGTGGTAGGCCGACAGCAGCGCCTGCTCGATCGCTTCCACGAGGACGTCGAGGCTGATGTCCCGCTCCCGCTCCAGCAGCCGAAGCGTGCTCATGTCGATGTCCATCGTCAGCCCTCCTCGTGACGGGCGGAGCCCGTGGTGTGGTCCCGGGCGGCGCCCGTGTCCGTGTCTGTCTCGTGGGGCGCCTCGTCCAGGCGCTTCAGCTCGACCTCGATCTTGCCCTGGCGCACGTCGGCGAGGGGCACCCGGGTGCCGTCCTCGAGCACCAGCACCGCGTCCTCGCCCGCGTCGCCCGTGCCGGGCTCGACCTCCGTCAGGCGGCCCGACGTGGTGCCGCCGGCGCGCAGCCGCAGCACGACCAGGCGGCCGCGCGCGCGCCGGAAGTGGCGCAGCTCGGTCAGCGGCCGGGAGGTGCCGGGCGTCGAGATCTCGAGCGTGTACGCACCGGGGACGACGTCGTCGGCGTCCAGCGCCGCGGAGACCGCGCGCGAGACGTCGCCGAGCGTGTCGGAGTCGAGGCTGCCCAGCACGTCCTCGGGGAGGTCCACGGTGACGCGCACGACCGACTTCGCGCCGGCCTGCGTGACGACGACGTCCTCGAGGTACAGGCCCGCGCCGTCGACCGCCGGGGTGACGACCCGCCGCACCGCCTCGGCCTTCGCTCCGCCCGCCGTGGTGCGGCCGTGCTGCGCTGCCATCCCTGCCTCCCGTGGGTCACGTCGTGGACTGCCGTGTGCTCCCGCGCCGGGACGTCCCGCGGCCGGTGTGTCGTTGTGTGCAGCGACCAGCGTAACGAACGACGGGCCCGTCCCGCGCCGTCCGGCGCCCGTGACGGGCGGAGGAACGTCACACGGACGGGGTCGCGCGCGTGGCATCATCGGCCTCGATGGAACCTCAGCCCGCCCCCGACCGGTCCGCCGCCGACGACGTGACCGGCGCGGCCGTGCCCACCGCCCGGCACCGCCCCGTGGCCGTCGCCGCGGGGGCGCTGCTCGCCGTCGGGCT
>JADHZE010000326.1 GCA_026934365.1 Isoptericola sp. QY 916 | reverse complement strand
TGCATGATCCTCGACGCCCGCTGAGAGCGGGCGGGCACCGCGCGGGCCGCGGAGCCCGACGGACCGGTCAGGAGGGGGCGTCCGGGTGCAGGTCCGTCGCGACCCGGCGACGCCCGGCGGCGGGCACGGCGAGCGTCCACGACGACCACGGGCCCGCGGCGCCGGACGGGTCGAGGTGGGCCTCGTCGCCGCCCGCCACCTCGAGGGTCCGGGGCGCGGGCAGCATCGACACCGTGACCGCCGGGTCCTCCGTGTGCACGACGAGCGCGCCGTCGAGCGCGTGCACCGGGGCGTCGGCGAGGACGAGGCGCTCGCGGCCGCCGACGTCGAGCCGGTACAGGCGGTTCGCGGACGCCTCGTCGAGCACCAGGACGTCGACCTCTCCGGACGGGCCGCGCAGACGCACGACCGTCTCTGGCCCCGGCTCGCCGACCAGGTCGAGGACGGTCACGCCGTCCTCGGCGCGCGCCTCGACCGGGCCGGTCGCGGCGACGTCACCGTCGACAGCGAGCTCGACGGGCACGCCGTCGGTCGCGACGAGCACGACGAGGTCCCGCCCGGCATCGATCCGTGTGAGGACCTGCGCCGTCGCGCTGCGCAGCACGAGCCCGTCGGCGAGCGGGTACCGGACGGGCCAGGCCACGGAGACGCCCGCGGGCAGGTCGACGGGACGCGTGGGCACGGTCACCGTCGCGTCGTCGAGCTCGACGGCGACCCGGACGCCCTGCTGCGGCGGCAGCGTCCGGCGCGCCGGCTGGTACGTGGTGAGGAAGACGTACCCGCGGTGCCCGTCCGACCGCACCGACCAGCGCAGCTCGTCCGGTTCCTCGCTCCCGCCGCCCACGGTCGTGGTCATGGCCGCGAGCGCCGCCCCGTCGGCCTGCAGCCACAGGTGCTGGCGGCGCAGCAGGTGGTGGTGGCGGCGCACCTGGCCGTGCTCGCCGACGGGGGCCCCGAAGTCGTAGGTGCGCGTGGGCACGTCGTTCGGGTAGCCGGTGGCATGCGACTCCTGCTCGGTGCCGCGCGGCCCCACGCGCTGCGTGCCGCCGGCGTACATGTAGTACCCCTGCCACACGGAGCCGCTGCCGACCTTCGCCAGCGCGAGAGCGGCCACGTCGTCCGGCGTCACCAGCGGCCGCCGGTGGTAGGCGACGTGCATCCCGCCGCCCAGCTCGCACGTCGCGTACGGCAGGGCGTCGTCGTCCTTCAGGGGGACGGCGTCGGGCGCGACGACGACGCCGTCGAGGGCCTCGCGCAGGTCGGCGCCCACGCTGAGGTCGTCGCGCACCGTGCTGTACCGGAAGTGCACCGGCGAGAACGCCGGCCACTCGGTCTCGCCGTCCTCCCAGAACCCGTCGGCGTACGCGGAGTAGAGCGGCAGCAGGGTGGCCGGCACCTGCGCGCCGCCCCACCCGGTCGCGGTCCACAGCGGCACGCGCAGGCCCAGCTCCTCGGCAGTCGTACGCAGGGTGGCCAGGTGCTCGGGCTGGTCGTAGAGCTCGTTGTCCACCTGGGCCCCCACGACGGGTCCGCCCTCGGCGTGGGTCAAGCCGTCGAGCTGCGCGACCGTCTGCGCGTAGTAGGCGCGGACCAGCTCCAGGTACGCCGGGTCGTTCGTGCGCGTCGCCAGCCCGCGCTCGACGAGCCAGTCGGGGAAGCCGCCGTACCGCGCCTCGCCGTGGGCCCAGGGCCCGAGCCGCACGACGACGTCCAGACCGTGCCGCCCGGCGAGCTCGACGAAGGCACGAAGGTCGAGGTTCCCGTCCCAGCGGAAGTCGCCCGGCGCGGGCTCGTGCGCCTGCCAGAACACGTACGTGGCGACGGAGTCCAGCCCGCCCGCCCTCGCGTGCCCCAGCACCTCGGACCAGCGTTCCCGCGGGACGCGCGAGTAGTGCACCTCGCCCGTCACCGGGAACCAGGGCGCCCCGGCCCGCTCGAGGTACCGGCTGGTCACCGCCACCAGGTCCGGCGCACCGGGCGGGTCGCCCAGCTCGAGGTGGTCGCGGCGCGGCGGGGACGGACGGTCGACCCGCACGCGGTGCGTGACGGACCGTCGGCTGTCGAGGGCGTCGGGCATGGGCTCTCTCCTTCGAGAAGCGGGGTCGGGTCGGGGCCGGTCAGGCCGAGGCGGTGGCGGCGACGTGCCGGTCGAGGGCCGCGAGCTGGTCCCGCAGGGCACGGACCCGGTCGTCGTGGTCGTCCTGCACGTCGTGGGCGAACAGCAGCATGGCGGGCAGCGACGTCGCGAAGTAGTCGACGGTCGCCCGGTGGCCGGACTCCTCCTGGACGTACCGCGCGAGGCCGTCGCGCAGCCGCCGCGCCTCGTCGTCGCGGCCGAGCCTGCGCAGCGCGAGCACGGAGGCCCCCGTCCGCTCGGAGAATTCCTGGACGGCCATGCCCTCGAAGTCGCCCTGCTGGTCGGCCGCGGTGCGCCAGGCGTCCCGGGCCTCGTCGGCCCGCGACGGGTCGACGACGGAGAGCGCGTCGAGCGCGTCGCCGAGGAGCAGGTGCAGGTCGGCGGTGTTGGCGAGCGGGTGGCGCGCCTCCCCGAGCGACTGCGGCGGAGTGAGGGCCGCGGTGGCGTGCCCCAGCCCGGCCGCGGCGTCGCCGCCGTCCAGGGCCTGGCGGCCGAGGTCCAGGTGCGCGGCGTCCCAGGCCGCCAGCACGCGCCCCTCACCGCCCTCCCACGGCTGGAAGGACCGGCCGGCCAGGACGTCGAGCGCCTCCGCCGCGCGGCCGAGCGCGGTGAGCAGCTCCGCGAGCTGCACGGACAGGTCGTCGCGGGCGCCGACCAGGTCGGGGCGGTCGAGCAGCGTCGCCAGCCGGCGC
>JADHZE010000325.1 GCA_026934365.1 Isoptericola sp. QY 916 | reverse complement strand
TCGACCGTGACCACCGAGGCCACCCGCCCGGCCGCACCGCCCGACAGGGCGGCGACGACGGCGCGCCCGGTCACGCCGAGCCCGGCGACGACGACGCGGGCGCCGTCGGGCAGCGCCCGCGGGTCGGGCTCGGTCACGTGGCCACCCACTCGGCGTAGAAGACGCCCATGCCGAGCGCCGCGAACAGGCCGGCGATGAGCCAGAACCGGATGACGATCGTGACCTCGCCCCACCCGGACAGCTCGAAGTGGTGGTGCAGGGGTGCCATCTTGAACACGCGCCTGCCCGTCATCTTGAAGAAGCCGATCTGGATGACGTCGGACATGACGATGACGACGAAGAGCCCGCCGATGATCGCGGCGAGGATCTCGGTGCGCGACAGGATCGAGATGCCCGCCAGGGCGCCGCCGAGGGCGAGCGAGCCGGTGTCGCCCATGAAGATCTTCGCGGGGCTGGCGTTCCACCAGAGGAAGCCGATGCAGGCACCCGCGATGGCGGCGGCGACGATCGCGAGGTCCTGCGGGTCGCGCACCTCGTAGCAGCGCGGCCCGGCCGCGGCGAGCCGCTGGCACGACTGGTTGAGCTGCCAGATGCACACGAGGACGTACGCGCCGAAGACGATGATCGACACGCCGGTCGCCAGGCCGTCCAGGCCGTCCGTGAGGTTCACCGCGTTGGACCAGGCCGTGATGAGGAAGTTCGCCCAGATCACGAAGAGGATGAGACCCACCGTGACGCCGGCGAACGCCAGGTCGAGGTTGGTGTCGCGCAGGAACGAGATCCGCGTGGACGCGGGCGTCCGGGCGTTCGCGTTGGGGAACTGCAGCGCGAGGACCGCGAAGCTGATCCCGACGAAGCCCTGGCCGATGATCTTCGCCTTCGGCGTGAGGCCCAGGGACCGCTGCTTGCGGATCTTCGTGAAGTCGTCGAGGAAGCCGACCAGGCCGAGGCCCGTCATCAGGTACAGGCATAGCAGCGCCGACGCGCTCGGCGGCCTCCCGGCGACCAGCATGGACACCGCGACGCCGACCAGGGCCGCCGCGATGATCACGACGCCGCCCATCGTCGGCGTGCCGCGCTTCGTGAAGTGCGCGGTCGGCCCGTCCTGGCGGACGAACTGGCCGTAGTTGCGGTGGATGAGGAACCGGATGAACAGGGGCGTCCCGAAGAGGGCGACCAGCCCGGAGACGCCGGCCGAGACCAGGATCGCGATCACGGGGCGACCTCCACGGCCGGTTCGGCGGCCGCCGGCCCGCCGGCGGCGAGCTCGTCGCCGAGGCGCCACAGGCCCGACCCGAGGGAGGACTTCACGAGGACGACGTCGCCCGGCTCGAGCGCCTCGGCGAGCACCGCGCGCGCGGCGTCGAGGTCAGGCACGAAGACCGACTCCTCTCCCCAGGAGCCCTCTTGCATGGCCCCCTCGTGGATGTGGTACGCCCCGTCGCCGACGACGACGAGGAGCTTGACGTTCAATCGCACCACGAGGCGGCCGATCTCGTCGTGCGCGGCGCGCGAGCCGTCCCCGAGCTCGAGCATCTCGCCCAGCACGGCGACGGAGCGGCGCGTACGGCCCGCCATGACGGCGAGCGCCCGCAGCGCGGCGCGCATCGAGTCCGGGTTGGCGTTGTAGGCGTCGTCGACCACGGTGACGCCGTCCGGTCGCTCGGTGACCGCCATCCGGTGCGGGCTGAGGGGGGTCGCCCGGGACAGGCCGTCGGCCACGCGCGCGATCGCGGCGGCGGTGGTGCCGCTCAGCGCGAGCACCGCCGCGGCGGCGGCGAGCGCGTTGCTCGCGTGGTGCGCGCCCACGAGGCGCAGCGCCACGGGAGCGGGGTCGCCCAGGTCGTGGCCACCCGCGACGGCGAGCCCGAACGTCGCCCGGCCGGAGGCGTCCACCCCGATGTCGGCGGCGCGCACGTCGGCCGAGGAGATGGTGCCGAAGGTGGTGACGGTGTGCTCCGGGGCGGCGAGCGACGCCATGGCCGCGACGCGCTGGTCGTCGGCGTTGAGCACGACGGCGCCGCCCGGCACGACGCCCGAGACCATCTCGGCCTTGGTGCGCGCGATGGCCTCGACCGAACCGAACTTGCCCACGTGGGCCACGCCGACGGCGAGCACGATGCCGACGTCGGGCGGGGCGATCCGCGTCAGGTAAGCGATGTTGCCGGGGCCGTCCGCGCCCATCTCCAGCACGAGGAAGCGCGTGGCCTCGGTGACGCGCAGGACGGTCAGCGGCAGGCCGACCTCGTTGTTGAACGACCCCGTGGGCACCACCAGGCCGTCCTCGGGGGCGACGCCCTCCGGCAGCAGGTCCACGAGGAGCTGGCCCAGCAGGTCCTTGGTCGTGGTCTTGCCCACCGAGCCGGTCACCGCGACGACCCGGAGGTCGCCCGCGGCCCGCACGCGGGCGAGCACGACGCGCGCGAGCTCGCCCAGCGCGGCCTGCACGTCGTCGACGACGACCGTCGGCACGCCCTCGAGCTCGCGGGCGGCCAGGACCAGCGCGGCCCCCGACTCGACGGCGCCGCGGGCGAAGTCGTGCCCGTCGACGCGCTCGCCGGGCAGCGCGACGAACAGCCCCCCGGGCTCGACGCGGCGGGAGTCCACGACGACGGGCGCGCTCACGGGCGTGGCGGCGTCGGCGTGCAGCCGTCCCCCGGTCGCCTCGGCGACGTCGGCGGCGGTCAGCGCGATCATGCGGTGGTCCTCTCGTGCCGCCGCTGCAGCGCGCGGCGGGCCTCGTCCCGGTCGTCGAGCTCGAGGTCGACGCCCGCGACCTCCTGGATGGTCTCGTGGCCGCGGCCCGCGACGAGGACGGTGTCGTCCGCCCCGGCGTCGAGCACGGCCTTCTCGATGGCGGTCGCGCGCGGCGCCGCCTCGGTCACGATGACGTCGCGACCCGAGCCGCGCG
>JADHZE010000324.1 GCA_026934365.1 Isoptericola sp. QY 916 | reverse complement strand
AGGGCGCGTCGGGCGGCGAGCTGTCCCGGGTGATGCTCGCCGTCGAGGTGGCGCTCGCCACCGCGCGCGTCGAGGCCGGGTCCGGCGCGGGCTCGGGCCGGGCCACGGCGCCCCTGCCGACGTTCGTCTTCGACGAGGTCGACGCCGGCGTCGGCGGTCGCGCGGCGGTCGAGGTCGGCCGGCGCCTGGCGGTGCTCGCGCGCAGCACGCAGGTCGTCGTCGTGACGCACCTCGCCCAGGTGGCCGCGTTCGCGGACTCGCACCTGGTGGTGACGAAGTCCACCCCCGACGGCGCTTCCGACGACGCTCCCGACGACCGGGCCGGCGTCACGGTGACGGGCGTGCGCGAGGTCACGGACGACGCGCGGGTCCGCGAGCTGGCGCGGATGCTCTCAGGGCAGGAGGAGTCCGCGACCGCCCGTCAGCACGCGGTCGAGCTCCTGGAGTCCTCCACCGTGGGACGATAGGGGCGATGAGAATGATCCTGCGCAAGTCCGAGCGTGCGCCCGACGCCGGCGACGAGAGCACCGACGTGACAGGGCCCGCCCGGGTCGGTACGCGGACCAAGGACCTGACCAAGCGCCTGCACGCCGGCGACGTGGCCGTCATCGACCACGTCGACATCGACCGGGTCGCGGCGGACGCGCTGGTGGCGGTCGGCCCGGCGGCGGTGCTCAACGCCGCCCGCTCGACGTCGGGCCGCTACCCGAACGCGGGGCCGGGCATCCTCGTCGACGCCGGCATCACGCTGGTCGACGACCTCGGCCCCGCCGTGATGGCGCTGCCCGAGGGCGCCACGGTGCGGATCGACGGCGGCACCGTGGTCGTCGACGGCACCACCGTGGCGGAGGGCGTCCGCCAGTCCCCGGAGACCGTCGCGGCGGACATGGTCGCGGCGCGTGAGGGGCTGTCGGAGGAGATCGAGAACTTCGCCGAGAACACGATGACGTACCTGCGGCGTGAGCGGGACCTCCTGCTCGACGGCGTCGGCGTGCCGGACGTGCGGACGAAGTTCGAGGGCCGGCACGTGCTGATCGTCGTCCGCGGCTACCACTACCGCGAGGACCTGGCGATGCTGCGGTCCTACATCACGGAGAACCGGCCGGTGCTGGTCGGCGTCGACGGCGGCGCCGACGCAGTCATCGACGCGGGCTGGAAGCCGGACATGATCGTCGGCGACATGGACTCGGTGTCCGACCGGGCACTGTCGTCGGGCGCGGAGATCGTGGTGCACGCGTACCGCGACGGCAACTCGCCCGGGCTGGACCGCGTGCAGGCGCTCGGCGTCGAGCCCGTGGTGTTCCCCGCGACGGGGACCAGCGAGGACATCGCCATGCTCCTCGCGGACGACAAGGGCGCCGAGCTGATCGTCGCGGTCGGCACCCACGCGACGCTGGTCGAGTTCCTCGACAAGGGGCGGGCGGGCATGGCCAGCACCTTCCTCACCCGGCTGCGCGTGGGCGGCAAGCTCGTGGACGCCAAGGGCGTGTCCCGGCTGTACCGCACCCGGATCTCGAACCTGCAGCTCACGCTGCTGTCCCTGGCGGGCGTGGCTGCCGTCGTCGCGGCGTTGTGGTCCACCGCCGCGGGGCAGACGCTCTTCGGGCTGATCGGTGCCCGGATCGACGACCTCGTCTCCTGGGTGGGTAGCCTCTTCGGCGGGTGACGCTTCCCGCGCGCCCTCCCAGCATCCTGCTCGACCCGACCCGACCGCTCCGACCCGACCGCTCCGACCCGACAAGGAACCTCTGCCGACCGTGATCGACTTCAGGTATCACCTCGTCTCGCTGATCTCCGTCTTCCTCGCCCTCGCGGTGGGCATCATCCTCGGTGCCGGCCCGCTCCAGGGCACCCTCGGGGACCAGCTCACCGAGCAGGTCGACGCGCTGCGCACCGAGCGCAACACCCTGCGCGAGGAGCTCGGGCAGGCGCAGACCACGGCACAGGACCAGCGGCGCTTCATCGAGAGCGCCGGCGACCAGCTCGTCGCCGGGTCGCTCGCGGGGATGAACGTCGCCGTCGTCGAGGTGGACGAGGTGAGCGACGCGAACCGCAAGGCCGTGCTGGACCAGCTGGAGGCGGCGGACAGCACGGTCGTCGCGCAGGAGCGGCTGGCCGCGTCGTGGACGTCGGCCGACGAGCTGACCATGCGGGAGACCGTCGCGGACGGGCTGCGCGAGAAGCTGCCCGCCGACGCCGTCGAGGGAGTCGTCGACGAGGACTCCGGCCCGGCCGAGCTGCTCGCCGCGTCGCTCACGGTGGCGCTCACCGACTCCTCGGGCTCTTCGGGCTCCGCGGGCCCGTCCGCGTTCAGCGAGGCCGCCCTCGAGCAGCAGCATCTCTTGGAGCAGGTGGGCCTCGTGGAGCAGGTGGCCGAGCCGAGCGCGCCCGCGGACGCGATCCTGCTGCTGTCGAGCGGCGCCACCGGTGCCGACGAGGAGGAGCAGACGCAGGACGCCGACCCGGAGCAGACGGGGATGGGCGCCCTCGCCGCCCTCGCGGGGACGTCCGCGGAGATCGCGGGGACCTCGGTGGTGGCCGGGCCGACGACGCACGACGGCGACCTGATCGCCACGATCCGTGCCGACGACGGGCTCTCGGACCTGGTGAGCACGGTCAGCGGCGTGGAGCAGACGACGGGGCAGATCGTCGTGCCGCTCGCCATCGCCGCCCAGGACGCCGGCGCCGTCGACCAGTACGGCTTCGAGGAGGGCGCGTCCGTCCTCCCGCCGGTGGTCGAGCAGGGCGAGACGCAGGGGGACGGCTGATGGCCGGCGGGGCCGGCGTGGGCGCGCTGCTGCGCGGCGCGGTCGTCGCGGCGGCGGGCACGGCGCTCGCCCGGCGAGCCCTGGACACCGACCCGCCCGGCGGCGCCGCGCGCTGGACCCGCACCAACCACCGCGGCGAACCGGTGAACA
>JADHZE010000323.1 GCA_026934365.1 Isoptericola sp. QY 916 | reverse complement strand
GCCGAACGCACCGGCGTGGGCCACGCAGGTCATCACGGTCGGCATCCTCGTGGGCCTCACGACCGTGGTCATGGTGCACATGCTCGGCCACCCAGGCGGGGGTGAGGTCGGCGTCGTCGACGAGGAGGCCGCCGCCCGCCTCCACGAGCGGCGCGGCGTTGAGCCGCTGCTCGCCGTTGCCGATGGGCAGCGGCACGTAGACCGCGGGCACGCCGAGGGCGGCGAGCTCGCACACCGTGCCGGCGCCCGAGCGGGCGACGACCAGGTCCGCGACGGCGAGCGCGAGCTGCATCTCGGACAGGTACTCGCGCACCTGGTAGCGCGCGGCCTCGAACCCGCCCGCGGCGGTGGCGGCGTCGACGGCGGACCGCACGGGCCCGTCCTTGCCCTTGCCCGTCAGGTGCAGCACCTGGACGCCGGCGCGCAGCAGCGCCTCGACCGACCCGGCCAGGGCGGCGTTCACCGACGCCGCGCCCGAGGAGCCGCCGGTGACCACGAGAGTCGGGAGGCCGGCGTCGAGGCCCAGCGTGTCGGCGGCCTGGACGCGCGCGGCCAGCGCGTCGGCCTCGCGCGCCGAGACCAGGTCCGCGATCTCGGCCCGCAGCGGGAGACCGACGACCTGGGCGCCCGGCAGCGGGGTGCCCGGGAAGGTCGCGCCGACGCGGGCGGCCCAGCGGGCGCCGAGCTTGTTGGCCAGGCCGGCACGGGCGTTCTGCTCGTGGATCACCACGGGGACGCCCTTGCGCCGGGCGGCGAGGTACGCGGGGGTGGAGACGTACCCCCCGAAGCCGACGACGGCCTGGGCACCGATCTCGTCGATCGCGGCCTCCGCCGCCTTCACGGCCGCGCTGAGGCGGCCGGGCAGCTTCAGCAGGTCGACGCTCGGGCGCCGCGGCAGCGGCACGCGCGGGATGGGCCACAGCCGGTACCCGCGCTCCGGGACGAGGTCGGCCTCCAGCCCGGACGTGGTGCCGAGGGCGAGGATCCTGGCTTCCGGCTCCCGCGCACGGAGCTCGTCCGCGACGGCGAGGAGGGGGTTGACGTGGCCGGCGGTGCCGCCCCCGGCGAGGACGACGGACGTGACTGCAGAGCTCTTCACAGGCAGGACCCTATCGGCCGCCGTCGCCCCCGCGGCGCCGCGCGCCCCCACCGGTGGCGCCGGCCCTGCCCCGCCGCGACAGGACCGCGACCGACCTCTTGACGACGCTCCGTCGGGCGGCGAGGGCCTCGGCGGCCCCCGGCTCGCTGCGCGCGAAGCTGATCACCACACCGAGCGCCACCATCGTCGTGACCAGGGCGGACCCGCCCGCCGACACCAGCGGCAGCGGGACGCCGATCACGGGCAGGACGCCGATCACCACGCCGATGTTCACGAAGGCCTGGCCCACCACCCAGCAGCCGATCGCGGCCGTGGTGATCTTCACGAACGGGTCCGGGTGCCGGCGCACCACCCGCGCCATCGCGATCCCGAGGACCACGAACAGCGCGAGCACGAGCAGCGTGCCGAGCAGGCCGAGCTCCTCGCCGATCACGGAGTAGATGAAGTCGTTGTGCGCCTCCGGCAGGTACTTCCACTTCTCGCGGCTGGCACCCAGGCCCACGCCGAACAGCCCGCCGGTGCCCAACCCGTACATGCCGTGGATCGACTGGTAGCACTGCCCCTGCGTGTCCGTGCACGTGCCGTAGGCGGCCAGGATCCGGGTGAGCCGGTCGCTGCCGTCCTGGTTGACGATGAACGCCCAGCCGACCAGCAGCGCCGCCCCGACCCCGCCCACGGCGAGCATCGAGGCCGGCGCGCCCGAGACCCAGTACGCGCCGAGGCCGAGCACCGCGAGGATGAGGGCCGTGCCCAGGTCGTGTCCCGCCATGACGAGCCCGAGGACCGCGCCGAGCCCCAGCACTCCCGGCACCAGCGCCTGGCCCCAGCTGCCGAGAAGGTGCTGCTTGCGGCCCAGGACCGCGCCCAGCCACACGGCGAGCCCCAACTTGGCGAGCTCCGAGGGCTGGAACTGCACCGGACCGACGACGAGCCAGTTCCGGTTGCCGTTGACGAGCTTGCCGGCGAAGAGCACCGCGACGAGCATCGCCAGCGTGACCAGCATCGCCGGCCATGCGAGGCGCTTGTACCAGCGCACCGGCAGCCGGGCGGCGATCAGCATGAGCGGCAGGCCGATGAGGGCGAACCGTGCCTGCACCATGAACGCGGCGAACGGCGAGTCCCCCGCGGCGATGGACGTCACCGTCGAGCTGGACAGCACCATGACGAGCCCGATGACCAGCAGCAGCCCGGTGGCACCGACGAGCAGGTAATAGCTCGTCACGGTGCTGTTCCACTGACCGAGCCACGGGCGCTCGGTCCGCTTCGGGGAGCGCGGCGCCGGCCGGTCTCTCGGGGTCCGGCCCGTCGACGGACGACCCCCCGACCCTCGCGGGGCGCGTCGGGTGCCCGTCGTGACCGCCATCCGACACCTCTCGCTCGTCGTCGCGGCGTCGTGCCGCTACAGCTCCGCCACGGCCGTGGCGAACGCCTCCCCCCGCTGGGCGTAGGAGGCGAACTGGTCCATGGACGCACCGGCGGGCGCCAGCAGGACGGTGTCCCCGGCACGAGCCAGGTCACGTGCCGCCGCGACCGCGCGCCGCATCACGGACCCAGTGTCGCCGGGATCGACCACGACGACGGGGATCTCGGGCGCGTGTCGGGCCAGCGCCCCGCGGATCGGCTCCGGGTCGACGCCGATGAGCACGGCCGCGCGGAGGCGGTCGGCGCGGTCGGCGACGAGGGCGTCGAACGACGCCCCCTTCGCGAGGCCGCCGGCCACCCACACCACGGTGCCGGGCGCGTAGGACGCGAGCGAGGCTGCCGCGGCGTGCGCGTTGGTCGCCTTCGAGTCGTCCACCCAGGCGACGCCGTCGAGCACGCGCACCTCGGAGATGCGGTGCGCGCCGGGCCGGAACGCGCGCAGGCCGTCGCGCACG
>JADHZE010000322.1 GCA_026934365.1 Isoptericola sp. QY 916 | reverse complement strand
CGGTCGCCACGCCGAGGCGCCAGGGCTCGAGGTGTGCCGGGTCGCCGGCGCCGAGCAGCACGCCCGAGACGAGGCCGGGCAGGTCGCCGGAGACCAGCGCGACGGCGCCCGCGCCGGCGGCGGCTGCCGCGAGCAGCTCCGCCACGTCGCCGCAGCGACGCGTGACGGTGGCGCCCGAGCCCGGGCCGCCCAGGGCGAGGACGACGTCGGTCTCCGCCGCGCCGCGCACCGCGCACAGGACGGTGACGCTCCCCATCAGACGCCGGCCCCGGCCTGCGGCACGACGGTCACGCTGCCGGGGACCGTCAGCGCCCGGAGGACGACGGGCAGGTCCTCGGAGGGCACGAGCACGTGCAGCGTGGCGCCGTCCGCGACGACGAGCCCGGTGCCCGCCTCGTCGACCTGCTCGACGACGACGCCCTCGACGAGCGGCGCCGGCTCCGCGGCCGGCGCGTCGGCTCCGGCGGGCGCCTCGGGCGTCGACCAGAGGTCGACGGCGGACCCGGCCTGCACGCGGGACGACATGGCCTGGTCGACGGGCACGGAGACCGAGCGCACGTCGACCTCCGCCGCGTCGCCGAGCGCCGACCGGGCGACGAGCTCACCGTCGTCGACCACCCGCAGCGCGACGACCTCGTCGGGCAGCTCCTGGTCCGCCCGCAGGTACAGCTCCGCGCCCGCGTCGATCCTGACGTCGACCGTGCGCAGCCGGTCCACGTCCACGGTCTCGCCGGGGGTGAGCGTCCCGTCGGCCGCGTAGACCGGCACGGTGCGCCCCGCGGACGAGACCGCCCACGAGCCGAGGGCCACGGACGCGGCGACGATGACGACGCCGACGACCAGCCGGGGGTCGCGCCAGGTGGGGCGGCGCAGGCGCGCAGCCACGGGTGCCGGCAAGGGGTCGGTGCTCACGGACGTCCTCCGGGGTTGTCTGGACGCGGCCTCGGCGCAGCGTCGCGCCGGAACCTATCATCAGGCACCCCACGCGTGCTTTCGGCAACCACTGTGGACAACCGTCGCCATCGTCGATGACCGCTGTGCCAGAATTGCCCGTATGGCCAGCCGGTTCCTCTCTCTCGCGGACGTGCAGGAGATGCTCAACATCTCCAGCACCCAGGCCTACTCGCTCGTGCGCTCGGGCGAGCTGCCCGCCATCCAGGTGGGCCCCAAGAAGGTGTGGCGGGTCGAGGCGAGCAAGCTCGAGGAGTACATCGAGCACCAGTACGCCCGCACCCGCGAGCGGATCGCGTCGGGCGACCTCTGACGTCTCCGCCGGGCTCCCCCGGCAGACTCAGGCCTCGCTGACCCGCAGCAGGGCAGCGAACGGCACCGTCCGGACGACCGGCCGCGCGCGCTCCGCCTCCTCCACGTCGAGATGGTCGGCGCCCACGCGCCCGATCCGTCCGGTCACCGACCCGCCCGCCGTACGGATCAGCACCCGGGCACGGTCGCGCTGCAGCCCCCGGAGCACGTGGCCCAGCCCGAGACCGTCGGTGCGCGCCCGCGACGGCGTCGCGAGCCGGCCGAGACCGACGACGGCGGCGAGCGCGGCCGCCGGGACGAGGTGCTGGACGCTGCCGCGCGCGCCGCGCCCGTCGAGGAGCACCCACGCGTGCGCCACGCGGGCGAGCCGGCCCTCGATCCCCTCGCCGTCGAGCAGCTCGAGCCGCAGCACGGTGCCCGTCGCGGCCCGCAGCCGGTCGGTCAACGGGATCGACGCCTGCTCGGCGCGGGTCAGCTCGGCGACCGCCCCCTCCCGTTCGGCCGCCTGCTCGGCGTCGAACCGCGCCTCGAGGTCCGCGAAGAGCAGCTCCCACCTGGCCGGACCCGCGGATGTCATGAGGCTCCTCTCGTCGGGGTCGGTGCCCACAGGATGCCCGGGTGGACAGATCCGGCACCAGTCCGCTTCAATATGCACCATCAGAACACATCAACCGCTATCAACCTGCATCATAGTGAATGATCCGGGATGACGGCGGAGGGACGAAGGAGACCTCGATGTCCGGCAGCACGCAGCGCGACCGGTTCGCACGGCCGGGTGGGCTCGGGCGGCTCGCCGTCCTCACGGTCGCCGCCGCGGGCGTGGGCGCCGCCCTGCTGCTGCGCGCGGCCGGCGTCACCCCACGGACCACCACCGCGGCCACCGGCCTCACCGTCGACCGGTGGGTCGAGCTCGCCGTGCTCGCCGCCGGGCTCCTCGCCGCGGCATGGCTCGCCCTGAGCGGGGTGCTCGCCCTGACCTGCGTCGCCGCGTCGCTGCTCGGCCGCCGGTGGCGTGCCGGTGAGGCCGCCGTGGAGCGGCTCGCGCCCGCCACCGTCAGGCGGCTCGTCCGGACCGCCGTCGGCGCCGGCGTCGGTGCCGGCCTCACGCTCGCCCCGACCGTCGCCCTGGCGGCCGACCTCCCGCCCACCCCGCCGGCCGACCACGGAGGGTCGGTCGTCCTCGACCTCGGCTGGCAGCCCACCGCCACCGCGCCCGAGGCACCGGCCGACGGAGGCGTCGAACGCCCGGCGGAGGAGGACACGCTCGTCGAGGAGGTCGTGGCCGCCCCGATCGCACACCGTGCCGCCGACGACGCCACCGACCGCGCCGACGAGGCGGCCGACGACGAAGCCGACGGAGGGCCGACCCGCGTCGTGCACCGCGGCGACACGCTGTGGGACATCGCGGCCCAGGCGCTCGGCGGCTCCCCCACCGACGCGGAGATCCTCCGCGAGGTGACGCGCTGGCACACGGAGAACCGCCACGTCATCGGCGCCGACCCCGACCACCTCCTGCCCGGCCAGATCCTGCGCGCCCCGGCCTGACGGCCCCGACGTCCCACGACTCCCGCACCATCCACCGGAGGGCAACATGACCGCGACGACGACCGCGCCGACCACGCCGGAGACGGCGGCCCCCGCCGAGCGGGGCACCACCGCCCCCGGGACCGCACCGGACGGCGCGACGGCGACGCCCGGCACCGTCCCGGGCACCCCGTCGAGCCGCCCCGCGGCGACCGCGGCTCAGGACGACGGCGCGCCCTCGCCGCGCGCGCTCCGGGTGTCGACCCC
>JADHZE010000321.1 GCA_026934365.1 Isoptericola sp. QY 916 | reverse complement strand
GGTGACGGTCGTGGCGAGCGCCCACGCGGCCGGCGCGACCCCGTCGCCCGCCCCGGACGGCACCCCCGACGCGACCGCCGTCGTGGACCCGGCGCGGCAGTTCGTCGCCGCGCGCGGCATCGTCGAGGACGCGCCCACGGAGCTGGTCGTCCGCACGCTCATGGCCTGGACCACGCTGTTCGGCACCGTGTCGTTCGAGATCTTCGGGCACCTCGTCGGCTCCGTCACCGACCCGGAGGCGTGGTTCGACGCCGTCGCCCTCCGCCTGGCCGCCGACCTCGGCATCCGCTGACGACCCCGGGCCCGGGGCGCGGACCCGGACCGATGCGGCACCCTGCCGCACCGGCCGGTAGCCTGAGCGTCTGGCCGTGTGCCGGGCGCTCGCCCGTGCACCGGCCGGATCCGGCTCCGCGCACCGGCGCGGGGCCGTAGTCGACGACGAGCACGAAGAGGTTCAGGTGCCCACCGGCAAGGTCAAGTGGTACGACGCGGAGCGCGGGTTCGGCTTCATCGCCAGCGAGGACGGTGGGGAGATCTTCCTGCACGCGTCCGCGCTGCCCTCGGACGTCGAGAGCGTCAAGCCCGGCGCCCGCGTCGAGTTCGGTGTGGCCGACGGCCGCCGCGGCCCGTCCGCGCTGTCCGTGAAGCTCCTGGACCCGGCGCCGTCCGTGGCCAAGGCCAAGCGCAAGGCGCCGTCCGAGATGGCCGGCATCGTCGAGGACCTCATCAAGGTGCTCGACCGCGTGGGCGACCAGCTGAAGCGGGGGAAGTACCCGGACGCCGCGGCGGGCAAGCGCGTCGCCACGCTGCTGCGCGCCGTCGCCGACGACCTCGACTCCTGACGCTCCGGCCGACGACCACGCCCGAGACGAGGGCCCGAGACGAGGACATGACGAGCACGAAGAGGACGACGACATGGTGACCGCTGCCGCTGACGCCCCCGCACGCACGACGCGGGTCAGCTCCCGCGCGCGCAAGGACGCCGTGCTGCTGGGCGCGGTCGACCTGGCGCGCGAGGCCGCGCAGGAGGGCGCGACGTCGCCGTCGGACGTCGGCGAGCACCTGGGCACGGTCGCCGAGGGCGAGCGCCTCATGTCGCACCGGTTCGCCGCGACCATGCCGGGCTACCGGGGCTGGCACTGGACGGTGACGCTGGCGCGCGTGCCGCGCGGCAAGGTCGCCACCGTGTGCGAGGTGGAGCTGCTGCCCGGCGACGACGCCCTGCTCGCCCCGGCCTGGCTCCCGTGGTCGGAGCGGCTGCGCCCGGGCGACGTCGGCCCCGGCGACACGCTGCCGTTCAAGGCCGACGACCCGCGCCTCGAGCCCGGCTGGAAGGCCACCGGCGACGAGGAGCTCGACTCCGTCGCGATCGACGAGCTCGCCCTCGCGCGCGAGCGCGTGCTGTCCCCGCAGGGTCGCGACGAGGCCGCCGAGCGCTGGTACCGCGGATCGCGCGGCCCGACGGCGCCGGGTGCGGTCGCCTCGCCGGCGGAGTGCACGACGTGCGGCTTCCTCGTGCCGCTGCAGGGCCCGCTCGGCCAGCTCTTCGGCGTCTGCGCCAACGCGTGGTCGCCCGACGACGGCAAGGTCGTCTCGCTGGACCACGGCTGCGGCGCGCACTCGGAGACCGACGCCCCGCACCCGCCGAGCGACTGGCCGGCCGACGCGCCGCTCATCGACGAGCTCCGGGTGGAGGCCGTGACGGTCGGGCCGCGCACGCCCCGGGCGTCCGCCGCCGACGAGGCCGAGGGCGCGGACGAGACCGCCGGCACGACCGACGCCGCGGAGGCGGACGCCGCTCCCGAGCGCCCCGACGCCGAGTGACGGGCGACGTCTTCGGGACCGTCGCGCTGCGGCACGCGGTCACGGAGGCGTGGCTCGGGTCGGGCACGCGCTTCCGGGAGGACGCGAACGCGGAGGAGGACCACGCGCGGGGCTACTACCGCGACCGCGTGGTGACCGAGCTCGCGCAGAACGCCGCGGACGCGGCCGCGCGGGAGGGTCTCCCCGGGCGGCTGCTGCTGCGCCTCACCGAGCTCGCCGACGACCCGCGGGGCGTCGCCGTCCTCGCCGCCGCCAACACCGGCGCCCCGCTGACTGCGGACGGCGTCGCGTCGCTCGCGTCGCTGCGCGCGTCGGCGAAGTCGGCCCCGTCGGTCGAGCCCGCCCAGGCCCCGACGGTGACCTCCGCGGAGGTGGGCCGCTTCGGCGTCGGCTTCGCGGCGGTGCGCGCGGTCTCCGACGAGGCCACGGTGCGCTCCACCTCCGGCGGGGTGCGGTTCTCCCTGGTGGCGACGCGCGAGCTGCTCGACGACGTCGCCCCGCAGGGCTCGGCCCTGCGCGACGCCGTCGCCGGGCGCGGCGAGGACCTGCCGGTGCTGCGCCTGCCGTTCCCGGCGCCGGCCCTGGGCGACGCGCTCGACGGGGCCGACGACGAGTGGGGCGGGTTCGCCACCGTCGTCGAGCTGGTGCTGCGCGACGACGCCGCGGTCGCGTCCGTGCGCGCCCAGCTCGACGCCGTCGACGACGCGCTGCTGCTGGCGCTGCCCGCCCTCGCCTCGGTCACCGTCGAGTGCTGTGAGCGGGCGGTTGGCCCCGATTCGGGCCCGGAACAGGGCCAGACGCCCGCTCACAGCGACGGCGGGGACGGGGCGACGACGTCGCGGGTGCTTGCCGACGTCGACGACCGGTGGGAGGTGCTGCGCCGGTCGGGAGAGGTGCCCGACGACGAGACGGCGGACCTGCCGCTCGAGCAGCGGCGCCCGCGCTGGTCCGTCGCGTGGGCGGTGCGACGGGACGACGCCGGCACGTTCGGTGACGGCGTGGAGGCGGACGACGGCGCCGTGCTGCACGCGCCCACCCCGACGGACGTGCCGCTCACGTTCCCGGCGCTGCTGGTCGCGTCGTTCCCGGTGGACCCGGGACGCCGTCGCGTGCTCCCGGGGCCGTTGACCGACCGCCTCACGGCCGAGGCCGGGCGCGCGTACGCCGACCTGCTGGCCGGCCTGGCGCCCGAGCGGGGCGCGGACGTGCTCGACCTCGTGCCCGGCGGGATGCCGGCCGGCGACCTCGACGCCGCCGTCCGCGACGCCGCCCT
>JADHZE010000320.1 GCA_026934365.1 Isoptericola sp. QY 916 | reverse complement strand
CGCCGTGCTGCCGGCGCTGACCGCGGGCGGCCTGACCTGGCGGCCCGCGACGACCGACGACGCGCCCGCGCTCCTGGACCTGCGGAACACGATCGCCGCCGCGGACCACGAGCCCTACCGCGAGTCCCTCGCGGAGATCGTCGAGCTCCTGGGGGCGCCCTGGCGCGACCTCGCGGCCGACACGGTGCTCGGCCTGGACGCCGCGGGCGCGCTGCGCGCCTACGGCGACGTCGAGACGATGCCCGGCGACACGCGGCGCGTCCGTGCGTTCCTGTGGGGCGGGGTGCACCCGGACCGCCGCGGTGAGGGCATCGGCCGGGAGGTGTTCGCCTGGCAGGAGGCGCGAGCGCGCCAGGTGCTCGCGGCCTCCGGCAAGGACGTGCCGGGACGGCTCGCGGGGTTCCTCGAGGACAACGCGCCCGCCGCGAAGGTGCGCCTGTACGAACGGGCGGGCTTCACGCCGCGGCGCTACTACTCCGACCTCGAGCGGGACCTGCGCGACCTCCGCACCCACCCGCTGCCCGTCGTCGAGCTCGGCGACGGCCTCCGGCTGGTGCCGCTCGACGACGAGCACGACGAGCCGGCCCGCCTGGCCCACAACGACGCGTTCCGCGACCACTGGGGCAGCGAGCCGCAGACGCCGGAGCAGTGGCGCAGCGGCCGGGCGACGTACGCGCCCGAGTGGTCGTTCGTCGTCGTGGACCCTGCACCGGACGTCGAGGCCCTGCTCGCCGACCCCGCCACCGACGTCGAGACCGCGGCCGCGCTGCAGGTCGGCGCTCCGCTCGTGGTCGGCTACCACGTGGGGTCGCGGTACACCGAGGACTTCGCGGTGCGCGGCCACCCGTTCGGCTACACGGACATCCTCGGCGTGCGCCGTGCGTACCGCGGGCGCAAGGTCGCGGTCGCGCTGCTCGCGGCGGGGATGCGGGCGTTCGCGGCCGACGGCATGGCGGTCGCGGCGCTCGACGTCGACACGCAGAACCCGAGCGGGGCGCACGGGCTGTACGCGAGCCTCGGGTACACGAAACGCCACGGGTCGCGGCTGCTGACGATCGAGCTCTGACCGCGCAGCGCCCGCGCGCCGTGCCGCGGCGGAGCCGGGAGGCCGGGTTTCGGCGGGAGGCCCCGGGGGGCCTAGGCTGCCGGGCGTGACCGACGTCGTTCATCACGGGCTGCTCCCGGCGCCGCCCCCGCGGCTCCTGCCCACCGTCACCTCCCGCGCGGCAGCCGTGGCGCTCGCGATGCTCACCGTGCTGCACCTCGTGGCCCAGGTGGCCGAGGCCAGCACCTGGGCGCGGGTCACGCAGGTCTGCCTGATGCCGCTGCTCGCCGCGACGCTCTGGTGCGCCGCGCCCGCCCCTCGCTCGCGGCTGGTCCGCCTCGTCGTCGTCGCCCTCGGCCTGTCGTGGCTGGGGGACACGGCGCCCGCGGCGTTCGAGGGCGACGCCGCGTTCCTCGTCATGGTGGGCTTCTTCCTGCTCGCCCAGGTGGCCTACGTCGTCGCGTTCTGGCCGTCCCGGCGAGCGAGCGTCGCGCGCCGACCTGCGCTCCTCGCCCCCTACGCGCTCGCGGCCGTCGCACTCGTCGTGGCGTGCGCCCCCGGCGCGCCCGGCCCGCTGCTGGGCGCCGTGGTCGTGTACGGGGTCTGCCTGGTGGCGATGGCGGTGCTCGCCACGGGCGTGCACCCGCTGGCCGGAGCGGGCGGTGCCGTGTTCCTGGCGTCGGACGCCATGATCGCGCTGGGCGCGTTCACCGGCTGGTTCGACCCGCCCGCCTCCGGCTTCTGGGTGATGCTCACCTACGTCGCGGGTCAGGCGCTGCTGGTCGCCGGCGTGCTCGCGCGCAGCTGCAGCCAGCTGTCGGGCTCGGGGACGGGCGTGAAGCCGGCGCGCTCGTAGATGCGCCGGCCCTGGTCGGACGCGCGGAGCAGGACCCGCTTCAGCCCGAGGGACTCGATGTCGGCCAGCGCCCCCGCGACGACGGCGCGGCCCAGCCCGTGCCCGCGGTGCGCGGGGTCGACGATCACGTCCGCGAGCCAGCCGAACGTCGCGCCGTCCGTGACCAGGCGGGCGTAGGCGGCGAGGTCGCCCGTCGCGGCGAGGACGCCGTAGTTCCGCGACCCCGCCATGGCGGCGCGGTGCCGCTCGCGGGAGCGGCCGACGGCCCAGTACGCGTGCGCGGCGAGCAGCTCGTGCACCCGGTCGGCGTCGATCCGCTCGGGGGCGGTGGTGAAGGCATAACCGTCGGGCAGATGGAGGTCGGTCGGGTCGAGGTCCGGCATGGCGGCAGTGAAGCAGCCGACGTGTCGGAGGTCACGCCTAATCTCGGGACATGGACATCATCCTGGTACCCGGGTTCTGGCTCGACGGATCGGCCTGGGACGACGTCGTCCCGGTGCTCACGGCGGCGGGGCACACGCCCCACGCCGTCACCCTGCCGGGCATGGAGGCGGTCGACGCCGACCGCTCCGGCATCCACCTCGCGGACCACGTGGACGCCGTCGTCGCCGCGATCGACGCCGTCCCGGGCGACGCGCCCGTCGCCCTGGTCGGGCACTCCGCGGGCGGCGGGCTCGTGTATGCGGCCTCCGACCGGCGACCCGGGCGGGTGGCCCGCGTGGTGTACGTCGACTCGGGGCCGTTCGCCGAGGGCCAGGCCGTGAACGCCGAGCTCCCGGCCGGCGTCGTCGACCACGAGCTGCCCGCGTGGGACGCGTTCGAGGAGCAGGACCTCGCCGGGCTCGACGACGACCTGCGCGCGCGGTTCCGGGCGCGCGCGATCCCGCAGCCAGGCGGCACCGTCCGCGAGGGGCACCGGCTCAGCACCGACCTGCAGCGGCTCGACGTCCCGACCACCGTCATCGCCTGCGAGATGCCCGGCGAGGTGCTGCGCGGCCTCATGGCCGAGGGGCACCCGTTCGTCGCCGAGCTTGCGCGGCTGCACGACTACGAGATCGTCGACCTGCCCACAGGGCACTGGCCGATGTTCTCGCGCCCGGCCGACCTGGGCGCGGCGGTCGTCGCCGCCGTCGCGCGCTGAGTCGCGGCGTCAGCCGATCGCCGCGACCGGCGCGGCGAGCGGCTGGCCCGAGCCG
>JADHZE010000032.1 GCA_026934365.1 Isoptericola sp. QY 916 | reverse complement strand
ACCGACGTGCCGGCGTCGTACACCGAGCTGTCGCGCGGTGCCACGAGCCGTGCGCTCGCGGCCCACCGCATCGACGACCGCGCGGCGCGCGAGCTGCTCGACGCCCTCGCGCCGCCGCCCGCGTCCCACCCCGACGACCCGCAGGAGCCCCGATGACCACCACCCCGCACACGCCCGCCGTCGTGAGCTCCCGGGCGGACCTGCACGACGCGCTGGGGGCATGGACGCTGTCCGGCCCGGAGCCGACGGACCGCCGCGCCGTCGTCATGACCATGGGCGCCCTGCACGAGGGGCACCTGCAGCTGGTGCGGGCGGCCCGCGAGGCGGCCGGCCCCACCGGCCAGGTGATCGTGACGATCTTCGTCAACCCGCTGCAGTTCGGGGCGGGGGAGGACCTGGACCGCTACCCGCGCGACCTGGGCGGCGACGTCGCGAAGCTGGCGGGCGTCGGCGCGGACGTCGTCTTCGCGCCCACCCCGGACGTCGTCTATCCCGACGGCGACCCGATCGTGCGGGTGTCGGCGGGCCGGGTCGGCGAGGTGCTGGAGGGCGAGACGCGCCCCGGCCACCTCGACGGCGTGCTCACTGTGGTGCTCAAGCTCATGCACCTGACGCGCCCCGACGTCGCCCTGTTCGGGGAGAAGGACGCCCAGCAGCTGTTGGCCGTGCGCCGCATGGTGCGCGACCTGGACGTGGACGTCGAGGTGCTCGGCGTGCCGATCGTGCGCGACGCCGACGGGCTCGCGCTGTCCTCGCGCAACGCCTACCTCTCCGACGACGAGCGGGCCTCGGCGCTCGCGCTCTCGAGGGCCCTGCGCGCGGGCGCGGACGCGGCCGGCGGGGGTGCGACGGCGGTCGTGGAGGCGGCCTCGGGAATCCTTGAGGCGGAAGCCGGTGTTGAGGTGGATTACCTCGCACTCGTCGACCCGACTACCGTGGACCCGGTGCCCGCGGACTTCCGCGGCCCCGCCCTCCTCCTCGTGGCGGCGCGTACGGGCGCCACCCGACTGATCGACAACCAGGCCGTGGACCTCGCCGGCAGCCCTGCCACCAGCGCGGATCCCCAGGAGAACGCCAGTGACTGAGCACGCGAACCGCCCTGCCTCCCTGCAGCGGCCGATGATGATCGGCAAGATCCACCGCGCCACGGTGACGCAGGCGGACCTGCACTACGTCGGCTCGATCACCATCGACGCCGACCTCCTCGACGCGGCCGACCTCTACCCGGGCCAGCAGGTCGACGTGGTGGACGTCACCAACGGCGCCCGCCTCACGACCTACGTCATCCCGGGCGAGCGCGGCGGCCGCCAGGTGAGCATCAACGGCGCGGCCGCGCACCTGGTGCACCCGGGGGACACGGTCATCGTCATCGCCTACGGGATGCTGTCCGACGCCGACGCGCGCACCTACTCGCCGGCCGTCGTGTTCGTCGACCCGGAGAACCGGATCGTCGAGCTCGACGACGACCCGGGCCAGGTGCCCGACGGCTTCGGCCTGGAGTCCAGCGGCGTGCCCTTCGCGGCCGTCCGGTGACGCCCCCGGTGAACCGTCCGTGACCGGGCCGCGGCTGGCCCGCGCCCTCGCCGCCCCCGCCCCCGGCTGGACGACGGCCGCCGACGCCATCGTCGTCGGCACCGGCATCGCCGGGCTGACCGCGGCGCTGGAGCTGCGCTCGCGCGTGCCGCGCGTGCTGCTGGTCACCAAGGGCGCGCTGTCGTCCGGCTCCACGGTGTGGGCGCAGGGCGGCATCGCCGCGGCCCTGCACCCCGACGACACCCCCGACGCCCACCTCACGGACACCTTGGCGGCCGGCGGCGGGCTCAGCGACCCGGAGGCCGTGCGCGTGCTCGTCACGGAGGGCCCGGACCGCGAGCGCGCGCCTGGGGCAGCGACACCCTCGGCGTCTGGGTCTCGGCCAGCAGCGCCCCCGACCTCACCGACCTGCTGCTCTCCCGCGGCGCCCTGCTCGAGGACACCGTGGACGTGCTCGCACGCGCCCTCGAGCAGGGGCTCCGCGAGCCGCCGGAGCGCGACGGGCGCCTCGTCGTGCGACGCGTGACCGACGTGGACGGGCTGCGCGACGCCGACCGCGTCGACACCGCGGTGTGGGACCAGCAGCCCATGGACGACGACCGGCTCGCGGCCGCCGCGCGCACGCTGCTGTCCGACGACAGCAGCGAGATCCGTGTCGTGGCCTACCAGGACGGCGAGCCGGTGGCGTCCGCCGGGGTCACGCTGGCGCCGGCGCCCCGACCCGAGCTGGGCACCGTCGCCCGGATGTGGGGCGCGGGCACCGTGCCCGACCGTCGCGGCCGCGGCGCCTACCGAGCCGTGCTCGAGGAACGACTGCGCCTCTCGGCCGCCGCGGGCGCGTCGCTCGCCCTCGTCAAGGGCCGGGTCAGCACCTCCGCCCGGCTCCTGCGCCGGGCGGGGTTCGAGCGGTACGGCGAGGAGAACTACTACCGGCTCACGCTCTGACGCGGCTCTGACGCGGCGGCGACCGGGACGACCACAGGCTCGACGAGGAGGACGGACGTGACAGGACCTTCGGCAGGACGCTTCGGCGGCCGCGTGGCGCTGGTCACCGGCGGCGCGCACGGGATCGGCGCGGCCGCGGTGCGACGCCTGCACGCGGAGGGTGCCACCGTCGTGGTCGCCGATCTCGACGCGGACGCCGCGCAGCGGACCGCGGACGGCCTCCCCGCCGGCGGGCCGCCCGCCTCGGCCGTCGCGTGCGACATCACCGACACCGCGTCGGTGGAGGCCGCCGTGGCCGCGACGCTCGACCGGCACGACCGCCTCGACGTGCTCGTCGGCGTGGCGGGCGGCACGGGCGTGCACCCGGGCCTCCTGGACGGAATGGACGACGCCACCTGGGCCGCCGGCGTCGACCTCAACCTCGCCGGACCGGCGCGCTGCGTCCGGGCCGCGGCCCCGCACCTGCCGCGGGGGGGATCGGTCGTGCTGGTCGGCTCCGTCAACGGTCTGCAGGCCTTCGGGGACGAGGACTACTCGGCCGCGAAGGCGGGGCTCGTGTCCCTCGCGCAGAACCTCGCGGTGCGGCTCGGGAGCAGGGGGGTGCGGATCAACGTCGTCGCGCCCGGGACCGTCCGCACCCGCTCGTGGGACCAGCGCTCCGACCCCGACCGGCTCGCGGCGCTCTACCCCCTCGGCCGGATCGGCGAGCCCGAGGACGTCGCTGCCGCCATCGCGTTCCTCGGCTCCGACGACGCCGCCTGGATCACGGGTGTCACGCTGCCCGTCGACGGCGGTGTCCTCGCCGGCCCGCTCGCACGCTTCGAGTCCCTCGGGGGCGGGGGAGAGCGCTGAGACGAGCGTGCTGGGCCGCGCCCGCCGGTCGCCTCTGCAGGAGGCGACCGGCGGGCGCTCAGCACCTCAGCGTCCCGGCTTGCCCGACCCCGGTACGTGCGGCCATCCCGGGTACCGGTGGCCGAACCGGAGCGGCAGCAGCACCTCGTCGCCGTCCGCCGTCGGCACCGCCACCGGCAGCTTGCCCAGCGTGTTGATGTCGCCCGCGATCGCGCGCACGACCGCCGCGTAGTTGACCACGCCGTACCCGTAGCTGTTCAGCACCGCGTCGGCCGTCGGGAAGACGTTGACGTCGTACGGGTTGCGCGCCGCGACCACGACCACCGGCGTGCCCGTCGCCGCCAGCGCGTCCACCATCGCCTGCTGCGCCGTGTTGCCGCTCGCGTTGTACGACGTGAACACGACCGCGTCGACGCCCGCTGCGGCCGCCACGGCCCGCGCCCGGTAGGCAGCGGACGGCGAGGTGCCGTTCTCGAGCTCCGTCGTGACGTCGAACCCGCGGTCGGCGAGCATCGGCGCGAGCCGCTCCGGCCACGCCGCGCCGGCACCCACCACCAGCAGCGAGTCCTCGCCCGGGCGGAGCGGCAGCGGGCGGTCCTCGTTGCGCACCATGGTGATGGACCGGTCCGCGATGGTCGCGGCCGTGGCCAGGTGGTCCGCGGACCCCACGACCGTCCCGACCTCGGCCGGGTCGGCGTACGCGTCGGCGAGGATGCCGCGCTCCGCCTTCCACTCGAGGATGCGGGTGACGGACTCGTCGAGCCGTGCCTCCGTGATCGTCCCGTCCGCGACGGCCTGCTTCACCCCGGCGATCGACGCGTCGACGTCGGGGGAGTTGAGCAGGATGTCGGAGCCGGCCTGGATCGCCATGACCGACATCTCCTCCTGGGACCAGTTGTCGGTCATGGCCTCCATGTCGAGCGCGTCGGTCGTGATGATGCCGTCGAAGCCCATCTCCTCCCGCAGCAGGCCGGTGAGCACCTTGGGGGAGAGGGTGCCGGGCAGGTCGGGGTCGATCGCGTCGACGACGATGTGCGCCGTCATGATCATGTCGATCCCCGCGTCGATCGCGGCCTGGAACGGCTGCAGGTGCTTCTTCAGGGTGGCGCGGTCGTAGGTGACCTCGGGCAGGCCGTAGTGCGAGTCCGTCTCGGTGTCGCCGTGGCCGGGGAAGTGTTTCGCGGTGGCCGCGATGTGCCGCTGGATCCCCTCGATCTGCGCGACGCCGAGCTTGCTCACGGCGTCGGGGTCCGCGCCCATCGAGCGGATCCCGATGACCGGGTTGTCCGGGTTGGTGTTGAGGTCGAGCACCGGCGCGAAGTCGACGTTGACACCCATCGCCTTCAGCTCGGACCCGAGGACGTCGCCCTGCGCCCGGGCGAGCCCGGCGTCGAAGGTGGCGCCGAGGGCCATGTTGCCGGGCAGCGCTGTGGCCGGCGGCCCGACGCGGGCCACAAGCCCGCCCTCCTGGTCGATCGTGACGGCCAGCGGGACACCGGGTCCGCCGTCGTCCATTGCGGCCTCCTGGAGGCCGTTCGACAGGCCGTTGACCTGCTGCGGGTTGGCCGTGTTGCCCGACCAGGCGAAGTAGAGCACGCCGCCGAGGTCGTACTTCTGGACGACCTGCGCCGGCGTGTCCACGCCGTAGCGGGCCCGGTTGCTCGCCGCCATCGAGGTGTCGTGGGCGGACGAGCCGTAGACGTGGGTCCACGTCATCTGGCCGATCTTCTGGTCGAGCGTCATCGCGTCGACCATCGCGCCGACGTCGACGCTCGACGTGCCCGCCGGTGTGTCGGTCGTGTCCGCCTGGGCGGGGGCCACGACGGCGAGCAGCAGGCCCGCGCCCGCGACCGCCGCCGTGGCGCGCACCAGGCGCCGTTCTTGTGGATCCTTCACGAGGTCCTCCTCGGTGGGGACGGCGCGACGGTGCGGGACCGCTGGACGTCGTTGTCCAGGTGCGCCTGTGCTGGACGCTAGGACCGGCCCCGGTCTGCGTCAAGAGTTACCGCGGTCTGCTCTGCGCGGTGAAGGAATTTGCATCCGAACGCACACCGATCTGCAGGCGGAGCCGACGGCCGCACGGCAGGGGAGAGGCCCTGCGACGACGCCTCGTGGGGGAGTCACTCCTGGGGGCCGACGCGGTTGTCGCACGCGGGTCAGGGGCGCGATGAGAGCCGGGCATCAGGCACCGACGAGGGGCGTGGCCGCCACGGCGATCGGCGGTGGTTTGGGTACCGAGCGGCCTGACGACCAGCCTCGCGACATTGACGCCGACGACGGCCGCAGCTGGAGCGTCACGGTGACCGTCCCGCAACGAAGCTCATCGGGCCGGCGGCGATCCTCGTCGAACCCGCGCAGGACGTCTGGACCTCAGTCGCCGAACAGTCGCGACAGCGGCCGGCGTCCCGACGCCGCATCGCGGTCGAGGTGCCGCCGTCCCGGGCCGGTTTCTGGGGATCGAGCGGGGTCCGTAGGCCCCGATGCAGTCAACCGATAATGCACATTATGTCATTACGCGAGGAGAAGCCGCCCGGACCCCCTCCCTCGCGGCGGCGGGACGAGGCTCGCTCGACACCCGTCACCGCAGGGCTGCGTGCGGTCCACCACCGCTGCACGAGCAGCTCGCGCCACGGGTGCGCGCAGGGCGCGCGGCGACGACCGTGATGACGACATCGCCGCGATGACGACGTCGCACGCCGACCTCGACGACGTCGTCGGCGCGTACAGATTCTCCCTGACGCGTCCGTCCGGATCGTTCGTCCGGCGCGTCCGATACGCACCGGCGACGCCGTACGAGATCCCCTCGTCCTCGAACGCTCTCCGATCCCCCGGGCGGCGGCGCGCCGCGGTGTCGAGACGGTGCGCCGCACCGACCTTGTGCGCTCGGGGCTCACGACGACCGGACGGCAAGGCTCTCGCCATCCACCATGGTGCGCGGTAGGATGATTCGGACATACACCTCAAACCATTGTGTATGACACAACACAGTGGTCTCGTGCGGATCACGGCATCGGCTGCCCGCACCCCCGCAGGATCGCCCTCCCGCTCCCCGCCGGTGTCGTGTCGGACGGCGTGACTACGGTGAGCGACATGGCCACTCCCCCCGGCGGGCTCGCCTTCTGCGTCTTCCCCACCGCGATCGGGCACTGCGCCCTCGTGTGGCGCGCGCCGGGCACCGTCGTGGGCACCGCACTCCCCCACGGCTCGGCGCAGAACACCCGCGCCGCCGTCACGCGGTGGTACCCGGCCGCCCGCGAGAGCGACCCGGACCCCGCGATCGCCGGCGTCGTGGCCGAGGTCGCCTGCCTGCTCGGGACGGGCGCCGGCGACCTGACCGACGTCGACCTCGACCTCGCAGCCGTCCCGGACTTCGACCGCCGCGTGTACGAGGTGGTGCGCACCATCCCGGCAGGCGACACCCTCACCTACGGCGAGGTGGCGGCACGGCTCGGCACCCCCGGCGCGGCGCAGGCGGTCGGCCAGGCCCTCGGGCGCAACCCGTTCCCGCCGATCGTGCCGTGCCACCGCGTGCTCGCCGCGGGCCGCCAGGTCGGCGGGTTCTCCGCGCGCGGTGGGCGGCGCACCAAACTGCGCATGCTCGAGGCCGAGGGGGTGCACCTCGAGCACCCCACCCTCTTCGACGTCTGAGCCCGCCGCTCCCCCGCGACGCCCAGGAGAGCCGGCTGGGCCCGTGGTACACACTCGTCGCGGCCGGGCCGCTCCGGTCAGCACGACGCCGGGTGGAGGACTGGGTCACCGCCGCCCGGTACGGCGTCGCACGCCAGGACCAGCACGTCGCCTGGCGCGGCGACGTCCTGCCCGGGGACCCACGGCGCTCGCGGCCCTGCTCGGCGCCGTGCGACGGTCGTGTCGGTGCGCCCGCCTAGCCTGGTCCCGTGGTCGCCCCTCCCCGTCTGAACCGCCTCACGGTGGCCGCGGCCGCCGACCGTTACCTCGCGTCGGTGCAGGTGGAGAGCGTGCGCGGGATCCTCTCGCCCGCCACGGCACGCAGCTACGAGCGCGACGTGCGCGAGTTCGCCGCCCTGGTCGGCGACGACCGCGTGCTCGACGACGTGACCGGCGAGGACGTCGACGACGCGCTCGTGCGCTACCAGGCCAGCCCCGACGGCCGGTACAGCGACCCGGGCCGTAAGGGTGCCCCCGGACGTTCGGTCGCCACGGTCAACCGGTTCCGGCAGTCGGTGAGCCGCTTCTTCGCGCACGCGGCCCGGCAGTGCTGGGTCCAGGCGGACCCGATGCAGTGGGCGGCGCCGCCCGCCCGCTCCCGCGACCGCCTGCGGGTGGAACGGACGGCGCTGTCGGCGTCGGCGGCGGGCGCCCTGCTGCAGGCGTCAGCGGTGCCCGACCGGCCCGCGACCGCGGCAGGGACCGGGACGCGCGCCGCGCGGTCGGACCAGGCGCTGGCGCTGCGCGACCGCCTGGTCGTCGCGCTGCTCCTCGTGCTCGGCCCGCGGGTGTCGGAGCTGGCCCGCGCGGACGTCGCGGACTTCACGCGCGAGCCCGAGGAGACGCGGTGGCGGATCGTCGGCAAGGGCGGGTCGATCCGGACGGTCGCGCTCTCCGCGCCCCTGGCCGCGGCGCTCGAGGAGTACCTGCACGAGCTGCGGCCCCGGCTCGCGGCCCGACGGGCCGACGACCCGGACGCGCAGCGCGCCCTGCTGCTGACCTGGCGCGGCCGTCGCGTCGACACGCAGACGGTGCGGGCCCTGCTCGCGCGCGCCGTCGAGCGGATGCCCGCCCCCTACCGCCGGCCCGCGACGCCGCACGCGCTGCGGCACACCACGGCCACCCTCCTGGTGGCCGAGGGCTGGGACGTCAAGGTCGTCGCGGAGCTGCTCGGGCACCGGTCCATCGCCACCACCGGCGTGTACCTCGACCGGATCGAGGGCGAGCTCGCCGCGGCTATCCGGTCGCACCCGCTCTCGGCCGGCCTCGCCGCACCCGCGTCGACCGCGGCAGAGGCACCGACCGCCGCGGCGGCGGGTGACATCACCGACGTACCCGACAGTTCGGCGCGCGGCGCCGACGCCCCGTGACTACGGTGAGCCTCGTGCCGCCTCGCTTCCGCCGCCTCCGCAAGCCCGTCCGCGTCCAGATCGACTGGCCTGCCCTGCGCCGGTACGCGACCCGCGGCGCGGTGCTCGCCGCGGCGGTCCCGGTGGCGGCCGCGGCCACGGTGATGGGGCTGGAGCGGTTCCGCCGCCACCAGTACCCGCTCGACGAGCCGTTCCCCACGGCCCCGCCGTCGTCGACCGAGATCGAGGACACCAGCGCGACGCTCTACACGTACGGCGCGGACCTCTACGACGCGATGCTCGAGGCGATCCGCGGCGCGCAGCGGGAGATCTTCCTGGAGACGTACATCTGGAAGGACGACGAGGTCGGCCGCCAGTTCAAGCAGGCGCTGGTGGAGGCGGCGGCCCGCGGCGTCGCGGTCTACGTCGTCTACGACGGCTTCGCGAACCTCGTGATCTCCCGGCGCTTCTACGACCTGCCCGGCGTGCACGTGCTGCGCTTCCCTGCGATGCGGCCCGGGCTGCTGATGCTCGACGTGCGGCGCTCTGGCCGCGACCACCGCAAGATCCTCGTCGTCGACGACGAGACCGCGTTCGTCGGCGGGTACAACATCGGCTCCCTCTACGCGACGCAGTGGCGCGACACGCACCTGCGCCTCACGGGCCCGTCGGCGTGGGAGCTGCGGAACGCGTTCGTCGACTTCTGGAACCGGTGGCGCGGGCCGCGCCTGCCGGTCCTGCAGGACGTCGGTTCCTCGCTGTGGCTGCCCGAGCTGCGGGCGGCGCGCAACGCGCCCTCGGAGCTCGTCTTCCCCATCCGGGGCATCTACCTCGACGCGATCGACCGCGCCTGCTCGCACGTGTACATCACCCAGGCGTACTTCATCCCCGACGAGGACATCCAGGCGGGGCTGCTCGCGGCCGCGGCGCGCGGGGTCGACGTGCGCGTCCTCGTGCCGGAACGGTCGAACCACGTGGTGGCCGACTGGCTCGCCCGCGGCCACTACTCGACGCTGCTGCGCGGCGGCGTGCGGATCCTTCTCTACCAGGGGGCGATGATCCACGCGAAGACCGCGACGATCGACGGGCGCTGGACCACGGTCGGCACCGCGAACATCGACCGGCTGAGCCTCACGGGCAACTACGAGATCAACCTCGAGGTCGTGGACGACGGTCTCGCGGGGCAGCTCGAGGACGCGTTCCGCATGGACCAGTCGAACTCGCGGGAGCTGACCCTCGCGGAGTGGCAGCGCCGGCACCCGCTCTCGAAGGTCGCCGAGCGGCTCATGTCACCGCTGCGCCCTTTCCTCTGATCCCGCTGGGGGGGGGGCGGCTGGCGGACGCTGACGCTGTCAGCCCGCGGTGCGTGCGCGGCGCCGGGCGGCGAGCTCGTCGCCCTCGTGCGCGGCGGGCTCCTCGTCCTCGAGGGACTCGGTCGGCATCTCGGACAGGGTGCCCTCGATGTCGCGCCACACGCGGCCCACGGCGATGCCGAACACGCCCTGGCCGCCCTGGACGAGGTCCACGACCTCGTCGGGCGACGTGCACTCGTAGACGGACGCGCCGTCGCTCATGAGCGTGATCTGCGCCAGGTCCTCGACGCCGCGCTCGCGCAGGTGCGTGACGGCGCTGCGGATCTGGTGCAGCGAGACCCCGGTGTCGAGGAGTCGCTTGACCACCTTGAGCACGAGGATGTCGCGGAAGCTGTACAGACGGTGCGTGCCCGAGCCGGTCGCGGGCCGGATGGACGGCTCCACGAGCCCGGTGCGGGCCCAGTAGTCGAGCTGGCGGTAGGTGATCCCGGCGACCCGGCACGCCGTGGTGCCGCGATACCCGGTCGCGGCGTCCTGCTCCGTGAGGTCCTCGCCGAAGAGGAGCCCCTGGGCGCCGTGCGGCACCGAAGCACCCGTGGGGACGCTTGCCTCACCGCTGCTGTTCACTGTGCCTCCTGGTGTTGGACTCCACGCTAGGACGCCCCTGGGGGGTCGTCAACGACGTCGGCGCCGAGCGGGACCGCGTGTCGCGCTGCCGTGCGCCCCGCGCCGGGGCCTGCGCCCGTCCCTCAACTGTCGATCACGACTTGAGGGTTCGGCTCCTACGGTAACCGAGTCCGACCGTCAACCGGAGGTCGAGGGTCGGTCCGGGCGTGGCGACGTCAGGGGGGCGCGTCGTCAGGCCGTTCCCCACCGTTCGGTGGGGTGCCCGGCTCGTGCGGTCCCCCGGGCGCCGTGAAGTCCGCCGCGGTCGCGTGGTCCAGGAAGTCGCGGAACTTCTCCACCTCGCGCTGCTGCTCGACGTCCACCACCTCGACGCCGGCGACGGCGACCACCTCGGCGGAGCAGAGCACCGGGCTCCCCGTCCGCACCGCCAGGGCGATGGCGTCCGACGCGCGCGAGTCGAGGCGGGTGCCGTTCGACAGGACGAGCTCGGCGAAGAACACCCCGCCGTCGAGCGCGACGATCTCGACCCGCTCGAGCTCGACGCCCACCGCGCCGAGGAGGTCCCGCAGCAGGTCGTGCGTCATCGGGCGCGGGGTCACGAGCCCGGCCTGCGCCATCGCGATGGCCGACGCCTCGCGCGCCCCGATGACGATGGGGACGGCGAGGTTCGCGGCGGCGTCCAGGAGCAGCACGACGATCTCCTGGTCGTGCTGCTGCTGCCGCACCCCGAGGACCTCCACCGGGACCATCGGGGCGTCGCTCGCGTCGTCGGGTTCCACCGATCCACGGTACGTCCGCACGGTGCCGCACGTCGCCCGGGGGCGAGCCGGATCGCGACGGCGCAGCCCGCGACCGCGACGGGCCGGTCAGACGAGGTCGCTCGACCCCTGGCGCACCCATGTCGAGTGCAGGCGGGCGAGCAGCTCGCCCACCTCGGCCGCCAGCTCCGCACCCTGGGCGCGTGCGGACGGGGTCTGCTGGCTGCGGTAGGGCGCCACCAGCTGGTCGACCAGGCCCACGTGCCGGTCCGCCGACGCGCGCAACGACCGCAGGTGCCGCGGCTCGATGCCGTGCTCCGCGAGCCGCGCCGCGATCCGCACCACGTCAGGGGCGCCGTCGTCCAGCCGGCTGCCGGCCCGGGCCTGCAGCACGCCCGCGGACACCAGCTCCTGCACGAAACGGGGCGTCGTGCCGGTCGCCTCGGCGACGGACTCCACCGTCCACCGCCGCCGGGCGACCTCTGTCGCGGCACCCGCGTCGGCGAGCCGGGGGGCCGGGCCGGGCGCGGGCTCCCCCGCGTCCATCTCGGCGAGACGCTCCTTGATGACCTTCAGCGGCAGGTACGAGTCCCGCTGCTCCGTCAGCACGAACCGCAGGCGCTCGACGTCGGCGGGGCTGTACTGCCGGTAGCCCGACGGGGTGCGCACCGGGTCGATCAGTCCCTGGTCCTCGAGGAACCGCAGCTTGGAGTGCGAGACGGACGGGAACTCCGGGCCCAGCTGGGCGAGCACGTCGGAGATCCGCATCGTCGCCTGGCGCGAGATCCCCCGCGGCCAGGGTTCCGGCGCACCGCCGGGCTCCTCGCCCTGCGCGGCCTGCGCCGCCGTCACGACGCGGGCGCCTGCGGGTCCCGCGGCGCCTGCGGGCTGGCGTGGAACGACATGCGGAACTTGCCGATCTGCACCTCGTCGCCCGTGGTCAGCGGCGCCGCGTCGATGCGCTCCCGGTTGACGTACGTGCCGTTGAGCGAGCCGATGTCCCGGACGACGAAGCGGTCGCCCTCGCGGGCGAACTCCGCGTGCTTGCGCGACACCGTCACGTCGTCGAGGAAGATGTCGGCCTGCTCGCTGCGGCCGGCGACCGCGCGGTCGGAGTCCAGCAGGAAACGCTCCCCGACCGCTCCGGAGCCGTACTGCACCACCAGGAGCGCCGAGTGCCGCGGCAGTGCCGCGACGGCGGCGGCCTCCTCGGCGGTGAGCGGGATCCGGAACGCCTGCTCCTCCGCGGGCGCGCCCACGCGCCCCAGGTGCGCGGTGGTGTCCGCGGCCGCTTGGTGCGGCGGAAGAGAGCGGGGGTCCGTCATCAGTCCTCCTGTGAGGTCGGGCCGGTGGGTCGGGCGACGCTGCCGGCCGGCCCGAGGGCCGGTGCCCCCGGAAGGCCGACTGTGCGTCCGACGTGCGCCGTCGTCCGACAAACCTACCCCGACCGGGGCACGGGCGGGAAGCCCGCCCACCTCCGGAGGGCACGCCCGATCGCACGTCGGACTCGTCAGCCGCGCTCGCGCTCCGGCTGGGCGTAC
This sequence comes from Isoptericola sp. QY 916, assembly GCA_026934365.1. Lineage (GTDB taxonomy): Bacteria > Actinomycetota > Actinomycetes > Actinomycetales > Cellulomonadaceae > Isoptericola > Isoptericola nanjingensis. The sequence goes on along the minus strand of JADHZE010000032.1, from coordinate 13,689 downwards.
TCGGGCTCCTGCGGCGGCGTGACCGCCGTGATCTTCACCGCGTCCTCGCGGGCCGTCGACGCCTCGGCGCCCGCCGTGCGCACCGTCGCGAGCGCGCCGCCCGGGATCTCCAGCGCGCGGTCCATCGTCTCGGGGTCGCCGATGACGGTCCACTCGTACGGGGAGGACAGGGACGTCCCGTCGACGACGATCGCGTTCCCCTCGTCCTCGAACCAGGTGGACGTGACGAGGCGCACCCCGTTGAGCTCGACGACCTCCGCACCCGCGTTGCGCAGCTCCTCCAGCACGTTGAACATCTGTGACGCCTTCAGCGCGGCGCCCGGGTCCTGGATCGTGACCCGCACGCCCGGGCCCTGCGCCGGCAGCCGTCCCGACAGGATGCCCTCGGACTCCGCACGCTGCTCCGCCAGCTCGAGGGCCGACCGCGCCTGCCCGGAGCCGGACTCCAGCTCGTCGCGCGTCGCCTCCAGCCCCGAGACCTCGTCACCGAGCTGCTGCGCCCGGTCCGTGACCTCGTCGAGCAGGCGCACCAGGTCCTCCTGCCGGGCCGACGACAGCTGGTCCGACGCCGACTGCTGCACCTGCACGACCAGCGCGAACCCCAGCGCGGCGCACAGCACGCCCGCCAGCACCTGGGACCGGCTCGCCCGGGGGCGCAGCGCCGCCCCGAGCCGGCGCCAGCCGCTCGGTGCGGGGTCCGCGGTCCCGACGGTCCCGTCGGCCGTGGGCTCGGTCGCCGGCTCGCTCGTCGGAGTCCCGGTCAGGGGCCTCGCACCAGCCGCCGCCTCGGTGCCCCCGGCCGGGCTCTCGTCGGCGAGGTCCGCGCTCTCCGGCTCATGGTGCCCCTGCTCGTCGTGCCCCGGTCCGACGTCCGTCACGGCCGGAGTCTCGATCGGGGGCGGCGGCGCCCCGTCGGTCTCGTCGTCCGCAGGCGGCACGTCCGCGTCGACGAGCGGCGCGGCGCTGGTCACCGGTTCCTCGTCGTCCGCAGGCTCGGCACCGAGGGCAGCGCCCTCCGCAGAGGTGTCGGCCTGCGTGGAGGGGACGTCGACCGGTGCCTCGTCGGAAGGGACGGCAAGGGGTGCGGCCTCCTCCGGGAGATCCGCTTCCTCCGCGACGTCGGACTGCTCGTCCTCCGCGCCGGGGGTCTCGCGGGCGTCGCGGTCCTGGGAGGGCCCGGCGCTCGGGGCGGTGCCCGCGCCGTCGTCGATGCCACCATCCGTGGCGCCCGACGACGGGGTCCCGGCGGTGGCGTCGTCGTCGGTGCCGGCGACGTCGGTGACGTCGGGGGTGTCGGGGCGGTCGCCCTTCGGGTCGCTCATCCGCCGCTCACGCCTTGAACAGGTGGCGGCGGATGGCCGCCGCATTCGAGAAGATCCGGATGCCCAGCACCACCACGACCGCGGTCGACAGCTGCGCACCCACGCCCAGCTGGTCGCCCAGGAACACGATGAACGCCGCCACGACCACGTTCGACAGGAACGACACCAGGAACACCTTGTCGTCGAACAGGCCGTCGAGCTTGGCGCGGAGGCCCCCGAACAAGGCGTCCAGCGCGGCCACGACCGCGATCGGAAGATAGGGCTGCAACGCCACCGGCACGGTCGGCTGCAGCACCAGCCCGGCGATCACGCCGATCACGAGCCCGATCGCGGCGATCATGAGCGTTCCTCCTCGGTGTCGGACGACGACGTCCTCTGCGACGTCCCCGGCGATGTGCTCTCACGTGTGCTCTGCGGTGCCCCCTGGGCGTCGTCGCCCGGCTGCGAGGACTCCCCCGCACCCGACGGCGACGCGTACCGCAGGGTCTGGTTCCCCACGCCCGGCAGCGACAGGTCGCTCTGCGGGGTCACGCTCGACTGGATCCCGTAGCGCGACCCCAGCAGCTGCAGGTACGCCGGGGCGCCGGAGCGAGCGTACGCGGTCTGCATGTCGTCAGGGTCACCGATCGCCCGGATCGTGTAGGTCGGCCCCGGGAGCGGCACGAGGTCCACCAGGATGGCGTCACCGGCGTTGCGGATCGCGGACAGCGACGTCAGCCGCTGGTCGTCCACCGAGATCGCCTCCGCGCCCGCAGCCCACAGGGCGTTCACCACGGTCTGCACGTCCGCGTCCCGCACCCGGGCGCTCGCGTCGGGGTCGGACTCGGACTGCGCGGCGTCACCGTCGGACAGGGAGACCACCAGGCCCGGACCGCTGACCGCCGCCGACCCGCTCACCACGCCGTCGCGCTGGAGCGTCTGCAGGAGGCCCGGGTCCTCGCTGGCGAGTGCGGTGTGCTGCAACGCCTCGATCTCGTCGCTCAGCGCCACCGACCGGGCCTGCAGCGCGTCCACCTCGTCGCGCCGGTCCACGATCTGCGTCTCCAGCACCTCGCGCGCTGCCGCCACCTCGGCCTGGGGCGCTCGCAGCTGGCGCGCCGCGGACACGGTCAGCAGACCCAGCAGGGCGGCCAGCAGCAGCAGGAGCACGACGGAGAGCCCCCGCCGTCCCGTCGGGCGCCCGGCCCGCGCCGCCTCCGCGCGCCGCTCGGCCTCCTCCGCGTACCCCGGGTCGAGAGGCTTCTCCATCACCTCGACCAGCAGGGTCATCGACTCGTCCGGGCGACGGCGCCCCGGCGCGCGCACCGGCGCCGTCACGCCTCGCCCCCCGAGCCCTCGACGTCGGGCCCGGCGCTCGCGGCCACCAGCAGCTCGCGCGCCTGCCGCAGGTACTGCACGCCCGCCACCCAGTACAGGCCGACGCCCCACCACGTGAACGCCCAGCCCACGACGTGCGCCGCCGCGCCGACCCCACCCGGCACCGTCGCCAGGAGGAGCAGCGGGAACGCGTACAGGAGCGCGAACGTCCCGGCCTTGCCCACGAAGCTCACCGGCAGCGGCCCGTACCCGTGCCGCGCGAGCACCGGCAGCAGGCACGCGAGCATCACGTCCCGGGCGACGATCACCACGAGGATCCACAGCGGGATCACGTCCCGCCAGGTCAGGCCGATCAGGGTGACGAAGATGAAGAGGCGGTCCGCCGCCGGGTCGAGCATCTGCCCCAGCCGCGTCACCTGGTGCAGCCGCCGCGCCAGCACGCCGTCCAGCCAGTCCGTGAAGCCGGAGAAGGCCAGGACCGCGAGGGCCCACACGTCCTCGCCCACCACGATCAGCACCGCGAACACTGGCACCAGGGCCAGGCGCAGCAAGCTCACCAGGTTCGGGATCGTGAAGACCCGGCTGCTGATCTCCTGGCCCTCCTGCACGGGGCACATCCTACGCACGCGGCCTGCGCCCAGTGGCCGAACTCACCGGCACCCGCCGGACGACCACCGGCCCCGGCCGGTAGACTGGGACCACCTTCGGAGTTCGTCGTGCCTCCCGCGTGTTCGTTGTGCCCCGCTCAGAGCGGGGCTGGTGTGTGTCCGGGACCGAGCGACCGTGCCGCCTCCTCGGCGGTACAGGACTCCTCCCCCACCACCCACAGAACGGTGACCCCTCTTGAGCACCCCTGACTCCACCCTGCCCACCGAGCCCACCTCCGGGCAGACCACCGGGCAGGACCCCACGTTCGCCGACCTCGGCCTCCCCGCACCGCTGCAGGCCGCCGTCGACGACCTCGGGTTCACGACGCCGTCACCCATCCAGGCGCGCGCCATCCCCGAGCTCCTCGCCGGCCGCGACATCACCGGCGTCGCCCAGACCGGCACCGGCAAGACCGCCGCCTTCGGCATCCCGCTGCTCGCCGCACTCGACCCGCGGGCCTCCGTCGCCGGCGGGCACGTGCAGGCCCTCGTCCTCGCCCCCACCCGCGAGCTCGCGCTCCAGGTCGCCGAGGCCGTCGAGTCGTTCGCCACCCACCTGCCCGGGGTGCGCGTCACCTCTGTGTACGGCGGCTCCCCCTACCAGCCGCAGCAGCGCGCCCTGCGCGACGGCGTGCACGTCGTCGTCGGCACCCCCGGCCGCGTCATGGACCACCTCGAGCGGGGCACCCTCTCCCTCGACGGCGTCAAGTTCCTCGTCCTCGACGAGGCCGACGAGATGCTCCGCATGGGCTTCGCCGAGGACGTCGAGACGATCTTCGGCCAGGCGCCCGCGAAGCGACAGGTCGCCCTGTTCTCCGCGACCATGCCTCCCGCGATCCGCGCCGTCGCCGAGACCCACCTCACCGACCCCGTCGCGATCGCCGTCTCCCGTCAGTCCTCCACCGTGTCGACCGTCGAGCAGACCTACGCCGTCGTGCCCTTCCGGCACAAGATCGGCTCCCTCGTCCGGGTGCTCGCCACCTCCGACGCCGACGCCACCATCGTCTTCACCCGCACGCGCAAGGACGCCGAGGAGGTCGGCGCCGCCCTCGTGGAGCGCGGCACCGCCGCCGCCACCATCTCCGGCGACGTCGCCCAGAAGGAGCGCGAGAAGATCGTCGAGCGCCTCAAGTCCGGCGCCCTCGACGTGCTCGTCGCCACCGACGTCGCCGCCCGCGGCCTCGACGTCGACCGCATCGGCCTCGTCGTCAACTTCGACATCCCCCGCGAGCCCGAGGCCTACGTGCACCGCATCGGGCGCACCGGACGCGCCGGGCGCACCGGCCGCGCCCTGTCGTTCGTCACGCCCCACGAGCGCGGCAAGCTCAAGCACATCGAGCGGACCATCCGCACGACGCTCGCCGAGGTCGAGATCCCCTCGCCCCGCGACGTCTCGGAGCACCGCGCCCGTCGCCTCCTCGACGCCGTCGGCACGCGCATCGAGGCCGGCCGCCTCGACCTGTACACCCGGATGCTCCAGGAGCGCGCCGGCTCCGCGTCCGACGCCGCGGACGCCGAAGGTACGTCGGCCCCCGTCGAGGGTGGCGACGACGCCCTGCAGGTCGCGGCCGCCCTCCTGGCGCTCGCGGTCGGGGACGACGGCCCCCAGCAGCGCGCAGCCCAGGAGGAGCACGAGCGCGAGCGGGCCGAGGCCAAGGGCGGGCGCACCCGCGAGACGCACCGCGCCGAGCGGACCGAGCGTGACGGCGACCGCACCGGCCGCCACCCCCGCTCGGACCGCGACCGGGACGACCGCGGCCGCGGCATCCGCCGTCCTGCCGCCGGCACGCGCTACCGCATCTCCGTCGGCCACACGCACGGCGCGCAGCCGCGCGGCATCGTCGGGGCGCTCACGCACGAGGGCGGCCTGTCGGGCAGCGACATCGGCAAGATCGACATCTTCGGCAACTTCTCGCTGGTCGACATCACGCGGCCGCTCGACGACGCCGACATGAACCGGATCGGCCGCGCCCACGTGGCCGGCAAGGCGCTCCGCATCTCCGTCGACAAGGGCGCGCCGGAGCGCCGCGCCCCGCGCACGGAGCGGCCCCGCACCGACCGTCGTCCGGCCCGCACGGCCTGACGCACCGGGCGGCCTGCCCGCGACACGACGAAGCCCCGCGAACCGCACGGCTCGCGGGGCTTCGTCGTGTCGCGGCGGTGGCGAAGGCGGTCAGGTGCGGTCCGGCGCCTCGCCGAGGCTCACGACGAGGGACCTCAGCCGCCGCGCCTCCGCCATCCCCCGCTCGCCGTCGGCGCGCTGGATGCCCATGACGGCGATCGTGCCGCCGTCGGCGAGGTCGAGCCGCACCCACGGGTCGTCGGGGCCGAGCCGCACCTCGACGATCTCCGCCCACGCGAGCGTCCGGGAGCGGACGAGGTTGCGGACCCGCAGGCTCTCCTCCGACGGGACGGCATGCACGCCGCCGAGCCGCCACAGCAGCCAGGTGACGCCGAGCGCGAAGACGATGAAGGAGACCTTGTTCACCGCGGCCGCGCCCATCGGCCCGTTCGAGCTGAGGCCGACCACGACGCTCCCGACCGCGGCGACCACCCACACGAACCAGGCCGAGACCTGGCCCCACAGCGGGCGGAACGTGCGGAAGCGTGACGAGCTCATGCCGACCACGCTGCCACCGCGCGCGCGTGCTCGACAGGCCGGCGGGCGCCGACCCGCCAGGTCACAGGCGGCTGGCGTGGATGGAGGTCACGATGATGCCGCGTGCCCCCACCTCGTACAGCGCGTCCATCACGCGGTTCGTCTCCGAGCGCTTCACCATCGACCGCACCGCCGCCGACTCGCCGTTGTGCAGCGGTGACACGGTGGGCGACTCGAAGCCGGGGGTCACCGCCACGGCGGCGTCCACGAGCTCCATCGGCACGTCGTAGTCCATGAGCACGTACTCGTGCGCGGTGATGACGCCCTGCAGGCGCCGGGTGAGCACGTCCAGCCCGGCCGGCTCCGCGACGTCGCTGCGGCGGATGAGCAGCGCCTCGGAGCGCAGGATCGGCTCACCGAACACCTCCAGGCCCGCCGCGCGCAGCGTGGTGCCCGTCTCGACGACGTCGGCGATGACGTCCGCGACGCCCAGGCGCACGGAGCTCTCCACCGCGCCGTCGAGGTGCACCACCGCCGACGGCTCGATCCCCCGCTCGCGCAGGTAGGACCGGACCAGGGTGTCGTACGAGGACGCCACCCGGCGTCCCGCGATCTGGTCGACGTCGGTGATGGTGCCCGCCGGCGCGGCGAACCGGAACGTCGACGCGGCGAAGCCCAGCGGCAGGTGCTCGACGGCGTCCGCCCCCGAGTCGAGCAGCAGGTCGCGGCCGGTGATGCCGACGTCGACGGTGCCGGACCCCACGTACACCGCGACGTCGCGCGGGCGCAGGAAGAAGAACTCGGCGCCGTTGTCCGGGTCGGCGAGCACGAGCTCGCGGGTGTCGCGGCGCTGGCGGTAGCCCGCCTCGCGCAGCATGTCGGAGGCCGGGACGGAGAGGGACCCCTTGTTGGGGACGGCGATACGGAGCACTGCGTTACCTCGTTCTGATCAGGTCGGGACGTGTCGGGCGGCTGGGCGCGCGCGACGGACGTCGGGGCCGCACCGTGACGGTGCGACCCCGGTCCGGGCGCTCACAGATGCGCGTACACGTCCTCGAGCGTCAGCCCCTTGGCCAGCATGAGCACCTGCAGGTGGTACAGCAGCTGCGAGATCTCCTCCGCGGCCGCCTCGTCGGTCTCGTGCTCGGCGGCCATCCAGACCTCGGCCGCCTCCTCCACGATCTTCTTCCCGATCGCATGCACGCCGGCGTCCAGCTCGGCCACGGTCCCCGACCCGGCGGGGCGGGTCGTGGCCTTCTCGGTCAGCTCGGCGAACAGGGAGTCGAACGTCTTCACCCGCTCAGCCTAGACGCCGGGACCCCGGGCTCCGGGCGCGGTTTCGTCCCTCGGGACGGTGAGTTCCGGTGGTTCATGGCGCTTGGCACACTATTTTTGTGAGGAGAAGCGGACCCGGGACCACTCCCCCCGAGGATCAGTGGGCGTGCGCCGACGCCAGACCCCGCAGCGCCTCGATCTCCGCCGGTACGTCCTCCGCCCCGTAGACGGCGGAGCCCGCGACGAAGACGTTCGCCCCCGCGTCCGCCGCGCGCTCGATCGTGTCGCGCGACACTCCCCCGTCGACCTGGATCCACACGTCCAGCCCCGACTCCCCCACCGCCTGCCGGGCGCGCCGGATCTTCGGCAGCGTGCCGTCGATGAACGACTGCCCGCCGAAGCCGGGTTCCACGGTCATGACGAGGATCATGTCGATCTCCGGCAGGAGGTCGAGGAACGGCTCCACCGGCGTCGCCGGCCGGAGCGCGACGCCCGCCCTCGCCCCCAGGCGCCGCAGCTCCCGCGCGAGGCGGACCGGAGCCGTGGCAGCCTCCGCGTGGAACGTCACCGAGGCGGCCCCGGCCTCCGCGTACGCGGGCGCCCAGCGGTCCGGGTCCTCGATCATCAGGTGTGCGTCGAGCGGCACCGGCGAGACCTGCGCGAGCCGCTCGAAGACCGGCGGGCCCAGCGTGAGGTTCGGCACGAAGTGGTTGTCCATGACGTCCACGTGGGCGTAGTCGGCGGTGGCGATGGCCCCCAGGTCGCGCTCGAGGTTCGCGAAGTCGGCCGACAGGATGCTCGGGTTGATCAGCGCAGGCATGCGCCCAGCGTAGGCGGCGCAGCCACTACGCTCGCCCCGTGCCACCGCTCCCCTCCCCCACCGAGCCGTCGCCGACGACGGCCGTCGCGCCCCCGGTCGTGCGTGCCGCCGTCGCCGACGACCTGCCCACCGTCGCGGCCATCCTCGAGCCGTACGTCACCGGCACGGCCGTGACGTTCGACGAGCAGGCCCCCGACGTCGCCGCGTGGCGCCAGCGCCTCGTGGACCTGGACGCCCGCGGCCTGCCGTTCCTCGTGGCCGAGGTCGACGGGGCCGTCGTCGGCTACGCGTACGCGTCCCCCTGGCGCCCCAAGGCCGCCTACCGGTACACGGTGGAGGACACGATCTACCTCGCCCCCGCGGCCCAGGGACGCGGCGTCGGCTCCCTGCTCATGACGGCGCTGCTCGAGGCCTGCTCGCGCGCCGGCGTGCGGCAGGTCGTGGCCGTCGTGGCCGACGACCCCGCGGCGGCCGGCTCCCTGCCCCTGCACCGCCGGTTCGGCTTCGAGGTCGCCGGCGTGCTGCGCGACGTCGGGGTCAAGCACGGCCGCACCGTGAGCACCACGCTGCTGCAGCTCACCCTCGCCTGACGCGCCTGCGCGCCTCAGGAGTGCAGCCCGGCACGCAGCGTGTCGGTCCGGTCCTCCACGGTCCGCCACGCCTCGGGGCCCACGCCCGGGTGCGCGTCGCGGCCGATCTCCTCGAGCCCGGTGCGCAGGCCGTCGAGCGTGGCCGCCACGGCGCGCAGGGCACGGCGGCGGGGCAGCCCCCACGACTCCCCCTCCCCGACGAGGTGCTCGGCCGTGATGCGGTCCATGTCGCGCTCCCCGGACACGTCCATCGCGAAGACCCGCGACGCGTGCGCGTGGTGCAGGTGCATGGACACGTCGTAGGCGGGCGCGAGCGCGACCGTGCCGTCCGCGCGCCGGAGCACCGAGACGTTCTTCGCGTGCGCGTCGGTGTTCCCGACCGCCAGGTTCAGGGTCGTGAGGGCGAGCAGGCCGTCGGGCCGGGCGCCGTCGTCGCGCAGCGTGCGGGCGATCCGGGCCAGGGAGGGCAGCGCGCGCCCGTGCTGGAACTTGCGCTCGGGGTCGCGGGTGTTGATGCCGAGCGCCTGCGCCGCGTCCTCCTGGTGCACCCGTCGCTGACCGCCCGGGGCGTCCGCGTCGGGCACGCGGTCGTAGCGTGAGACGACGATCGCGCGAACGTCGTCGAACGTGACCACCTCGGCGTCGATCGACGTGAGACCCACGCGGCGGGCCAGGTCGAGCGCGGCGGCCTCCGTATCGACCAGGTCGGCCGTGGGAGAGCCCGCCTCGCGCGCCACCTTGAGGATGTGCGTCGTCGGCTGGGTGGGCGACGCACGGAGCCAGCCGTGCTCGTCGCGTACGAGCCCGATCTTGGGCTCCATACCGGGCAGGGAGCTCGTCAGGTGCCTGCTGCGTCCATGCCCGCCGGCACGTGCCAGGCTCTCCCGAAGGAGCGTCGCCACGCCTCGGTCGTCGAGACGGGTCGCCGGTCGTGCCGCCGGTTCCGGGTCGGCCCCAGGAGGTACGAGCAGGAGGGCACCGACGGTGTCACCTCCGAAGGCGGCGAAGAAGCCGACGGAATCCTCGGGGTCGACGCCGGCCTCCATCGCCATGGAGTCACGCACGCGCCCCTCGGGCATCAGCCCGTCGAGCCAGGCCGTCACCCGGGCCGACGACGGCGGTGCGTCCGGGTCCATGGGGAGGAGGTGGGACAGCACGCGCGCGCCGTATCCCCATCGCGCGACCGCTCCGGCATCCCACTCCAGGTCGACCCTGTGAGTCCCCCGTGGACTCGAACGCCCGACGAACCGGGCTACCCGGACCCCGTACAGCCACGCGTCGAGCTCACTCGCCGGCACGGCCCGCCCTCTCCGCCAGCCGCACGTCGACGCCCAAGGCGTCGAACATCTCGAACAGTCGCGTGATGTAGAGGTTCTCGACACCCGACTCGACCTCGGACACGTACTGTCGGGTCAGCCCGAGCTCGTCCGCGAGCGCCCCCTGGCTCAGGCCTTCGCGCTTGCGTGTCTGCTGGACGAAGCGTCCGATGTCGCGCGGGCTTCGCGCTACCGTCCATCGTTCGCCGTTCATGTCGCCACCTCGTTGCGTCGGGATTTCCTGACCCCCCTGGGTGGCGCCACCATATCCTGGCAACACCGGGCAGTGCAAGAAGATCCCGACATCTAGCGCGCGACCCGGCGCAGCAGCGTGAGGTGCATCGCGTCGGTGCCGTGCGCGTGCGGCCACAGCTGCACGTCCAGCCCGTGCGCGCCGCCGTCCGGGGCGCCGAGATCGATGTCCGCACCGGGCACCAGCGCGTCGCGCACCGCCGACCGGGCGTCGATGCGCTCCGCGTCGTCCCGGCGGCGCAGCACGTCATCGACCACGAGCCGCGTCTCCGCCAGGTGCGGGGAGCAGGTGACGTACGCGACGACACCGCCGGGACGCACCGCGTCGAGGGCGGAGGCGAGCAGCTCGCGCTGCAGCACCGTCAGTGTGCCCAGGTCGGCCGGGGTGCGGCGCCAGCGCGACTCGGGACGCCGGCGCAGTGCGCCGAGCCCGGTGCAGGGGGCGTCGACGAGGACCCGGTCGTAGGCGGCGGGCTCCTCGGTGCCGACCTCCCGGCCGTCGCCGGTGCGCACGCGCTCCACGACGCCCTCCGGCACGGCGCGCAGGGCCCGCTCGACGAGGCGGGCGCGGTGCGGCTGCACCTCGTTGGCGACGAGGGTGGCGCCTCGCTCCCCCGCGAGCGCCGCGAGGAGGGCGGCCTTGCCGCCCGGCCCGGCACAGAGGTCGAGCCAGCGCGCGTCGGCGCCGTCGAGCGGGGCGCCTGCGAGTGCGAGGGTGACGAGCTGCGAGCCCTCGTCCTGGACGCCTGCGCGGGCATCAGCGACGGCAGGCAGCGCGGCGGGGTCGCTGCCGCCGGCGAGGACGAGCGCGGTCGGCGCCCAGCGGCCCGGCTCGAGCCGCACGTCGGCGTCGTGGGCCTGCTCCTGGAGCAGGTCGGGCGCCGCGAGGCCGGGGCGCGCGACGAGGGTCACGCGGGGCGCGGCGTTGTCCGCGTCGAGCAGGTCGGCGATCTCGTCGGGGCCGCGTCCGTGGCCCGCGAGCGCCTCGCGCAGGGCCCTGGTGATCCACACCGGGTGCGAGCCGACCGTGGCGAGCCCGGTGACGGTGTCGGGCGCCTCCTCGGTGAGGCGGGCGAGCCATTCCTCGAGGGGCGTGCGTCCGACGGCGCGCAGGACGGCGTTGACCATCTGGGCCGGCCCGGCGCCCACGCGGTCGCGGGCGAGCGCGACGGTCTCGGAGACGGCCGCGTGGGACGGGACGCGCATCCCCAGGAGCTGGTGCGTGCCGAGGCGGAGGACGTCGAGCACCTCGGGGTCGAGCTGGTCGAGGGGGCGGGTCACGCAGCGGGCGAGAATCGCGTCGTAGCGTCCGCGCAGGCGCAGGGTGCCGTACGCGAGCTCGGTGGCGAACGCGGCGTCGCGGCCGGCGATCCTGCGTTCGCGGAGCAGGGGCGGGAGCACGAGGTTGGCGTAGGCGTCGGAGCCGTCCACCTGGCGCAGCACGTCGTAGGCCGCGGTGCGGGCCGGGTCGGTGCGGCGGCGGCGCTCGCCGGGCGCCTGGGCGCTGCGGTGCGTCTCGCCACGGGTGCGGGCGGCGCTGCGCTGGCGTCCCTTGCTGTTGCGGGCGGGCGCGCGGCGCTCGTCCCGGCGGTCGTCGCTCATCGGGCGTCCTGCCCGAGGCGCAGGGAGGCGTCGCCGGCGTCCCCGGTGAAGAGGCCGCGCGCGCCGCGTGCCCAGTCCGCGGCGGGCATCGGCTTCTTGCCGACGGGCTGCACGTGCCCGAGCGCGACGGCGTGCGTGGCGGTCCCGACGAGGACCTCCTTCTTGCCGGGGCGCACCTCGCCGGGGGCGAGGTCGGCGACGTCGGGTCGCGGGGTGACGGGACCCAGGCCGAGGCGGGCCCCCGGGGCGGCGTCGAGCCCGGCGGTGGGCGGCAGAGTGGTCCACGCGCCGGGGGCGGGGGTGACGGCGCGGATCCGTCGGTCGACGGCGAGTGCGGGGTCGTCCCAGCGGACGCGGGCGTCGTCGGTCGTCACCTTGGGCGCGAGGGAGACTCCGTCCGCGGGCTGCGGCTGGGGCGCGAGCGTCCCGTCCTCGAGGGCGTCGAGGGTCGCGACGAGCAGGTCGGCGCCGCTGGTGGCCAGCCGGCCGAGCAGGTCGCCGGAGGTGTCGCGGGGGCGGATCGTCTCCGTGGCGGTGCCGAGCACCGGGCCGGTGTCCATGCCCTCGTCGAGGAGGAACGTCGTCGCGCCGGTGACCTCGTCCCCGGCGAGCACGGCGTGCTGCACGGGGGCGGCCCCGCGCCACGCGGGCAGGACGGAGAAGTGCAGGTTGACCCAGCCGAGGCGCGGGACGGCGAGCACGTCGGCGCGCAGGAGGTGCCCGTACGCGACGACGGGGGCGGCGTCGACGTCGAGCTCGCGCAGCGTCGCGAGGAACTCCTCCCCGCGCGGGCGCTCGGTGAGGACCGGGATCCCGGCCTCCTCGGCCGCGAGGCGCACCGGGCTGGGCACGAGCCGGCGGCCGCGTCCGGCGGGCGCGTCCGCCCGGGTCAGGACGGCGACGACCTCGTGGCGCGACGCCAGCAGGGCGCGCAGGGACGGGACGGCAGGGTCAGGGGTTCCGGCGAAGAGCAGGCGCACCACCCGATCGTAGTCGGGCGAGCGGGTCCCGGTCCGCGAGCGCCGGGGCGCCGTCGAGCGTCATGCAGCGGCGTGGCCCGGCCGTGGTCGCGAGGGGTCGTGGGCGCCGACCGGCATCGTGACCGTCCGGTCGACGTCCTCCCTCGTGCTCGTGCCGGCTACCGGCCGACAGGGAGACCGAGGTCGCGCAGGGCGGCGCGCAGCGCCGCGGCGTCGGTGAAGCGGACGGCGTGGAAGCCCAGCTCGCGGGCGGCCTCGACGTTGGCGGGGCTGTCGTCGACGAAGACGGCGCGCGCGGGGTCGACGTCGTGCGTGACCATCAGGTGCCGGAAGATCGCCGGGTCGGGCTTCGCGAGCCCCACCCGCCCGGACACCACCACGTGCTCCATGCGCGTCGTCGCGGGGGCCGCCCCGGCGGCGTGCCCGAACAGCTCGTCCGACCAGTTGGTGAGCCCGAGGAGGCGCACGCCGGCGGCCGCCAGCTCGTCGACGAGCTCCGCCGAGCCCGGGACGGGCCCGGTCAGGGTGCCGGGGAAGCCCGCCACGTACTCGTCGAGCAACGGTTGCAGGTGGGGCCGGTCGGCCAGGCTGGCGCGGGCGTCGGTCCAGCTGCGCCCGGCGTCCTGGGCGAGGTTGAGGGCGGGGAAGTCGACGTCCGCCATCCAGGCGTCCACCTCGGCGCGCGTGCGCCCCGGGAACGCCCCGTAGGGGTCCCAGCCGACGAGCACGTTGCCGAAGTCGAGCACCACCGTGTCGACGAGGGCCTCGGCGGGGCCAGGAGCCATCAGAGCATCTCCTTCGGGTCGACCTGGACGCGGACGGCGCCGCCCTCCCGCCGGGCCGACCGGACGGCGAGGGAGGCGCGCAGCTGGGCGGCGAGCTCGCCGCCTTGGGCGAGGGGGACGCGCAGCACGGTGCGCACCTGGGGCTCGAGCGTGGCGCCGCGGCGCGGGGCGGCGTCGGGCTGCT
>JADHZE010000319.1 GCA_026934365.1 Isoptericola sp. QY 916 | reverse complement strand
CAGCGCATGACGGATCCGGCGAAGAAGTACGACGTCGCCATCCTCGGACGGCGTCGTCCGCGGCCCGGGCGCCGGGGACGGCGCCGGCCACGGACGCGGCGACGGAGAAGAAGGGCACGAACGCGACGCCGCGCTCGGCGCACAGGTCCACGAGCGCGTCGTCGCCGCGGTACGTCAGGCCGTACCGGTTCTGCACGCACACGATCGGGGCGATCTCCAGCGCCTCGGTCAGCTGTTCGGGCAGCACGTTGGAGACGCCGATGTTCCGGACCAGGCCGGCGTCGCGGAGCTCGGCGAGCGCGCCGACGTGCTCGGCCACCGAGCCGGGCTCGGTCGTGAGGCCCGTGCCCCAGCGCAGGTTCACGACGTCGAGCTGGTCGAGGCCGAGCTGGCGGATGTTCTCCTCGACCTGGCCCCGCAGCTGGTCGGGCCGGGCGTAGGGCTCGAAGGCGCCGTCGCGGGACTGGGACGCGCCGATCTTCGTGGTGATCACCAGGTCGTCGGCGTAGGGCTGCAGCGCGGCCCCGATGAGCTCGTTCGCCGAGCGGGTGGGGAAGAAGTAGAAGGCGGCGGTGTCGATGTGGTTCACCCCGAGCTCGACGGCGCGGCGCAGCACGGCGACGGAGTCCTCGCGCGGCCGGACGGTCGCGGAGCCGAGGGTGCCGATCAGGCGCATGGCGCCGAAGCCGAGGCGGTTCACGGTGCGGTCGCCGAGCTGCCAGGTGCCGGCAGCGGCGGCGTCGGGGGTGGTGGGGGCGGTGAGGGAGGTCGTCATGTCGTCCAGCCTCGGCGCGGTCGGGGCGGGGGTCACGCGAGTGGCAGGTTGTTGCCGACCCTGGCAGCACCCTGCCGCCGGGTGCAGGATCGAGGCATGCAGACCGGAGAGGCCGTCACGGTCGTCCAGGGGGACGAGGAGCTGCTCGCCCGCACCGCGCACCTCTTCGCGCACGCGACGGAGATCTCTTGCGCCGCGAACGACCTCGGGACCTGGGTGGTGACCCACGGGCCGCAGCCGGTCGAGGACGCGGCGTCGGCCCGGCGCGACGACGTCCGCCTCCGCAAGGTGTACCGGCCGGGCGTGCTCCTGGACCCGGTGGCGGCGCGTGGGCTCGCGCGGGCGCGGGAGCTGCACGGTGCGCAGATCCGCATCACGACCGACGAGGTCAACGAGACCATCCTCTTCGACCGGCGCCTCGCGATCCTCGCCGGCGACGTCCGGGCGGGGCGGCGCAGCTACGGCATCGTCACGCAGCCCGAGGCGGTGGAGGGGGTCGCGTCCCTGTTCGAGGCCGTGTGGCGGTCCGCCGTCGACCTCGACGTCTTCGACGCCCGGATCGCCGAGATCCGCGCGATCGCCCCCCAGGTGCTCGACCTGCTCGGGCAGGGGGTCAAGGACGAGACCGCCGCCCGCGCCATGGGGATGGGCGTGCGCACCTACCGCCGCCGCGTCGCCGAGCTGCTGGCCGCGCTCGGCGCCACCTCGAGGTTCCAGGCGGGCGTGCGGGCGCGGGAGCTGGGCCTGGTCTGAGCCGTCGTCAGCCGTGCCGCGTCGGCACGTAGACGAGCTCCTGCGTGCGGCCGTCGAGCGTGCGCGTCTCCACGAGCTCGAGGTCGAAGTCCGCGGCGCCGCGGAACAGCGGGTCGACGCCGGTCTGCCCGGTGATCACGGGGAACAGCGTCACGCGCAGCTCGTCGACCAGGCCCGCGGCCATCAGCGCCCGGTTCAGCGAGAGGCTGCCGTGGGACCGGAGCGGCACGGGCGACTCCTGCTTGAGCCGGCCGACGACGTCGACCGCGTCGCCGGCGGCGACGGTCGCCCCGCCGGGCCAGTCGAGGGGGTCGCGCAGGGTGCTCGACACGACGGTCGCGGGGGTGCGGACCATGCGGGAGACCCACGGGTCGTGCACGTCGGAGTCCTCGGTGCTCGCGGCGAGCATCTGCATGAACGCCCGGTACGTGGTGGCCCCGAGGACCATCCGCTGCTCGGTGTCGAACAGGTGGAGCCGGTGCTCGAGCAGCTCGGGCCCCTGCTTGCCCCAGTAGCCGGTCCAGTCGCCGTGTGCGGCACCGAAACCGTCCAGGCTGGAGAAGACGTCGAACGTGTAGGTCGTGGCCATGGTCAGCTCCTCGGTCGGCGGGCCGCCTCAGTTCTTGAACATGACTGTACGACTTAGGCGATCTACGCGCCCGGGCGCACCAAGCCCGTCTCGTAGGCGAGCACGACGAGCGCGGCGCGGTCACGCGCGTCCAGCCGCGTGAGCAGCCGGCTCACGTACGTGCGCGCGGTGGCGGGGCTCAGGTACAGGTCGCGGGCGATCTCGTCGTTGGTGAGGCCGCGCCCCACCAGGGTGAGCACCTCCCGCTCGCGCTCGGTGAGACCGGCGACGGCGGCGTCGTCGAGCCGGCGCGGCGCGTCGGCGACGGCGCGCATCGCCGCGGCCGTGACGGCGGGGGACAGCAGCGAGTCGCCGGCGGCCACGGTGCGGATCGCGCCGCGCAGGTCGCCGGGGGAGACGTCCTTGAGCAGGTAGCCCGCCGCGCCCGCGCGGATGGCCTCGACCACGTGCTCGTCCTCGTCGAACGTGGTGAGCACGAGGACGCGGACGTCGCGCAGCGCCGGGTCCGCGACGACCGCCCGCGTCGCCTCGATGCCGTCCATGCCGGGCATCCGCACGTCCATGAGCACGACGTCGGGCCGCAGCTCGCGCACCCGCGCCAGGCCGGAGCGGCCGTCGGCCGCCTCGCCGACGACCGCGATGTCGCCGTCGAGCTCCGCCAGCGGGCGCAGCCCCGCGCGCACCAGCTCCTGGTCGTCGACCAGCACGATCCGGATCATGGCTCCAGCCTCGCCGGGAGGTCCGCGACGACGGCGAACCCGCCGCCGGGCGCGTCGCCCGCGGTGAGCGTGCCGCCCAGCAGGCCCGCGCGCTCGCGCATCCCCGCGACCCCGGTACCCGGCCCGGCGCCGGCCGCCGACCCGCGGCCGTCGTCGGTCACGCTGAGGCGCAGCCGCCCGTCGTCGACGTCCGCCTCGACCCGCACGTGCCGGGCGTCCGCGTGCCGCAGCACGTTGGTCAGTGCCTCCTGGGCGATGCGGTAGGCGGCGGCGTCGATCGCGTCGCTGAGCGCGCCGGGCGCGACGGCGTCGACCACCTCGACGTCGACGCC
>JADHZE010000318.1 GCA_026934365.1 Isoptericola sp. QY 916 | reverse complement strand
CCCGCGACCAGGGCACGCGGCGTGGGCGCCGTGGCGCTCACCGCGCTCCTCGCGCTGTCCGGCTGCGGTCTGCTCGGCGGCGGAGGGGCCCCGGAGGACGACGTCTCCGCGACCGGCGAGAGCGGGTCCGGCGTCGGCGTGCGTGGCGCCACGGAGACCCCTAGCGCGGAGCCGGGGACGGGCGGCGCGTCCGCCCTGCCGACGTTCGACCCCGACACGACGGTCGGCGGGTACGCCGACGGCTTCCCCGAGAAGCTGCTCGGGGCGCCCGAGGACGCGACGGTGCTCGCCAGCTCGGCCACCCCGGGCGAGGGCGGCCTCACCGACGTCACCCTCAACCTCGCCACGCAGCGCGGCACGCAGGACGTCATCGACCAGCTCGCCGAGCGGTTGCGCAAGGCCGGCTTCGAGGAGTCCGGCACGTCGAGCCTCTCCGGCCTCACCGCGCAGACGGTGTTCGGCCGCGAGAGCACGCCCCGGGGAAAGAAGAAGGACGCGGGCCCGGTCGTGGAGTCCGTCACCCTCGGCGTGCTCGACGACGGCGAGCGCCGCCTCGTGACCGTCAGCGGCTCCGTCGTCGTCGGCTGACGGACCTGCTGACGGACCTGCTGACCGGCCCCGCCCCGTCGGGACCTCCCGGCCGGGCGCATAGGCTGTCGGCATGCCCACCGCCGCGTCGCTGGTCGACCTCGAGAACCTCCGCACCGACGTCGACACCAGGGTCGAGGAGCACCTCGACGCCCTCGCCCGGGAGGTCGCCTCGATCGGCGACGCGGCGACCGCGCTGACCGACCAGGCGGCCGTGCTGCTCCGCGGGGGCAAGCGCCTGCGGGCGGCGTTCTGCTACTGGTCCTACCGGGCCCACGGCGGCGCCGCGTCCGGCCCCGAGCGGGACGCGGTGGTGCGGGCCGGGGCGGCGCTCGAGCTGTTCCAGGCCGCCGCCCTGCTGCACGACGACGTCATGGACGCCTCGGACACGCGGCGTGGCGAGCCCACCGCGCACCGGGCCTTCGAGGCACGGCACGCCGCGGCCAGCTGGGCGGGATCGGCCGAGCGGTTCGGCACGTCCGCCGCGATCCTGCTCGGCGACCTGTGCCTCGTCGCGTGCCAGCGCGAGATCGCCGCTGCCGTCGCCGACCTGCCGACGGAGCGCGCGGCCGCGGCCCGCGCGCTGTTCGACGCCATGCAGACCGAGGTCGTCGTGGGCCAGTACCTCGACGTCCTCGTGCAGGCCGAGCCGTGGGGCCTGGACCCCGCGGCCGACGAGGAGCGCGCCCGGGACGTCCTGCGCGCGAAGTCGGCGCGCTACTCGGTCGAGCGCCCGCTCGTGCTCGGCGCGGTCCTCGCGGGGGCGTCGCCGGCGCACGTGGCCGCCGTCTCGGACGCCGGGCTGCCGCTCGGGGAGGCGTTCCAGCTCCGCGACGACGTGCTGGGCGTGTTCGGCGACCCGTCGGTGACGGGCAAGCCCGCCGGCGACGACCTGCGCGAGGGCAAGCGCACCGTGCTGGTGGCCCGCACGCTCGCGGCCGCGGGCGCGAGCGACCGCGACCTCGTCGTCGCGCGCCTCGGCGACCCCGACCTGGACGGCGCCACCGTCGAGAGGCTGCGCGGGGTCATCGCCGGCTCGGGGGCGCTCGACGGCGTCGAGGCCCTCATCGACACGCTCGCGGACGGCGCCCTGGACGCGCTGTCCGCGGCAGAGCTCGCCGAGCCCGCCCGCGAGGTCCTCCTGGACCTGGCGCGGGCCGCCGTCGACCGGGCGGCCTGACCCGCCGGCCGTCCCTCCGACCGGAGGGACCGGGCGTCAGAGCAGCGCCTGGGCCACCCGGCGCACCTCGGCGCGACGACCGGCGCGCAGCTCCCCGATCGGGGTGGCGCCGATCGACGGCTCGGTCTCGAACAGCCAGCGCAGGATGGCGGCGTCGTCCAGCCCGACGTCCGAGAGCACCAGCACGGTGCCGCGCAGCGTGTGCAGCACGTGGGGCGCCCCGTCGTCGGTCACGAGGAACGCGGCAGGCACCTGGAACGTGTTCCGGTCGCCCCGCTTGACCCCGACGAGGGTCCGCTCCGAGACCAGCCCGCGCACCTTGGACACCTGGGTCCCGAGGACCTCCGCCACGTCGGGCAGGGTGAGCCACGCGTCCACGAGGGACTCCAGGGCGGCGCGGTCGTCGGTGCGGTCGTCGGTGCTGTCGGGGACGGGGGCGCCGGGCTCCGGCGCGGTGGTGTCGCTCACCGGGCCAGCCTACGGGCCTGCCGAACCGGGCGCCCCTACACTCGTCGCGTGGCCATCACGACGACCGACCCGATGCTCGGCCGCCTGGTCGACGGGCGGTACGAGATCGTCGCGCGCGTCGCCCGAGGGGGCATGGCCACCGTGTACCGGGCCACCGACCGGCGGCTCGACCGCGAGGTCGCCGTCAAGGTGATGCACCCGCACCTCGCGGACGGGGTGGACGGCGCCGCCTTCGTGTCCCGCTTCCGCCGCGAGGCGCGCGCCGCCGCCCGGCTCACCCACCCCGGCGTCGTGGCGGTCTACGACCAGGGCGTCGACGGCGACACCAGCTATCTCGCGATGGAGTACGTGCCGGGCACCAACCTGCGCCGAGAGCTGCACACGTCCGGCGCCCTCACCCTGGACCGGGCCCTCGACGTCGTGGCGCAGGTCCTCGCGGCCCTCGCCGCGGCGCACCGCAAGGGCCTGGTCCACCGGGACGTCAAGCCGGAGAACGTGCTCGTCGTCGGCGACGACGCCGTCCCTGGCGGCACCGCCCAGGACGACGCCCCGGGCGGCACACCGCCGGGGACGCGGGTCAAGGTCGCCGACTTCGGCCTCGCCCGCGCGGTCACCGAGGTGACCACCACCACCACCGGCACCGTCCTGGGCACGGTCGCGTACCTGGCGCCCGAGGTGATCACCAGCGGCACCTGCGACGCCCGCACCGACGTCTACGCGGTCGGGGTGCTCGCGTACGAGCTCGTCACCGGCACCCTGCCGTATGCGGGCGAGACGCCGATCCAGGTCGCCTTCCACCACGTGCACGAGGACCTCCCGGCCCCGTCCGCGCTCGTGGACTGGCTGCCCGCCGAGGTCGACGCGCTCGTCGCGTCCTTCGCGGCCCGGGACGCCGAGCGGCGCCCGCCCGACGCGGGCGCCGCCCTCGCCGCCGTCGAAGCGCTGC
>JADHZE010000317.1 GCA_026934365.1 Isoptericola sp. QY 916 | reverse complement strand
GCTGCCTCCTGCGCCGCCTCGCGGGCCGCCTGCGCCTCGGCCCCCTGCTCCTGCGACTGCGCGGGCTCGGCCTCGGCGACCTCGAGGCGCCGGGCCAGCTCGGCGAGCTCCGCCTCGTCGGCCTCCTCCGCGCCCCGCGTCAGGGCCTCGAGGTAGGGCTTGTGGGTCTCCGGCTCGACGGGCAGGCCGGCCGGCGCGCTCGACGTCGTCCCGCGCGCGACGGCCCGCTTGACGATCCGGTCCTCCAGCGACTGGTAGGACTCGACGACGATCCGCCCGCCGACGGCCAGCGCCTCGATCGCGGCCGGCACGGCGCGCTCGAGCACCTCCAGCTCGCCGTTCACCTCGATCCGCAGCGCCTGGAACGTCCGCTTGGACGGGTTGCCGCCCGTGCGCCGCGCCGCGGCGGGGATGGACGCCCGCACCAGGTCGGCGAGCTCGCCCGTCCGCTCCCACGGCCGCTCCTCGCGGCGCCGCACGATCGCCCTGGCGATGCGCGGCGCGAACCGCTCCTCGCCGTACTCGCGCAGCACCCGCGCCAGCGCACGCTCGTCGTAGGTGTTGAGGACGTCGGCGGCGGTCGCGCCGCGCGTCTGGTCCATCCGCATGTCGAGCGGCGCGTCCTGGGCGTACGCGAAGCCCCGGCCGGCCTCGTCGAGCTGCAGCGACGAGACGCCGAGGTCCATGAGGACGCCCTGCACCCCGTCCAGCCCGAGCTCCGCGACGACCTCGCCGATCTCGTCGTAGACCGCGTGCACCGGGGTGAACCGGTCGCCGAAGCGGGCCAGCCGCTCGCCCGCGAGGCGCAGCGCCTGGGTGTCGCGGTCGATCCCCACGACGCGGGCCGTCGGGACCTGCTCCAGCACCGCCTCGGTGTGACCACCCATGCCCAGGGTGCAGTCGACCAGCACGCTGCCCGGCTCCGCGAGCGCCGGCGCGAGGAGGTCGACGCACCGCTGCAGCAGCACGGGCAGGTGACGGTCGCCCGCGGGTCGCGCGTCGTCCGGTGTGCTCATCGGTGCTCCTCCTCTCGTGCTCGGTCTCGTGTCGGGTCCGGTCCAGATGGTCGCCGGGGCCCCGCCCGGCCAGGTCTCCCTCCGCGCCGTTCTGGCACCGGGGAAGTGCGCCAGACCCTCGCGGGAGGAGGCCTCGTCGTGCGGGGCCCTGCTGCTGCTCGTCTGCTGTGCGGTTGTGGGTGGTGCCGGTGGTTCAGAACTGCAGGTCCGGGAAGATCTGCTCGGACGTCTCGGAGTACGACGACTCCTGCTCGGCCAGGTAGGTCTCCCAGGTGGTGCGGTCCCAGACCTCCACGCGGGTCCCGGCGCCGATCACGGCGACGTCCCGGTCGAGGCCGGCGTACGCGCGCAGGGCGGCCGGGATGACGACCCGCCCCTGCTTGTCCGGCAGCTCGTCGCTCGCACCCGACAGGAACACGCGCAGGTAGTCGCGCGCCTGCCGGCTGGTCACGGGGGCCTGCCGCACCTGCTCGTACATGCGGCCGAACTCGTCCATCGGGAGGAGGAAGAGGCAGCGCTCCTGTCCCCTCGTCATGACGAGGCCGGGAGCGAGTCGGGCGCGAAACTTCGCGGGGAGGATGAGCCGGCCCTTCTCGTCGAGCTTGGGGGTGTAGGTGCCGAGCAGCAGCCCGGCCCCCGGAAACGTGTCCTCCAGACCTGCCACGGCTCGCACCTCCCCTCGCGCTCCCGCAGCCTCCACGCTACTCCACTTTCCTCCACCAGGCGCGGGGAACGAGGGGGAGTTCTCCCCATCTCACCCGCTCCCCCCACAGTCCCCACACATCGCCGCAGGTCAGGGCGTCAGGGGCGGGGCGGGCCGCCGGTGGAGGGCGGTGGAGGGCGGGTCGCCGGAATCGTGTCGCCCGCAGCGTGCGTCCGGTACCAGGAGGTGCCGCACGGCCGCGACCACCGCACGCGGGGTGCGTCGTGGAGCGAGGTGGAGCGGGTGATCGTCGTCACGTCCGGCCCCGATTCCACTAGGCTGCGAGAACGTCACGAGCACGTGAACCGGAGGTCACCCGTGCACCCAGAACCCGTCTCCCCCACGCTGGCCGGCGCACGCACGGAGACGGAGGACCACAGGGACGGACCCACCCCCTCCACGGGGACCGGCCTCGACGCCCTGACCAGAGATCTCGACGAGCTCGTCACCGCCACCACGCGGGTGCGGGAGGCGATCGACTCCGTGGTCTCGGGGCGTCCCGGCCTCGCCGAGGTGACCGTCGCCGTCCTGCTCGCCGAGGGTCACCTCCTGATCGAGGACGTCCCCGGCGTCGGCAAGACGACGCTGGCGAAGGCCCTCGCCCGCAGCATCGACTGCCGTGTCGGCCGCATCCAGTTCACCCCCGACCTGCTCCCGAGCGACCTCACCGGCGTCAACATCTTCCGCACCGCCACGCACGACTTCGAGTTCCGGCCCGGGCCGGTGTTCAACAACGTGGTGATCGGCGACGAGATCAACCGCGCCTCGCCCAAGACGCAGTCCGCGCTCCTCGAGTGTATGGAGGAGGGCCAGACGACGATCGACGGCACCACGCACACGCTGCCGCGGCCGTTCCTCGTCGTGGCGACGCAGAACCCGGTGGAGATGGAGGGCACCTATCCGCTGCCCGAGGCGCAGCGCGACCGGTTCATGGCCCGCCTCACCGTCGGCTACCCGGACACGGACGCCGAGCTGCAGATGCTCGACCGCCAGGAGTCCTCCGACCCCCTGGACCACCTGTCCCCCGTCACCACCGGCGCCGACATGGTGCGGTACGCCGAGGCGGTGCGCGCCGTCTACGCGGCGGGACCCGTCAAGCAGTACGTGCTCGGCCTCGTGGGCGCGACGCGGCAGCACGAGGGGGTCCGGCTCGGCGCCTCGCCGCGGGCCTCGCTCCAGCTGCTGCGGGCCGCCAAGGCCGCCGCCGCCATGGCGGGGCGCGAGCACGTGCTTCCCGACGACGTGCAGTCCCTCGCCGTCTCGGTCCTGGCCCACCGTCTGATCCTCAGCACCGAGTCCCGGCTCGGCGGCGTGACCCCCGAGGACGTGATCTCCGAGATCGTCCAGCGCACCGCCGTGCCCGGCGGCCGCGTCGCCGTCGCCCCGCCCGCGGGGTCGTTCGCGCGGCCCTCCCGCGAACGCGGCCGGTAGGGCCGGCGATGTCCGGCGACGACCAGTCCGGCGCGGTCCCGGCCGCCAC
>JADHZE010000316.1 GCA_026934365.1 Isoptericola sp. QY 916 | reverse complement strand
GCACTGAGGCGCAGCACGTGCCGCACCGTGCGGTCGGTGACGCCGCCGAGCACCAGCGGGTCGGTGGCCGTGGGCCGGGTGTGGGCGGTGGTCCACGACGGCACCCAGGTCGTCGTGCGGGTCCGGGGCGCGGCGGTGTCCGCGAGCGCGGCGACGCCGTCGAGGGCCGTGGCCCGCGGCGCGACGAGCAGCGCGCCGGTGGTGGCGAGCGCGCCGGCGAGCAGCGAGCGCCGCGCGACGGCCCCGGGACGGGGAAGGGCCTGGGCGGTGGTGCCGGTCATGCGTCGTCCTCCGTCTGGTCGAGGATCACGAGCCCCACCAGGACGGGGACGCTCGCGCACAGCAGCAGGGGGCCCGCGGGGACCACGAGCGAGAACACGGGCGTCGCGACGGCGGCGCCCAGCAGGGCGGTGCCGCGCGGCACCGAGCCGAAGGCGAACCACAGGGCGCCGGGCGCCCAGGTGCGCACCGACCCGTCGGGCCGCGCGGCCGCGACCACCGCGAGCGCCAGGTGGTACGGCACGGACGCCACGAGCAGGCCGAGCGCCAGCATCACGAGAACGACAGCGGCCGGGCCGGACCGCCCGACGAGGAACACGACATCGACCAGCAGCAGCGCCAGACCCGCCGTCGAGGCGACCGCGTGCCCGAGCAACGGCCTCCAGTACGCGCCGAACGCCCGGAAGACGCCCGTGAACGAGCGGCCGTCGCCGTCGGTGCGCCAGGCCCTCAGCGTGCGGCCGACGGCGGCGAGCGCCGGGAGCCACGTGACGACGCCGAGGCACAGGATCGCGAACGCGGCGCCCGCCGCCACCGGGTGGGCGAGCCACTCCAGCCAGCCGAGAAAGGTCTGCGACCAGCGGCGCGAGCGGTCCTGCCGCGCGGGCGCCGGCGCGGCCGTCATCGCCGCCCCGCGAGCGGGAGCACGGCCGTGACCTCGGCGTCGCCGTCGCGGCCCGTGGTGTCGAGAACGGTGCGGCCGTCGAGCTCGACGCGCCGCGCCCCGACGGCGGCGACCCGGTCGCCCGCGACCAGCACCGCGCGCGCCAGCGCCGTCACGCCGTCGGCCTCGATCGCGCCGTCCGACCCGGCGAGGTACACCCGCTCCCCGCCGCCCAGGTCCACCCCGACCTCCGTGGGCAGGAGGCGGGCGGTGGACTGCGTCGGGCGGAAGGCGTCGAACGGTTCGATGGTCGTCACGGCGAGGAGGTCGCGAGACGCCGGCGGGGTGACGCGCAGCGTATGCAGCCGCCGCGTCACGACCAGGGACGGGGTGCTCGACGTCGGGTTGGCCGCGACGTCGGTGACGACCAGCTCGGCGTGGGCGCCGCCCGCGGCGTGGGTCGTGAGCCACGCGCCCGCACGGCCGTTCCGCAGCACGCGGCGCACGATCCCCTCACCGGTACCGCCGTCGCCCCCGCCGCTGATCCCGTCGTGCGGGACGTCACGGCCCACGGCGTCGAACGGGTGGTCCGCGTGCAGCAGCACGGTCCACTCCCGCGGCGCGGCGGCGCGCCCGCGGTCGACGACGACGGTGCGGCCGGACGGCATCACCACGAGCGTGCGTTCCAGCTGCTCGACGCCCAGCTCGGCCGGGTACATCCGCCCGGTGCGGGCGCGGCCGTGGAGGAACCCACCCTCGGCGAGGACGTCGACCATGTCCGCGGTGCGGTCCGGAGGGGCGTCGGCGTAGACGTGGTACCGCCCCTCCCCCGCGAAGCCGTGGCCGTCGACGAGGACGAGGTTGTGGTGGCCGGCGCGCTTCTGGTTGGAGTACCCCTCGTCGACCAGCAACCACGCGCCGCGCGACGCGAGCACGAACGACCCCGCGTCCGGGTGGTGGTGTCCCGCGCTGAGCGTGTCCCAGCCGCGCTCGGCGTCGATCCGCCGCGACGCGTCCCACGCGGTGTGCCCGCCGCCCGGCGAGGACTTGAACGACACGAGCGTGGCGTCGTCGTCCCACGACGTGCGGTGCACCAGCAGCCCCAGGTCCTCGAACGCCGCCTGCGCGGGCACGGACACGGCCGGGTCGACCGGCGCCACGGTCGCGTCGTACCAGAGCAGCTCGGCCCACGCCTCCGGCAGGACGCCGGGCTTCACGCCGCTCTCGTACGCCTCGCGCCAGAAGAACCGGTCCGCGACGGTGTCGGCGAGCCACTGCGCCTCGCCGATCCCGTACCGCGCGGCGAGGATCCGGTACAGCGCCACGCTGTGCCCGCTGCGCCGGTCGTGGCAGTCGCCGTGGTCGACGATCTCCTCGTAGCCGGGCGCCGCCTGGTGCAGCCGGTAGAAGAACGTGCGCGCGAGGAATCGGCACCGGCCCCACCAGTCCAGTCCCTCGGCGTCGTGCAGCAGGTCGAGGTACGTCGCGAGCCACGGCACGCCGTAGCGCCAGTAGACGACGCCCTCCATGTCGGAGCCATCGGCGGGCAGCACGTCGACGACGGTGCCCATCGCGGCCTTGGCCCGCTCCGTCCAGGCGGTCACGCCCAGCGCATAGCCGACGGTCGCGAGGCCGGTGTGGCAGATCCAGTGGTGGTTCTGCCAGTACGAGCTGGACCACCAGCCGCCCTCGCTCGCGACGGCGAAGTCGTACAGCCGCGCCCCCTGGAGGGCGAGCTTGGCGCGCAGCTTCTCCCGGCGTTCGGGGCCGAGGTCGTCGCCCAGCCACGAGTACGCCAGCGACAGCCCGTGCAGGATCCAGCCCGCGTCGAGGTCGTGGTCGGGCAGGTGCGCGCGGCCCCAGTGGTCGAACGAGACGGCCGCGGAGATCCAGCGCCACGCCTCCTCGAGGTAGTGCCGCTGGCCCGTGAGCCGGTACGCGAGGGCGAGGTTCGCGGCCGCCGGGCCCAGGTAGGTGATGCTCGCGAGCGGGTGCTCCGCCGGGGGCGCCGTGCGCCGGTACAGGTCGCACTGCTCGGCGAGCCGGCGCCACTGCGGCGCCAGGTCGCCGTCCAGCCGCGCGCACAGGTCCGCGAGCCGTGCCTCGTCGAGCAGCAGCATCCGCGCGGGGGCGATCGTCTCGGTCACGCCGTCACCTCGATCAGCTCCGCCGGCAGCGGGTGGACGCCGACCGCGCCGTCGGCGCGGTGCACCCGCACCTCCGCCGCGTCGAGCTCGACGCGCGTGACGTCCGCGCCGCCGTCGCGCGCCTCGGCGTCGACCTGGAACACCGACACCCACGTCGCCGACGTCGCGGCCTCCGCCG
>JADHZE010000315.1 GCA_026934365.1 Isoptericola sp. QY 916 | reverse complement strand
CCGCCGGAGCGGCGCGGCGTCCGCGGGCGGCCCAGGCCGTGAGGGCCCGGTCGACGACGAACCCGAGCACCGTGCCCACGACGATCCCGACGGCGACGGCGAGCAGCGGGTGGTCGCCCAGCGGCTGGGCGGCCACCACCCCGAGGAGCACGGACCACGTCGCCCACGCGAGGGACGCGACGGCCGACAGCCCCATGAAGCGGCGCCGCGAGAACCCGACCGCGCCGGCGGTGACGTTGACCGCCATCCGTCCCACGGGCACGAACCGCGCCCCGAGGACGACGGACGCGCCGCGCCGCTCGAAGGAGCGCGCTGCCCAGGCCACGGCACGCTGACCGCGCGGGCCGCGCAGGAAGGGGACCCGGGACGTGCCGAGCGCGCGGCCGAGGGCGTAGGCGATCTGGTCGCCGCACCAGGCGCCGAGGGCCGCGACGAGGATCACGAGCGCGAGGTTCACGGCCTGCCCGGTCTCGGCGCCCACCGCCATCATGATGATCACGGTCTCGCCGGGCACGGGCGGGAAGAAGCCGTCTGCCGCGGTCGCCCCGAACAGGGCGGGGAACGCCCAGGCGGAGGACACGAGCGCGAACAGCGTGCTCTCCAGCTGCCCCCAGAGCGAGGCGATCGCGTCGATCATGCCTCCCACCCTCCGGCGTCGGGGCCGCCCGCCACCATGGGGTGTGCCCCCGGTTCGACCCTGGGGGAACCCTGAGCCGCCCCGGTCGGGCCGGGGTCAGGCGTCGCGCGCCGGGCTGCCGCGCAGCAGGTCGCGGCTGCGCTCCACCTGGTCGCGCAGCGCCCCCAGCAGCGCGGCGACGGCGGGCCGGCGCCAGGACTCCGGGTGCACGACGGCCCAGTAGGGCAGCCGGTCGCGCACCTCGCCCGGGAGCAGCCGCACCAGGTCGGCGTGCCGGTCGGCCATGAAGCACGGCAGGAACCCCACGCCCGCGCCCGCCCGGGTGGCCTCGACGTGCACGAAGACGTTGGTGGACGTGAGCGCGTCGCGCATCCCCGGCACCAGGCGCCGCGGGGCGTCGAGGGCGTCCACCTGGAGCATCGAGTTCACGAAGTAGACCAGCCCGTGGTCCGCCAGGTCAGCGGCCGACGCCGGGACGCCGCGGCGGGCGAGGTAGTCCCGCGAGGCGTACATGCCGAGCTCGTAGTCGCCGAGCCGCGCCGCCTTGGCCCGGCCCACCTGGGGCTCGCCGACCACGACCTCCACGTCGACGCCGGAGCGGTGCTGCGTGGCGTGCCGGGTGACGGTGACCAGCTCGACGGACAGGTCCGGGTGGCGGCGGCGCAGCGCGGCCACGGCCGGCGACGCCACGTACGCGCTGAACCCGTCGGTCGCCGTCATCCGCACGACGCCCGTGACCGGGTCGGGCTCGCCGTCCGGGGCGGCCAGGCCGGCGACCGCTGCCGCGACGGCCTCGGCGGCACGGGCCGCGCGCTCCCCCAGCCCGGTGAGCTCCCAGCCGTCGGCGCCGCGCACCAGGACCCGGCCGCCGAGCGCGCGCTCGAGCGCGGCCACGTTGCGCGCGACGGTCGTGTGGTTGACGCCGAGCACCTCGGCCGCGGTCGTGTACCGGCCGGTGCGGGCGACCTCGAGCAGCACGAGGAGCTGGTCGGGCGAGGGCGGCGTCGTCGGCACGCCGGCACCCTACTGCCCGCCGCGCCCGATCTGCATCCGTGCACACCGCGCGTGCTCGGTTGGTCGTTGCGCGCACACGTCTGCGCCCGGCAGCATCCTCGGCGTCAGGTGGCGACCGCCACGGTGTCAACGACGACACGGAGGAACCATGGCCGCGGGCCAGAACACGGCGCCGGACGGCGCGACGCACGGCACGGGCGACGGCGGCAGCGACCGCTCGCTGCTCACCAGGATCGTGTCCGCCTCGATGGCCGGCACGGTCGTCGAGTGGTACGACTTCTTCCTCTACGCGACCGCCGCGGCGCTCGTCTTCGACAAGGTGCTGATGCCCGCCATGGGCAACGAGTACGACGGCATCATCGCCGCCTTCGTCACGTACGCGATCGGCTTCCTCGCCCGCCCGCTGGGCGGCGTGGTCTTCGGCCACCTCGGCGACAAGCTGGGCCGCAAGCACACCCTGCAGGTGACGATCATGATGATCGGCGCCGCGACCGTGCTCATGGGCTGCCTGCCGAGCTACGACGCGATCGGCCTCGCCGCGCCGGCGCTCCTCGTGCTGCTGCGCTTCGTGCAGGGCATCGCGCTGGGCGGCGAGTGGGGCGGCGCCGTCCTGCTCGTGGCGGAGCACGCGCCCGACAGCAGCCGTGCCCGGTGGGCCGCGTGGCCGCAGGCCGCCGTCCCGGTGGGCAACCTGCTCGCCACCGCCGTGCTGTGGGTCATGTCCACCACGCTGTCCGACGCCGCGTTCCTCTCGTGGGGCTGGCGCGTCGCCTTCTGGCTTTCGGCCGTCGTCGTGCTCGTCGGCTACTGGATCCGCACGACCATCACGGACGCGCCGATCTTCGAGGAGGCGAAGGCCGAGCTCGAGGAGGGCAAGACGTCGGGCTACGGCGTCCGTGACGTCGTCCGGCGGTACCCCCGCGGCGTGCTCACCGGCATGGGCCTGCGGTTCGCGGAGAACATCATGTACTACCTGGTGGTGAGCTTCTCGATCGTCTACCTCGGCACCGGGCTGGGCATGGACACGGCGTCGATCCTCGGCGTCATCGCGATCGCGCACGCGTTCCACTTCGTGGTGATCCTCTGGGTCGGGCGCCTGGCCGACCGACTCGGGCGCAAGCCGGTGTACCTCGCGGGGGCGGTCCTCGGCGGCACCTGGGGCCTGTGGGCGTTCCCCGCGTTCGGCACGAGGAGCACGGTCGTGGCGCTGGTGGTCATCATGGTGGGCCTGCTGTTCCACGCCCTCATGTACGCCGGGCAGCCGGCCATCATGGCCGAGATGTTCCCGACCCGGATGCGGTACTCGGGGGTGTCCATCTCGTACCAGGTGACGTCGATCGTGGCGGGCTCCCTGGCCCCGATCCTCGCCACGACCTGGCTCAAGACCACCGGCTCGTGGTGGCCCACCGCCGTGTACCTGCTGGTGGCCGGCGCGATCACGACCGTGGCCGTGCTGAGCATGCGCGAGACCCGTGGCATCTCCCTGCGCGACCTCGACGCCCGCGACCGCGCCGCCGCCGGGGCGGTCGCATGACGGGCCGTACCGCTCGCCCGGCGCCCGGCGGGCCCGCGCTCGCCGGG
>JADHZE010000314.1 GCA_026934365.1 Isoptericola sp. QY 916 | reverse complement strand
GCGGCAGCACGATCGAGTGGATGATCCGCAGGCGGGACGCGCCGTCGACCCGCGCCGCCTCGATCAGCTCGTCCGGGCCGGTAGAGCGTCGTCGCGAGGGCGAACATCTGCCCCTCCCCCGACGACAGCTCCCCGGGGAGCTGGTCGCGCACCCGGTCCAGCTCGGCCGCCGCGAGCGCCGTCTCGACGTCGGGGCCCGGATGCCGGCCCGCCCACGCCGACGCGACGAGGCGCAGGTGCTCGGCGACCGTGAGATCGGGGTACGCGGACAGGCCGCCCAGCAGCAGCGCGACGTCCTCCCGCCGCCGCAGGCGCGCCTGCCCCGCGGGCAGGCCGAGCACCCGCACGTCGCCCGAGGTCGGCTCGTCCTTGCCCGCGACGAGGCGCAGCAGCGTCGACTTGCCGCTGCCGTTGGGCCCGACGACGGCGGCTGCCTCGCCCGGCGCCAGCCTCAGCGACGTGGGCGCCAGGACCTGGACCGTGCCGTGCGTGCGCGCGGCCGCGCGGACGTCGACGAGCGGCTCGGCGGCCACCCGGCGGCCCTCAGTAGCCGCTGTCGCCGGCGGGCGCGGCCTGCCCGGAGAACCCTGCGAGCACGCCCGCGGTCCCGGACAGGCCCAGCCGCGTGGCGCCGGCGCGGATCATGGCGAGCGCGTCGTCCAGCGTCCGGACCCCGCCCGAGGCCTTGACCCCCAGCGCGCCCCCGACCGTCTGCGCCATGAGCTCCACCGCGCGCACGGACGCGCCCCCGGCCGGATGGAAGCCCGTCGAGGTCTTCACGAAGTCGGCGCCGGCGTCCTGCGCGGCCTGGCAGACGGCGACGATCTCGTCGTCCGTGAGCGCGGCCGCCTCGATGATGACCTTGAGCAGGTGCTCGGCGGGCACGGCCGCGCGGACCGCGGCGATGTCCGCCCGGACCGCGTCGAACGCGCCCTCCTTGGCCGCGCCGACGTCGATCACCATGTCGACCTCGTCGGCGCCGTCGGCGACGGCGCGGGCCGCCTCGGCCGCCTTCACCGCGCTGACGTGCTTGCCCGACGGGAAACCGCACACGGTCGCCACCGCGATCCGGCCGGCCGCGACGCGCGCGGCGTGCGCGACGAACGTCGGCGAGATGCAGACGGAGAACACGCCCAGGCGGACGCCCTCCTCCACCAGCGCCGTGACGTCGGCGGTCCTGGCCTCCGGCTTGAGCAGCGTGTGATCGACGAACCGCGCGAGCGCGAGGGCGTCGGCGGGCACGTCGGCCTGGCCGGACCGGGCGGCGTCGTTCATCGCTGCGCTCCCTCGACCTGCTGGTACCCCGGCAGGATGACGTCGTCGACCAGCGCGCGGCGCTCGTCGTGGTGCATGAACGCGCTCCACGCGGCGGTCAGGGTGACGTCGGCCAGGTCGTCGATGGTCCAGCCGGCCTCGGTGACGAGCAGCGTCATCTCGTTCGTCATGGACGTGCGGGACATGAGGCGGTTGTCCGTGTTGAGCGTGACCGCGAAGTCCAGCTCCTTGAGGCGCGTGATCGGGTGGTCGCCCACCGACGTCGCCGACGTGGCGCCCGTCTGCAGGTTCGACACGGGCGCCACCTCGAGCGCGATCTGGTGGTCGCGCACCCAGTGCGCGAGGCGCCCCAGCTCGGCGCGCCGCTCGCCGTCGTCGTCGAAGCCCTCGTGGAACGTGATGTCCTCGACGATCCGCACGCCGTGGCCGATCCGGTCGGCCTGGCCGAGATGCACGGCCTCGGCGATCGAGGCCGGCCCGGCCGCCTCCCCCGCGTGGATCGTCGTCGGGAAGTCCTGCTCGGCCAGGTAGCGCCAGATCTCCACGTGCCGCGAGGGCGGGAACCCGTCCTCCGGGCCGGCGATGTCGAAACCGACCACGCCGCGGTCGCGGTGGGCGACGGCGAGCTCGGCGATCTCCTGCCAGCGGTCGGTGTGCCGCATCGCGGTGACCAGCTGCCCGACGCGGATGATCTGCCCGCGCGACGCCGCCTCGCGGATGCCCTCGTCGATGCCCGCCTGCACGGCCTCGACGGTCTCCGGCAGCGTCAGCCCACGGGCCAGGTGCTGTTCCGGCGCCCAGCGCTGCTCGGCGTACACGACGCCGTCCGCAGCCAGGTCCAGCACGGCCTCGCGCGCCACGCGGGCCAGGGCGTCGGCCGTCTGCATGACGGCGATGGTGTGGTCGAACGTCTCCAGGTACCGCACCAGCGACCCCGAGTCGGCGGACTCGACGAACCAGGTGCCGAGCGACTCGGCGTCCGACGCCGGGAGCTCGTGGCCCACCTCGGCGGCGAGCTCGAGGACGGTCTGCGGTCGCAGGCCCCCGTCGAGATGGTCGTGCAGGAGCACCTTGGGCAGGGCGGGGATCAGGTCGACGAGGGCTTGCGTCATGGGGCCAACCTACCGGCGATCAGGCGTCGCCGGAGGCCTCGGGATCGTCGAGCCCGGGAACCTCCTGGCTCTGCTCGACGACGTCGGCCTCCGCGGCCTCGCCGTCCAGGTCGGGCCGGGCGTGGCGCGGCTTGTACTCCTCCACGCGGCCACCGGCCTCCGCGGCGTCGCCCGCCTCCGCGTCGTCCGTCAGGGCGTCCTCGACCAGGCTCGTGGTGTCGTCGGGATTCTCGAGCCCGGCGTCCCGCCAGGCGTCGTCCGGGGCGGTGCTCATGGGACTTGTCCCTTCGCTCGACGGCGGTGCGCTCCCATCGTGGACCCCGGCCCCGTGGCGCGCCAGAGGAGCCGGGGGACCTGTCAGCAGGCCGTGCGTCTGACGGCTCGGCGGCGGCCGGACCTCAGCCCCGCGCGTCCCGCGGCAGCAGCGCCCACACCACGTGCGGCCAGCCCCCCAGCGCGGCGGCGACCAGCGGGTCGTCCCCGCGCTCCCGGGCGCCGGCGGCGACGAGCCGCGCGACCGGCACCCCGTGCAGCCGGCCGGCCGACGGCTCGTAGACGGTCGCGACGTCGCCCCGCACGGTCGTGAGGAGGACGACGTGCCGGGGCACCGCGGTCGACACGCCTCCGGCGAGGTCGCCGCCCGAGTACAGCGGGACGGGCACGCCCGCGGCCGCAGCCTCCACCGCGGCGGCCAGCACGCGCCCGCCCGAGCGCCCGCCGACCACGCGATGGGTGTAGCGGACCGGCCCGTACCGGGCGACGCGGGCCGCTCCCCACGGCGGCGTGCCGAGCGCGACGGGCCAGGCCGGCAGGCCGCCCGG
The DNA here is from genome assembly GCA_026934365.1 of Isoptericola sp. QY 916. Classification (GTDB taxonomy): domain Bacteria; phylum Actinomycetota; class Actinomycetes; order Actinomycetales; family Cellulomonadaceae; genus Isoptericola; species Isoptericola nanjingensis. The sequence continues at coordinate 25 of JADHZE010000314.1, read as the reverse complement.
CCCTCGCGTGGCGCGGGCGTGCAGC
>JADHZE010000313.1 GCA_026934365.1 Isoptericola sp. QY 916 | reverse complement strand
CCGCACGGCCGCCGGCGCGTCGTCGACCCGCTCGCGACGGACGAGGGGGAGGTGCGCCGCGCCGACGACGCCCACGACGTCGTGCCCGCGCAGCGCCCGCCGTCGGCCGAGGAGGAGGGGCAGATCCCCGGCCCGGTGCTCGACCTGGCCGACCGCATGCTGCGCCTGCCGCGCCACCTGGGCATCCACTCCGGCGGGATGGTCATGTGCGACCGCCCGGTGATCGAGGTCTGCCCCGTGGAGTGGGCGCGGATGGAGGGGCGCACGGTGCTGCAGTGGGACAAGGAGGACTGCGCCGACGCGGGGCTGGTGAAGTTCGACCTGCTCGGCCTCGGGATGCTCACCGCCATCCGGTACGCGTTCGACTCGATCGAGCAGCACACCGGGGAGCGGCTCACGCTGCACGGCCTGCCCGACGACGACCCGGCGGTCTACGACCTGCTGTGCGCCGCCGACACCGTCGGGGTGTTCCAGGTGGAGTCGCGGGCCCAGATGGCCACCCTGCCGCGCCTGCGGCCGCGGACGTTCTACGACATCGTCATCGAGGTCGCGCTCATCCGCCCCGGCCCCATCCAGGGCGGTTCCGTGCACCCGTACATCGAGCGGGCGCGGGGTCGCGAGCCGGTGACCTTCCTGCACCCGCTGCTGGAGAGCTCCCTCGGCAAGACCAAGGGCGTGCCGCTGTTCCAGGAGCAGCTCATGCAGATGGCGATCGACGTCGCGGGGTTCAGCGCCGCCGAGTCCGACCAGCTGCGCCGGGCGATGGGCTCGAAGCGGTCGGTGGAGCGGATGGAGGCGCTGCGCGGGCGGCTCATGGACGGGATGCGCGCGAAGGGGGTGGACGACCCGGCCGTGCGCGAGGAGATCTACGACAAGCTCAAGGCGTTCGCGGACTTCGGCTTCCCCGAGTCGCACGCCTACTCGTTCGCCTACCTCGTGTACGCGAGCTCGTGGCTCAAGGTGCACCACCCCGCCGCGTTCTACGCCGGTCTCCTGGCCGCGCAGCCCATGGGGTTCTACTCGCCGCAGTCGCTGGCCGCCGACGCGCGCCGGCACGGGGTGCAGGTGCTGCGGCCGGACGTCAACGACTCGCGGGCGCTCGCGGGCGTCGAACGGCGGTCTTCCCCGGCGGCCGAGCCGGTCGCGCCCCCGGGCACGACCGGCGACGACCAGGGCTTCGGCCCGCCACCCGACCCTGCGCTCGCGGTGCGGCTGGGGCTGTCCGCGGTGCGCGGCATCGGCGACGAGCTGGCCGAGCAGATGGTCGCCGAGCGGACCGAGCGCGGACCGTTCCGCGACCTGCGCGACCTGGCCCGCCGGGTGGGGCTCAGCACCGCGCAGCTGGAGGCGCTCGCGACCGCCGGCGCCACGGAGGGCCTGGGCGCCGGGCGACGCGAGGCGCTGTGGGCGGCGGGGGCCCTCGGCCAGGAGGGGCCGGGCACCCTGCCGGGCGTGTCCGTCGGGGTCGACGCCCCGACGCTGCCGGGCATGACCCCGGTCGAGACGGACGTCGCCGACGCCTGGGCCACCGGCATCACACCCGGCTCGACGTCGCCGCTGGAGCACGTGCGCGAGGGCCTGGAGAAGGCGGGGGTGCTCACCGTAGCGGGGGTGTGCGCCACGGAGCCCGGCCGGCGGGTGGCGGTGGGCGGCGTCGTGACGCACCGGCAGCGCCCGGGCACGGCGGGCGGCGTGACGTTCCTGTCGCTCGAGGACGAGACGGGGCTGCTCAACGTCATCTGCACGGCGGGGCTGTGGCGTCGCTTCCGGGCCGTGGCGCGCGGCGCCCCCGCGATGGTGGTCCGGGGCCGGGTCGAGAAGGCCGACGGCGCCGTCAACCTGCTCGCGGAGCACCTCGCGCCGCTGCGGCTGCCCGTGTCCACCCGGTCGCGGGACTTCCGATGACGCCCCCGGAACCTGCCGGCCACCCCCGGGGAGTTCACCGGGCCGTCGGCGACACGCCGTCGCGGGGCCACCCGCGGGTCACCGCGGGCGCGCAGGCTCGGCGCATGCGCACCCGTCGCCCCGCAACCGCCCTCGTCAGCGCCTTCGTCAGCACCGGAGTCGCCGCCGCCCTTCTGGCCACGGGCGCCGCGCCGGCCGTCGCGGGGCAAGGGCATGGGCATGGGCATGGGCATGGACCCGGGCACGGGAGTCCGCGCGCCTTCGACCTGCAGGCCCACCGGGGCGGCGTGGCGATGACGGTGGAGAACACGCTGCCCGCGTTCGCGAACGCCCTGGAGCTCGGGGTGAGCACCCTCGAGCTGGACGTGCAGATCACCGCCGACGGGTACGCCGTGGTGACCCACGACCGCGACCTCAACCCCGACAAGTGCGTGGACACGGGGCCGGCGTTCCCCGGCGACCCGGAGTACCCGTACGTGCCCGGGACGACGTACGTGAAGGACCTCACGCTCGCCCAGGTCCGCACCGTCGACTGCGGGTCCCTGCGCCAGCCGCAGTTCCCCGGCCAGGAGCTGCACCCGGGCGAGCGGATCCCGCTGCTCTCGGAGGTCTTCGACCTGGTGAACGACTACCGCGCCCGGAAGGTCACGCTCAACGTCGAGACCAAGGTCGAGGCGGGCGCGCCGGAGCAGACCGCGCCGCGCGAGCAGTTCGTGCAGGTCGTGGCCCGGGAGGTGCGCCGCGCGCGCCTGGTCGACCAGGTGACGGTCCAGAGCTTCGACTGGGGCTCCCTGAGGCGGATGCGCGAGGTCGAGCCGCGCCTGCCGCTCGTGGCCCTCACCAACGGCCAGCAGTTCCTGCAGCAGGGCCTGCCGGGCGCGTCCCCGTGGCTCGGGGGCCTCGACATCGACGACTTCGACGGTTCGCTCCAGGAACGGTTCGTCGCCGCGGCCGCGTCGTTCGGCGCCGACGCCGTCTCGCCGGTGCACGGCGACCCGCAGGGCGGCGGCGTCGACGACCCCGGGTACGTGCCGTTCACCACCCGCGAGCTGGTCGACGCGGCCCACGACGCCGGGATGCGGGTGGTCCCCTGGACCGTGGACGACCCCGCGACGATCGAGTCCCTGCTCGACCTCGGCGTCGACGGCCTCATCACCGACGCCCCCGACGTGCTGCGCGGCATCCTGGCCGAGCGTCACCTGAAGCTGCCCCAGCCGTACCACGAGCCGCGCCACCGGGCGGAGTCCTCGGCGGCACGGCCGGCTGACGCCCACCACGGTGAGGTTGATCTTCGAGATCTCGAGGCCGCCGCCGGCGGCCGGGGTCAGGGTGACGTCGGCGGTCA
>JADHZE010000312.1 GCA_026934365.1 Isoptericola sp. QY 916 | reverse complement strand
GCGGGCGCCCTCGAGCACCGCGGCGCGCACGGCGGCGGGGTCCTCGCCGTGGGGGTCGTCGTCGGTGACGACGACGACGTCCGCGCCCGCGACGGCGGCGGCGCCCATCGCGGGCCGCTTGCCCTTGTCGCGGTCCCCGGTGGCTCCGAACACGACGACGAGCCGGCCGGCCGTCGTCGGGCGCAGCGCGGCGAGCGCGAGCTCGAGCGCCTCGGTGTTGTGCGCGAAGTCCACGACGACGCGAGGGTGGCCGTCCCCGCCCGCGCCGACCACCTGCATGCGGCCCGGCACGACGGCCGAGAGGCCGTCGGCCGCGGCGATGGCCTCGGCCACGTCCTCGACGTGCGCACCGCCCTCGAGCACCATCGCGACGGCGAGCGCGGCGTTCGCGACGTTGAACCCGCCGGGCAGGGACGTCGACGTGCGCAGCGAGCGCCCGTCGGCGTGCGTGAGCGTGAACGCGGAGCCGGTGCCGTGCGCCGCGACGTCCGTGACGGTCCAGTCCGCCGCCGCCTCGCCGTCCCGGGGGGCGCGGGTGCGCAGCGTCGCGACGGGCACCTGCGCGGCGGTCGCCATGCGCTCGCCCCACACGTCGTCCACCACGACGACGCCGCGGCGCGCGTGCTCGGGCGTGAACAGCGACGCCTTCGCGTCGAAGTACGACTGCAGGTCGCCGTGGAAGTCGAGGTGGTCCTGGCTGAGGTTCGTGAACCCGACCACGCCGAACTCGATGCCGTCCACCCGGTGCATCGACAGCGAGTGGGAGGACACTTCCATCGCGAGCGTGCGCACCTCCGCCTCGCACATCGCGGCGAGCAGCGCCTGCAGGTCCGCGGCCTCCGGGGTGGTGAGCCGGCTCGGGAGCACCGTGTCGCCCGCACGCATCTCCACCGTGCCGATCAGGCCGCCGGTCCAGCCGAGGGCCCGCAGCAGGTGGTCGACCTGGTAGGTCGTCGTCGTCTTGCCGTTGGTGCCGGTGACGCCGAAGGTCATCAGGTGCTCGGCGGGCTCCCCGTACACCCAGGCCGCGACGGGCCCGAGGACGGCCCGCGGGTCGCCGGCGACCAGGACCGGCACCACGGGGTCGAGCGCGTGCGGCCCGCGGGTGAGGGTGGCGGCGCCGGCGGCGTCGGTGAGCACGGCCCGGGCCCCGCGGGCCACGGCGTCGGCGGCGAACCGCGCGCCGTGGGCCTGCGCACCGGGCAGGGCGACGAACAGGTCGCCACCTGCGACGACGCGGTTGTCGGACGCGACCGAGGTGACGACGACGTCGGCCGGGACCTGCGGCCGGGGGCCGCCCTCGTCCGGTGCCGCCGGCGTCGTCACCTCGAGCCCGAAGGCCAGGGCGAGGTCCCGCACCCGCCGGGGCGTCGTGCCCGCGGGCCGGATACGGGGAAGCGGGGATGTCACGGAGAAGAACCTACCGTCTGCGTGCTGCGGGCCCGGCACCCAGGGCGCCCGGCATGAGAACCGTCACGGACCGCACGGCGTCTTTCGCCGCCTCGGTCACCACGTCGTTCACCAGGTGAGGGCGTACGGCTTGAACGGGGTCGTGCTGGGGGGCACGTCCATCTTCTGCAGCGTGTACCCCATGAGGTCGCTGAAGACCGGCGCGGCCACCACGCCGCCGTAGATCGACGACTGGGGGCTGCGCAGGAAGACCGACACCGTGTAGCGAGGGTCGTCGGCGGGCGCGACGCCGATGAACGACGCCATGTAAGTGGTCCCGGCCCCCGTCCACATCTGGGCGGTGCCGGTCTTGCCGGCCACGCGGTAGCCGGGCACCCGCGCGTTGGCGGCGGTGCCCTCCTCCCCCACGACCGACTCCATCATCCGCATCACCGAGTCGGCGGTCTTCTCCGAGACCACGCGCTCCTTCGAGGGCGCTTCGGCGGGCGTGAACGTGCCGTCGGACGCGCGCGTGCCGGCGACCAGGCTGGGCTCCACCCGGACGCCGCCGTTCGCGACCGTCGAGAAGACCTGGGTCGCCTGCATCGCGTTCACGGCCACGCCCTGCCCGAACAGGATCGTGTACGGGGTGCGGGCGTCGTGCGCCAGCGTCTGCTCGGAGGGCAGGATGCCCGCCGACTCGCCCGGCAGCCCGAGGCCGGTGGGCTGCCCGAACCCGAACTTGCCGAGGTAGTCGTAGCGGACGTCGAGCGGGATCTTCTCGCCGATCTGCACCGTGCCCGTGTTGGACGAGTGCGCCAGGACGCCGGCGAGCGTCAGCTGCTGGTCGGGGTGCTCGTGCGAGTCCTTGAACGACTCGCCGTTGGGCGTGGTGAAACGGTACGGCACGCGGAACTGGCTGTCGGGCTTCCAGTAGCCCTCCTCGAGGGCTGCCGCCATCGTGATCACCTTGCCCGTGGAGCCGGGCTCGAAGACGTCCTTCACGGCGCGGGAGCCGTTGGCCACCGCGGACGTCGACCGGTCGTTGGGGTCGACGTCGCCCGAGTCGGCCACCGCGAGCACCTGGCCCGTGCGCACGTCCTCGACGACCGCCATGGCGTACTTCGCCCCGGTCTTCGAGACCGCGTCGTCGAGCAACTCCTCCGCCTTCCACTGGACGTCCAGGTCGATCGTCAGCTCCACGTTGCTGCCGGGCACCGCCTCGGTGGTGTCCCGCTCCGAGTTGGGGATCGGGACGCCGTCGCGGCCGCGCTCGTAGGTGACCTTGCCGTCGGTGCCCGCGAGCACGTCCTCGTAGGCGCGCTCGAGCCCGCCCTGGCCCACCTGGTCGCGGTCGACGAAGCCCACGAGCGTGCCCGCGACGGTGCCCGCCGGATAGGTGCGGCGGGAGGTGAGCTCGGTGCGGACGTAGGCCTGCAGCTCCAGCTTGGTGATCGCCCGCTGCACCTCGGGCACGGCGTTGCGCTTGAGGATCACGTACCGGTCGTCCCCGTTGAGCTTCGCGGCGAGCTCCGCGGGCTGCGCGTCGAGGATCGGCGCGAGGAGCTGCGCGATGCCGAGCGCGCCGTCCTGCACCGCCTTGCCGGTGGCGGTGTCCACGCGCTGGCCGCCCTGGAAGCCCTGGATGGCGAGCGTGTCGGCGGAGATGGTGTACCGGTCGACGGACGTCGCGAGCACGCGCCCGTTGGCGTCGACGATGTCGCCGCGGTGCGCGAGCTGCACCGAGTGCGTGGTGCGCGCCTCCTGCGCCTTCGCCGCGAGCGCCGGTCCCTGGAAGATCTGCACCTGCACCAGCCGGCCCACGAAGACGGTGAGCACGAGCGCCGCGACGACCATGATCCACCGCTGCCGGCGCCCGGGGTCGCCCGGACGCCCCCGGCCCGCGGCTCCGCCACGCGGGCGCGGCGGTGCACCCCC
>JADHZE010000311.1 GCA_026934365.1 Isoptericola sp. QY 916 | reverse complement strand
AGAGAGACGACGGCGGCGCCACGTCGGGCGTGGCGGCGGGGGCGGCGGCCTGCTCGGCCTGCGGGCCCGTCGGGGCGGCAGCGGGCCGGGTGGCGCGACGACGGGCGGGCTTGCGGGCGGCGTCGGTCGGGTTGTCGGACGTCACGGAAGGCGCTCCAGCTCCGGCGGCCCCGCCCCCACACGTGCGGGCCTCCGATGGTCGTCGTCGGACAGGCGCGCTGCTCGGCGCGCCGGCCGACGGAAGTCTCGGTTCCGGCTGCGGCACCGCGCTCTTCGCGGACGCGCCGCCGGGCCTCGTGCCTGGCGGCGGCATCGCGTGCGGATCGCGAGTGCTGCGAGCTCGTGGGCCGCCCCGGGATGTGGGCCAGGACGGCTTCGGACCAGTATCGCATCCTGAGCGCCCCACCGCGTGACCCGCCGTCGCACGGCGCGGTCGGACACCGAGCAGGCGCCGCGCCGGCTTGACTTGTGAAGACCTTCACTACTTAGATCGTGAAAGTCTTCACGAACCCCGTCCCGTGACGACGACAGCACTGGTCGTGCGCCCGCACACCGGTGGTCCTACGGTCGAAGGACCGCTCCGACGAGTGAGCAAGGAGAACCCGTGGACGCCCTCGCACTGGCCCGCTGGCAGTTCGCCATCACGACCGTCTATCACTTCATCTTCGTCCCGCTGACCATCGGTCTCGCACCGCTGGTCGCCGGGATGCAGACGGCGTGGGTCGTCACCAAGAAGGAGCGCTGGCTCCGGCTGACCAAGTTCTTCGGCAAGCTCCTGCTGATCAACTTCGCGCTGGGCGTGGTCACCGGCATCTGGCAGGAGTTCCAGTTCGGGATGGCGTGGAGCGAGTACTCCCGCTTCGTGGGCGACGTCTTCGGCGCGCCGCTCGCGATGGAGGCGCTGGCCGCTTTCTTCGTCGAGTCGGTCTTCCTCGGCCTGTGGATCTTCGGCTGGGACCGCGTGTCGAAGAAGGTGCACCTCGCGGCGATCTGGCTGTTCGCGCTCGCGACGAACCTCTCGGCGTTCTTCATCCTCGCCGCGAACTCGTGGATGCAGCACCCGGTCGGCACGATCTTCAACGAGGAGACCGGCCGCGCCGAGATGGAGTCGATCGGCGCCGTGCTCAGCAACAACACGCTGTGGGCCGCCTTTCCCCACACCATTTCGGCCGCGTTCCTCACCGCCGGCACGTTCGTGTGCGGCGTCGCCACCTGGTGGATGGTGCGGCTCGTGCGCAGCAGGAAGCCGGAGAACGTCGAGAAGGCGCGCACCGTCTACCGGCCCGCGGTCCTGGTCGGCGTGTGGACCATGATCATCGCCGGCGCCGGCGTGATCTGGTCCGGCGACCTCCAAGGCAAGCTCATGTACGAGCAGCAGCCGGGCAAGATGTCGTCGGCCGAGGCCCTGTGCGAGGGCACCGAGGCCGCCGAGTTCTCCATCCTCGCCGTCGGCCCCCTGTACGCCGGGTGCGAGGACGTGGACCACCTCATCTCCGTGCCCGGCGTCACCAGCTTCCTGGGCACCGGCCACTTCTCCGGCCCCGAGTCCTACCTGCCCGGCGTCTACGACGTGCAGGAGCAGTACACCGAGCGGTACGGCGACGTCACCGCCTCGGGCGAGCCCGTCACCTACACCCCGCCGCTGGCCATCACCTACTGGTCGTTCCGGCTCATGATCGGCCTCGCGGTGTTCTCCCTGGCGCTCGCGCTGACGGCGCTGTGGGCCACCCGCAAGGGCAGGGTGAGCGACAGCGTCTGGCTGAGCAGGCTCGGCCTCCTCGCGATCCCGACACCGTTCCTCGCCTGCTCGTTCGGGTGGATCTTCACAGAGGTCGGCCGCCAACCCTGGGTGGTGGCGCCCAACCCGACGGGGATCGACCAGGTGCGGCTCCTCACCGAGCGCGGCGTGTCCACAGCGGTGCCGGCGGGGGTGATCCTCACGTCGATGATCGTGCTCACCCTCGTCTACGCGGTGCTCGCCGTCGTCTGGTACCGCCTCATGCACCGGTACGCGGTCGAGGGCGTCCCCGACGTCGTCCGCGACGAGTCGCCGGAGGCGCAGGACCCCGACGACGCCGACCGCCCGCTGTCCTTCGCCTACTGAGCGCCATCGCGTAGCTGGCACCGAGACCGAGACTGGGAGACCCATGGACCTCGCGATCCTCTGGTTCGTCATCATCGCCGTCCTGTGGACCGGCTACCTCGTGCTCGAGGGCTTCGACTTCGGCGTCGGCATGCTGCTGTCGATCCTGCCGCGCGGCGGCAAGGAGCAGCGCGACAAGGAGCGTCGGGTGCTGATCAACACGATCGGGCCGGTGTGGGACGGGAACGAGGTGTGGCTGCTCACCGCGGGCGGCGCCACGTTCGCCGCCTTCCCGGAGTGGTACGCCACGATGTTCTCCGGCTTCTACCTGCCGCTGCTGATCATCCTGCTGGGCCTCATCGCCCGCGGCGTCGCGTTCGAGTACCGCGGCAAGATCTCCGACACCCGCTGGGCGCGGCGCTGCGACGTCGCCATCCAGTTCGGGTCGTGGGTCCCCTCGATCATGTGGGGCGTGGCGTTCGGCAACCTCGTGCGCGGGCTGCTGCTGGACGAGTCCCACCAGTACGTGGGCGGGTTCTGGGCGCTGCTCAACCCGTTCGCCCTGCTCGGCGGCCTCACGACGCTGGTGCTCTTCCTCCTGCACGGCAGCGTCTTCGTGGCCCTCAAGACCGACGGCGACGTGCGCGAGCGCGCGGGCCGGCTCGCGGCGGCGCTGTCGGTCGTGGCGCTCGTCGTCGCGGGCGGCTGGGCGGTCTGGGCGCAGGTCGCCTACTCGGTCACCTGGACGTGGGCGGCCGTCGCGGTCGCGGCCCTCGCGCTGGTCGGTGTGGTCGTGGCCGCCCGGGCGCGGCGGGAGGGCTGGGCGTTCACGCTGTCGGCCGTCGCCATCGCGAGCGCCGTCGTGCTGATCTTCGGCTCCATGTACCCCGACGTCATCCCCGCCCTCGACGGCGGCGAGGCCCTCACGGTGGCGGAGGCGGCCTCGACGCCCTACACCCTCACCGTGATGTCGTGGGTCGCGGTGGTGCTCACGCCGCTCGTGATCGCCTACCAGGCGTGGACGTACTGGATCTTCCGCCGGCGCCTCTCCAGCAAGGACATCCCCACCCCGGCCGGGCTGTCGTGGCAGAAGATCAAGGACGCGGCGTTCTGACGCGCGCCCCGTCGTCGATACTGACCGCTGTGCCGACCCCTGGCCTGATCCCGTGAAGCCCCTCGACCCCCGCCTGCTGCGGGTCGGCGTCGGACAGCGTCTGCGCCGCCTGCTCCAGGAACGACGCCATGCCCTCGAGGCCCTCGATGGCC
>JADHZE010000310.1 GCA_026934365.1 Isoptericola sp. QY 916 | reverse complement strand
CCACCAGTGGCGCACGACGCCGTGCGGCTCGGCCGGGTCGTCGGCCCGGGCCGACGACGGGGCGTCACCCGCGCCGTCGTCGACGGTGGCGGCGAGGAGGGCGTCGAGCTGGCGTGGCGTCAGCCGCTCGAACGCCTCGACGACGGCGGGCGACAGGCTCCGGCCGGCCCGGCGGTCGGCCTCCCGGAACCGGTCGAGCGCCTCCTGGTCGGCGCGGTCGAGGCGGGGTGCGGTGGTCATGGTGTGGTCTCCGAGCTCTCGTCGAGGTGGGTTGTCAGCGGCCCGGCGCGCGCGTGACGACCTGCTGGACCACCCAGCCGTTGCCGTCCGGGTCGGCGAACGACGCGTAGGTGGCGTAGCTGTCGGCGGCCGGGTGGGGGCCGGGCACGCGGTGGGCGTCCCCGGCCCAGTGGAAGACGCCGTCGGCGTCGTGCCAGAGCTCGCTCACGTCCGCCCCGCGGTCCCGGAGCTCTTCGCGGGCCGCGGCGATGTCGGTCGTGACGAGGTGCAGCCCTTGGAGCGAGCCGGGGGCGGCGTCGGTGAGGTGCTCGCCGAAGATGACGGACGCCCCGGATCCCGGGGGAGTGACCTGGACGACGCGCAGGCCCCGCTCGCTGCGGAAGTCGGCGTCGAGGCGGAAGCCGAGCGCCGTGTAGAAGTCCTTCGCGCGGTCCACGTCGGAGACGGGAAGGACGACGATCTCGAGGGCGAGCTCCATGGTGTTCCTCCGTGCTCTCGGAGACCGGCGTCACCGGTCTGACTGGTGACGAATCTGCCCTGATCGTCGTCACCTGTCAAAGTGGTGATGGTCACGCGGCCCCGTCTTGCGCGGCCGAATGTCACCTGCCAGAGTGGTGACGTGATCCATGCCTTTCCCTGCGGCACCCTCGCGCTCGACTTCGTCGGCACGCTCCGCGCGCGCCGCAACGACGAGCCCACCGAGAAGCTGGCGTCCGCCGCGGACCTCGACGCGTGGTGCGTGGAGTCGGGACTGCTGTCCGCCGCCCCGTCCTCGGGCGCGTCCGACGTCGAGCGCGCCGTCGAGCTGCGGGAGGCGGTCTACGCGCTGATCTGGGCGCGGCTGCACGACCGGCCGCTGCCCGCCGGGGCGGTCGAGACGGTCAACCGCTACGCCGCGGACGCCCCGCTGGTCCCGGTGCTGACCGATGCGGGGTGGTCACGTGCCGGTGGCCCCGGGCAGGTGCTCTCCCAGCTCGCGCGCGAGGCCGTCGAGATCGTCGGCGGGGACGCCGCCGCGCTGCTGCGCGAGTGCGGGCGGCCGGAGTGCACGCAGGTCTACCTCGACCATTCCCGCGGTCGGCGCCGCGAGTGGTGCTCGATGGCCACCTGCGGCAGCCGGATGAAGGCGGCTGCCTACCGCGCGCGGCAGCGCGCGGGCGCGGACGCCTGAACCGTCAGGCCCCGGCGGCGGGGAGCTCCCGCCAGCCGTCCGGCGTGACCACGGCGTGCACGGGCACGTCGTGCTCCTCGGCGGGCAGCGGGTGGGTGGCGGAGTCGTAGAGCTCCTCGGGGAACACGAGGGCGACGACGGGCACGCCCGGGCGGCGGATCTTCAGCAGCCGGTCGTACCAGCCGCCGCCCTGGCCGAGGCGGACGCCCCGGTCGTCGACGGCGAGGGCGGGCGCCACGACGACGTCGGCCTGGGTGATGGCCTCGGCCCCGAGTGCGGGGCCGCTCGGCTCGGGCGGCCGGCCCGGGGCGCGCTCGAGCAGGTCGTCGGGCCCGGCGTACTCGGCCCAGTCGCGGGCCAGGCCCGCGCCCAGCACGGGCAGGAGCACCCGGGCGCCGCGCGCGGCGAGGTGCTCCAGGAAGACGTGCGTGCCCGGCTCGGTGGGGCGCGAGACGTACGTGGCGACGACCGCGGCGTCGCGGACGGCGGGCACCGTGGCGAGGACCTCGGCGAAGGCGTGCGCGGCCTCGGCCCGCAGGCGCGGGGAGCGCTCGGCGCGGTGCGCGCGGATGGCCCGGCGGAGCTCTTCCTTGGCGTCCGCGGCCTCCATCCCGGCGACGACGGGGTACGGCTGGTGTGCTCTCGATCCGTTGCGGTCGCCGTGCATGGGGCCATTGTGGCAGGGTCCCGTCCGGGGAGTTCCCGGCGCGCGCCGGAGACGCCGAGAACGGCTCCGGCCCGCGGGCAGGGGTGGGAGCGTCGGGACGGAACGAGGTGGCATGACGCACAAGCTCGCCCGCGGATGGGTCGTGTCCCGGCCGTGGCCGGTGACGCTGCGCGAGGACGGACCCTCGGGCACCGTCGTGCTGCGCCCGCTGCGCCGCAAGGACGGCCCCGAGTGGTTGCGCCTGCGGTCGGCGAACGCGAGCTGGCTCGAGCCGTGGGAGGCGACGTCGCCGGGGGAGCGGCCCGCCGTGTCGACGTTCGGCGACTACCTGCGTGCGCTGACCACCCAGGCGCGCGCGGGCACGACGCTGCCGTTCGCCGTCGAGCTCGACGGCGCCCTGGTGGGGCAGCTCACCGTGTCCCAGATCGTCTACGGCTCCCTGTGCTCCGCGAGCATCGGGTACTGGGTGTCGCGCGAGGTCGCGGGTCGTGGCGTCATCCCGACGTCGGTCGCCATGGCGGGCGACTACTGCCTCGCCGTGCTCGGGCTGCACCGCATCGAGATCAACATCCGCCCCGAGAACGCCCCGAGCCTGCGGGTGGTGGAGAAGCTCGGGTTCCGCGACGAGGGCGTGCGCGAGCGCTACCTGCACATCCAGGGCCGGTGGCGGGACCACCGCACGTTCGCCCTCACCACCGAGGACGTGCCGGAGGGCCTCCTGGCCCGCTGGCAGCGGGTGCGCGACGGCGGCTGACGCCGTCCCGCGGTCCCCGGACCCGCGACCCGACCACGGACACGCCGCGACGGCGTGCGTCGGCCGCGTCGTCCCGTCCCCTACCGTCGTGACGTGGAAACGTCGGCGGCAGGACTCGCGGTGCTCGCGCTGTTCGTCCTGTGGCTGGGCTTCTGGGTGCCGCACCGGCTGCGGCACCGCCAGCAGCTGCAGGACGCGCGGGTGGACGACAGGTTCTCCGGCGGGCTCCGGGTGCTGGCGGTGGCGGGTGCGGGCGGCACGCGCGGGGTGACGACCCCGACCGGCGGCGCGACGCCGCTGCTGGTGCCCGGCACGTCGTCGGAGGGCGGACGAGGGGAGCGACCGATGGGTCTGGACGACGACGGGGGCGCGTCGCGCGCCCTGACGGCCCCGCGCGCCACGGGGCAGGGCGAACGGCCCCGCGAGTCCCGCCTCGCCCTGTTCGAGCAGCGCGCCGCGTTGATGGGCGTCAGGCCGAGGATCGACTGCAGGAAGATCGTCAGCGGGAAGAAGATGCCGATCATCGCG
>JADHZE010000031.1 GCA_026934365.1 Isoptericola sp. QY 916 | reverse complement strand
CGCGCGCGTCGAGCGGGGGCACGAGGACGCGCCCGTGCGACCGGCCGACTGCCCGGCGGCGGCGTCCGCCGCGCCGGTCGTCGCCCGCGGCCCCCTCGACGACCACCGGTTCTCGGTGCTGCTGCCCGTGTACGCGGGCGACGACGCCGCGCACCTGGAGCGCAGCTTCCTGTCCGTCACGCGCGACCAGACGCTGCGGCCGGACGAGGTCGTCGTCGTGCGCGACGGGCCCGTCGGCGAGGAGATCGCGGCCGTGCTCGGGCGCCTGCACGAGCTCACCCCCGTGCCCGTCACGCTGGTGCCGCTGGAGAAGAACGTCGGCCTCGCCTGCGCGCTGGAGGCCGGGCTGGAGGCGTGCAAGCACGAGATCGTGGCGCGCGCCGACGCCGACGACATCTCCCGGCCCGAGCGGTTCGCCGCGCAGGTGCCCCTCGTGGCAGCCGGGTGCGACATCGTCGGCTCCGCGATCCAGGAGTTCGACGACGACGAGCACGCGCCCGGCATGGTGCGCGTGCCGCCCACGGGCGACGACATCGCGACCACCGCGCGGTTCCGCGACCCGTTCAACCACCCGTCGGTCGTGTACCGGCGCTCGGCGGTCGCCGCCGCGGGCGGGTACGAGCACCTGGACCTCATGGAGGACTACCTGCTCTTCGCCCGCATGATCGCGGGCGGCGCGGACGCGCAGAACGTCGTCGAGCCGCTGGTGCTGTACCGCGTCGGCGCCGGGGCCTACGCGCGCCGTGGCGGCCGCCGTCTGCTGGCGTCCGAGCTCGCGCTGCAGCGCACGCTGCACGCCGAGGGCTTCCTCACCGGGCCGCAGATGGTGCGCAACGTCGTGGTGCGCGCCGGCTACCGCGTGGTGCCGGAGCCGGTGCGCAAGGCCGGGTACCGCGCGTACACCCGCCTGCGCGGCGGCTACGAGCCCCACCGACCGACCCCCTGACCAGGAGGAGAGCATGACCGACCTCGTCGTCGTCGGTACCGGGCTGTTCGGCCTGACCGTCGCGGAGCGGATGGCCGAGCAGGGGCGCAAGGTGCTCATGATCGACCGTCGTGACCACCTCGGCGGCAACGCGTACAGCGAGACGGACCCGGACACGGGGATCGAGGTGCACCGGTACGGCGCGCACCTGTTCCACACGTCGAACGAGCGGGTGTGGGAGTACGTCAACCGGTTCACGGCGTTCACGGGCTACGTGCACCGGGTGTACACGACGCACCGGGGCGAGGTGTTCCCGATGCCGATCAACCTGGGCACGATCAACCAGTTCTTCCGGTCGGCGCACGGGCCGGACGCGGCGCGGGCGCTGGTGCGCGAGCAGGCGGCGGAGCTGGGGGACAAGCGGCCGGGGAACCTGGACGAGCAGGGCGTGTCGCTGATCGGGCGGCCGCTGTACGAGGCGTTCATCCAGGGGTACACGGCCAAGCAGTGGCAGACGGACCCGCGGGAGCTGCCGGCGTCGATCATCTCGCGGCTGCCGGTGCGGTACACGTACGACAACCGGTACTTCAACGACACGTACGAGGGTCTGCCCACGGGCGGGTACACGGCGTGGCTGGAGCGGATGGCCGACCACCCGAACATCGAGGTGCGGCTGTCCACCGACTTCTTCGACGCCTCGCAGCCGGTGAGCAAGGGCGCCGTCGTGGGGCAGGTGCCGGTCGTGTACACGGGCCCGGTGGACCGGTACTTCGACGACGCCGAGGGGTCGCTGTCGTGGCGCACCCTGGACTTCGAGCGCGAGGTGCTGCCCGTCGGGGACTTCCAGGGCACGCCGGTGATGAACTACGCCGACACCGAGGTGCCGTACACGCGCATCCTCGAGTTCCGGCACTTCCACCCCGAGCGCGAGTACACGAGCGACAGGACCGTCATCGTGCGCGAGTACTCGCGCTTCGCCGAGCGCGGCGACGAGCCGTACTACCCGGTGAACACGCCCGCGGACCGCGAGCGGCTCAAGCGCTACCGCGAGCTGATGGCCGACGAGCCGGAGGTGCACTTCGGCGGCCGGCTGGGCACGTACCAGTACCTCGACATGCACATGGCCATCGGCTCCGCCCTGTCCATGGTGGACAACAAGCTCACCCCCTGACGCCTGTTCGGCAGTGGGGCACGGCGGGTCGGTCAGACGCGGAGGCCGACGTCGCGCAGCTCGCGCTCGAGGTAGGGCGTCATGGTGCGCGTGTACGTGGCCGTGAGGTGGTGCGTGTCGCGGTACACGTTGACGCCGCCGATGACGGCGGGGCAGGTGTCGTCGCGGCAGTAGAGCGGAGTGAGGTCGACGTACGAGGCGCCGGGCACCTCCTCGGTGGCCTCCTCGAACACCTGCGGGTCGGGGAACGCCTGGTCCTCGGGCAGGTCGCAGCGGGTGGGGTCGGCGGCCAGGCCGCCGTCGAGGCACTGCGACGGCTCCTCGTCGTGCTGCGGGTTGTCCGAGAGGGCGACGACGGGGACACCCCGCTCGGCGACGGGACGCCACGCGGCGGCGAGGTCGGACGCCTGCCGGTCCGGCGTGCCCGAGAGGAACTTGAGGGACCCCGTGGTCACGACCGCGTCCGTCGACCCGGCGTGCCGCTCCAGCCACGTCTCGAACTTGTCCCGCCACTCCTCGCAGGTGCGGACGCGCTCGCCGTCGGCGTCGACCGGTCCGGTCGTCCAGGCGCACGAGTTCTTCAGGTGAGCGGTGACGCTGACGCGCCCCTCGGCGGCGAGCTGACGGAACGCGGGCAGCAGCGCACGGGCGTGCGAGTCGCCGACCAGGACGACGTGCGGCACGTCGGGGTCGTCGACGGGGCCGAACGTGCAGTCCGCCAGCGCGGTCCCGTCGACGTCGACGAAGCAGTCCCGGGGGCCGGCGACGTCGTCCGCGACGGCGACGGGCGCGGGGACGACGACGTCGTCGAGGGCGGGGTTGTCGCAGGGGTGCTCGGGGTCCATCTCCTCGGCGCCGAAGCACGACGGCGGGTCGGCGACGACCCGGGCGGCGATCGCCGCCTGCTCCTGCGCGCGGTGCTGCGCCACGGCGACGCCGCCCCCCGCGACGAGGGCGAGCGCGGCGGTCGCGGCCGCGGTGACGCCGAGGGCGCGGCGCGGGCGCTGCAGCCCCCAGCGCTCCGTGAAGCGCGCCGGGTCCTCCACCCAGCGCTTGGTCGCCGCGGCCAGCAGCACGACGCCGGCCAGCAGCGTCACCCGCTCGAGCAGGCCCGCCTCGCGCCCCAGCACGAACGGGGCGAGGACGATCGCGGGCCAGTGCCACAGGTACAGCGCGTAGGAGATCTCGCCGGTCTGCTGCACGGGACGCCAGGCGAACAGCGGCGTGGGGGAGAGGCGCCCCGCCGGCGCACCGGCGGCGATGACGGCGACCGTGCCGAGCACGGGCACGAGCGCCGCCGTGCCGGGGAAGGGCGTCGAGTCGGTGTACGCGAGGGCGCAGCCGGCGAGGACGGCCAGGCCGGCCCAGCTCAGCGCGGTGCGCACGCCGTCCGTCGTCGGCCGCAAGCCCGGGCGGGCGAGCCACAGCGCCAGCAGCGCGCCGGCGCCGAACTGCCAGGCGCGGGTCGTGGTGGCGAAGTAGGCGGGGGCGGGGTTCGCCGTCGTCAACCACAGCGAGTACGCGAACGAGGCGGCGGTGGCGGCGCTGAGGAGGAGCGTCGTCGTGCGGCGCAGGGTCCCGGCCTGCCGGGCGGCGACGGCGGTCCCGAGCACGACGAGCAGCGGCCACACGAGGTAGAACTGCTCCTCGGTCGACAGCGACCAGTAGTGCTGGACCGGCGACGGGTCGCCGTCGGCAGCCAGGTAGTCGACCGCGTCGCCGGCCAGCACCCAGTTCTCGACGTAGAGCGTGGCGCCGAGCGTCTCGCGGAACCACTGCTGCCACAGGGACTGCGGCGCGAACAGCAGCGTCGCGACGACGGTCGCGGCGAGGACGACGTAGGCGGCTGGCAGCAGGCGGCGCGCCCGGCGCGCCCAGAACCGCGCCAGCCGGACCCGGCCCGTGGACTCCGCCTCGCGCAGCAGATGGCCCGTGATGAGGAAGCCGGAAATGACGAAGAAGACGTCGACGCCCACGTAGCCGCCCGGCAGCCGCCCCGGCCAGAAGTGGTAGAGCACGACCAGGGCCACGGCCAGCGCGCGCAGCGCCTGGATCTCCGGGCGGAAGGTCCGCGGCGGGCGGCGGGCGCCGCCGTCCGGGGCGGCGGGCGTGCCGGACGTGCGGTCGCGGACGAGCGTCGTCATGCGGAGGGATCACCGTGGAGATCGGGAGCGGAGGGCCGGTCAGGCTAACCATGAACCCGCTGCCCAGGGCAAACCGGCACTCGCACGTGACCGCCGGCTCACGGCCCGACGCGCCCGCCCGGTCCGGCGGGTCAGGAAGCGGAGGCCCGCACCTCGCGCAGGGACGGTCCTGCGACGGGGGAGGCCGCGGCGAGCGCCGCGAGCTCGTGCGCCGCACGGAGGCGATGACGCAGCTCCGGCGTCGCGCGGTCGGTCCACCAGGCGTCGGGCACCGCGTGCGGGACGACGGCCACGCCGCGCGGCACGAGCAGCCGCGAGAGCGTGAGGGCGGCGGCGGAGGGCAGCGTGACCACGCGCTGGCCGGGACGCAGGCCGCGCAGCCGGATCTCCACCGGCGCTCCGGGTGCGTCCACCTCGATCCCTGGCGCCTGCTCGAGGAGTGCCGAGATCCGCGGGTCGTGGCGACGGTGCGGCACGTACCGGAGGGGTCCGTCGGCGGCGACGCCGCGCACCCAGGCCACGTACCGGTCGGGGTGCAGCAACCCGTCCGCCGCCAGCGCCGACCCGAGCACCACCGTCGGCTCCGCCGGCGCGTCGGCCGCGGGCCGGCCCCGCAGCCACCCGAAGGCGTGCTCGAGCACGTCGATGCCCAGCAGGCGCAGCCAGGCGCGCAGGTCCGGGTCGAGCGGGAGGGCGGTGCACAGGCTCAGCCCGCCGTCCTCGGCCACGCGACGCATCCGGAGCGCCGCCAGCGCGCCGAGCCCGAAGCGCAGCGACCCGGGCGGGGCACCGATCCGCACCAGCGAGCTGCCCGACGTCAGGCGGTGGGCGAGGTCGAGGATGCCGAGCCCGTCGTCCACGACGATGATCCGCTGCGGCGGCCGCAGCGCCCGGACCAGCGCGGACTGGAACGTGCCGGCGAACGGGTCCCCGACCACCACGACGTCGTGCGGCAGGCGCCGCGGCGCGGGTGCCAGGTCGACGTCCAGGCCGGGGGGCAGGCCGAGGGCGCGCACGGCGTCCACGTCGCCGGTGAGGGCGGGCACGTCGGCGCGCGCCAGCACCCGGGTACGTGCGCCTGCGTGCCCGGCGGCGTGGGCCTCGACGGCGGACAGCAGCTGGAGCGGGGACTCGACGAACGCGGTCACGTCTCCACTGTCACCGGGGCGGGCGACGTGCAGGGGACGTCGGCGTGGCCGGGGGATGAACGCTCGGTGGTCGTGCGGGGACCGCCCCGTGGCCGTCCGACGTTTCCTGAGGTTCGATGGACGCATGTCCGGACGGAGCGTGCGAGACCGGTTCGTGGCCGCGCTGCGCCGGGGCGGACGTTCGGGGACGGACCGAGCCGGGCACGACGAGGACACCGCCGCGCTGCGCGCGGAGCTGGACGCGCGCCGTGCCGAGGTGCGCCGGCTGCGCAGGCGGGTCCGCGAGCTGGAGGCGGGCCTGCTCGACGACCTGCCCGATCAGGTCGGTGCCGTCGCGCGCGCGGTGCGCGCCGAGCACCTGACCCTGCTCGGCGCCCGCCCGCTGCACGACCTCGCGCAGGCCGTGCTCGAGACCGAGGCGCGGGACCTGCCCGGCGTGCTGCTGGAGTGCGGCACGGCCCGCGGGGGGTCGGCCATCGTGATGGCGGAGGCCAAGGCGCCGGGGCGCCGGCTCTTCGTCCACGACGTCTTCGGCCTCATCCCGCCGCCCACGCAGGAGGACGGCGAGGACGTCCACGCCCGGTACGCCACGATCGTCGAGGGTCGCGCGAAGGGTCGTGGCGGGGAGACCTACTACGGCTACCGCGACGACCTGTACAGCGAGGTGCGGGACTCGTTCGCCCGGCACGGCCTGCCCGTCGACAGCTCGGGCGTGACGCTGGTCCGGGGGCTGTTCGAGGACACCCTGACCGGCGACGAGCCGGTCGCCGTCGCGCACCTGGACGGCGACTGGTACGCGTCGACACGCACCTGCCTGGAGCGCGTGGTGCCCCGCCTCGTCCCCTCGGGCAGGCTCGTCGTCGACGACTACTTCGCCTGGTCGGGGTGCCGCAAGGCGGTCGACGAGTTCCTCGCCCGCGAGGGCACGAGGTACGGGCTGGTGCGCGAGATGCACGCGCGCCTCCACCTGGTGCGCACCGTGTGAGTCAGCGCCGTGCGGTGTCGAAGGTCTTCTCGAGGCCGGACCGGACGCCCTGGCGCAGGCGGTCGTGCACGCGGTTCTCCACGAGGTGGTGCAGCACCGCCGCGAGGGCCAGGGAGAGCGCGGTCGCGATCCCCAGCACCACCCAGCGGGACGCGTCGTCGTGGAGCACGTCGATCACGGCGAACCCGAACTGGCCGTGCACCAGGTACAGCGGGTAGGTGAGCGCGCCGAGCGTCGAGAGCACCCGCCAGTCGACGTGCCGCAGCGGCCCTGCGCTGAGCGCCCAGACGAGCCCCACCATCGCGATCACCGCGGCGGCGCAGACGACCGCCGAGACGGGCGCGCCCACCAGCTCGGAGGCCCGGCCGGCGTAGTGGTACGCCTGGCGCACGCACAGCACGCTCGTCAGGGCGATGGCGAGCCACACCGCGAGGTCGCCGTCGTCGCGGTAGACGAGGAAGAGCAGCATGCCCACGGCGAAGTAGGGCGCGTAGGACGGGATCAGCACCGTGCTCAGCAGGTCGGCGTCGTTCGCCCTGGCGAGCTGCGCGACGAGCGGCCACAGGACCGCGAGGGCGATCACCCGGCGCCGGGTGATCCCCACGAGGATGAACGCCCCCACGATCAGGTAGAAGAGCATCTCGAACCAGAGGGTCCAGAACGGGCCCTGCACGTCGGTGGCGTCCCAGGCGTTCTGGATCATCGTGAGGTTGAGCAGCGAGTCCACCGCCGAGGCGTCCCGCCCGTCGTGCCACACGAGGTGCAGCATCACCGTCAGCACGACGGCGGCCCAGTAGGCGGGGAACAGGCGTGCGACGCGCGACGCGGCGAAGGTGGTGACCGGTCGGCCGTACGCCGTCATCAGGATGACGAACCCGCTGATCATGAAGAACAGCTGGACGCCGAGGAACCCGTACCGGGTGACCTGGTTGAGCCCGGGGAAGACGTCGGCCGGCGCGGCACCCCAGTGCGGCATGCCGATCCCCGTGTAGTGGTAGCCGAGCACGAGGAGCGCGGCCAGGAACCGCAGCCCGTCCAGCCCGCGGAGACGTGGTCGGGGCCCCACCCGGGCGGGGGCGGAGCTCCCGACGGACGGCGCGGACGTGGTCGTCGGGGAGATCATGGGCGGCGACGATACCCGGTCGGGTGTCCGGGGCGATCATCGCGGACGGGCTCGGACGAGAGCCCGTCCGCGAGCCGGTGGCGCGCGGTTACCGAGCGGCAGGGGACGCGGGCCTGGCCGCGCGCTCGTGCCACAGGTCCTGGCGCGCGACGTAGGCCTCGTCCCACGGCTTGACGGGGTCGGCCCAGTGCACGAGCCGCGCCGGGGCGTCCGGCAGGTCGCGCGTCGGCACGTGGTCCCAGGCCGCGTCGAGCTCGGTGCGGTGCGGGCCGACGTACAGGTGCAGGGCCTCGCGTGCGTCGATCCGGAACTCCCGCATGGCGGCGAGCGACTCCGCCGCGTACCCGTCCGCCCGCAGGCGCGCCAGGTCGAGCACCATGACCCCCGTGTCGAACGCGTTGAAGTCGAACACGTGCCGGGCGTGGATGCGGCGGTAGAAGTCGTAGGCCGTCGCCGGTGCGTCGTCCAGGCGGCGGGCCGCCCGGTACAGCAGGCCGAAGCCGCTCGGGTCGGCGTGCGAGGTGTGCCTGGCCGCGACGGCCGTGGAGCCCAGGTCGGCGGCGGCGAGCTCCGCGACGTCGCCCAGCACGACGGCGTCGACGGGCAGCACCACGGCGCGGTCCACGCCGGGCAGCAGGTGCGGCAGCAGCACGTGGTGCGCCCGCTGCGACGTCGTCAGCCCGAGCGTCTCGAGGTCGAGGGTCGAGGTCGGTACCCGGTGCACGGAGGTGCGCGCGGAGAGCTCGGGCAGGCTGAGTCGGCCGACGCCCGGTCCCACGAGCCAGACGCGCAGCGGCACGGACGCCGACGCGTCGAGCGCTCGCACGGCCTCGCCCACGTGGGGGAGCTGGCTGTGCCGGGGCAGGAGGACCACGTCGACGGCGCCGTCCACGGCCGGGGCCGTGACCGCGGTGGGGGCGGCCACCTCCGCCGGACCGACGGGGAGCGCCGGCAGCGGCGTCGTCGCGACGTGCCGAGCGCGGGCGGCCTCCACCTCGGGGGCGACGGTCTCGCGCCACAGCGCGTACACGGCCTCGGGGTCGCGGCCCTCGAAGACGGCCGTGAGAACCGGTTCGAGCCGCGCGATCATGCCGGTGCGGATGGCCTCGAAGCCGTCGTGGTCGAGCGGGTGCAGCCCGCTGAAGCGCACGTCGGCGAAGTTCGCGGGCTGGAAGTCGACGTCCAGCCCCAGCGACGTCGTGGGCAGGTAGCAGTGCAGCCGCTTCGTCACGACGTGGGTGAACGACGTGCGGTACCACTCGAGCAGCCGCACCGCCTCGCGCATGTTCTCCACGAAGGTGCGGTCCTTCACCTCGCGGTAGCTCTGCTTGACGTTGTCCTGCCCGTCCGGCACGGGCTCGCGCACGGCGTCCACGTAGACGGTGGCGGGCGCGGGACGCTGCTCGAGCTCGGGGAAGACCGTGCTGACGGTGGTCGTGAGGCAGCCGGAGAAGAACGCGGGGACGTCGAGCGACAGCAGCAGGTCGACCGTGGTCCAGTCGCGGCAGCCCACCGGGCCGTGGGCGCGCAGGTAGTCGAGCACCTCCGGGGTCAGCAGACCGCGCTTGTTGCAGTGGAACGAGACGAAGAGCGGCCGGAGGTTCTCGTGCATCGGGAAGTCCCAGACGCCGGTGCCCGCCAGGTCGTGGGAGTGCCAGCCGAACTCGAGCAGCCAGGTGCCCTCCGGGAACGACTGGAACGACGACCCGTCGCGGTCCACGCGGTAGAGCTCGACGTCGGTGGCCTCGCCGTCGAGGCGCAGCCCGGGTCGCACCCGCTCCTGCATCTCCTGGGCGAAGCCGACCAGGTCGGCGTCGCCGTGGAAGCGCAGGTTCTGCCGGCGCACGACGTGCCCGAGGGACGACAGCGTCTGCACGTGGTCGCCGATGTTCTGCGACGACTTCCCCTTGCCCGGCTGCACGTAGTCCATGACCGCGAAGGGCACGCGGGCGCCGGGCGCCGGGGCGGTGGTGTGGCGCTCTGCCCCGCGCCAGCGCTCGAGCCACTCGACCTCGGCGGCGCCCCCGGGCCACTGCTTCTCGTTCCCGCGGTACGCCGCGACGAACCGGTCGTGCACGGCGTGCCGCAGGGTGTCGTCGCCGTGCGCGAAGACGTAGCGCAGCGCGGTGTGCCAGGTCCGGGCGGCGGGTGCCGGCGACGCGCCGTCGAGCCAGGACCGCACGAGCGCGAGGCCGCGCTGCGGGTCCACGCGGAAGAGCGACTCGACGTAGGGCACGGGCGCGACAGCCAGGGCGTCGTCGCCCGCGCGGTCGAAGAGGTCCAGCGCTCGCTCGTGCAGGTGGCGGCGGTGCGCCACGAGGCCGCCCGCGACGAGCGCGTCGGCGCCGGGAGCCGGCGTGGCCAGGGCCTCGTCGACACGCGACTGCGCGCCCTTCTGGTCCTTGGCGTGCAGGAGGCCGCGGACCTCGTGCACCACGGGGTGCGTCCGGGCGAGGACCTCCGGACCGGAGGGTTCCGGACGTCCGAGCGCGGCGCGCAGCGCGCGGCGGGCGCCGCGCAGCAGGGTGGCAGGGTGCAGCGGGCGAGAGGGCATCAGAGCTTCCGGTTCGGTGTCGACGGGGCCGGCCGATATTACATCGGACGACTCGGATTTGCGGGGGCCTCGGCTCGCCCGTCCACCCCTCGGGCGACCCCCGTGTCCGGGAGGGTGCAGCGTGCGGGACCGGGCGAACCTCAGACCCTACGATGGGCCGGTGCCCCACAGCCACGGACCGACGACGACCCGCCTGCCCGACGGGGCGTACGCCGCCGCGACCTGGTCGATCCCCGCCGACTTCGGCGGGATGACGTCGGCCCTGCTCCGGCGCTCCCGGGCGTTCGTGGACCAGGGCGGGGTGCCGGTGCGGGTGCTCACCTTCGACCCGGCCCTCGACGTCGACAAGGCCCGTGCCGCCCTCGAGGAGCGTGGCCAGCTCGTGCCGGGAGTCACGCTGCACAACCTGTGGGCCGACGTCCGCGCGATGCCGGACGAGAAGGTCGGGGCGCGCGCCGGCGCCGCTCCGCGGGACCTCCCGCGCGGGGCTCCGGGGGAGCGGGTGCGCCTGGAGAAGGACGGGGAGTCCACGCGGCACCTGCACTTCCGGCCGGACGGTTCCCTCGCCGCCGCGGACGACAGCACCCCGGCCGGTCGCGAGGTGCGGTTCTACACCAGCGACGGGCGCCCGGGGCGCCGGTGGTCCACCGTGTGGGCCCTGTACCGGCACTGGGTCGGCACCGTGCTGTCCGAGCGCCCGACCTACCTCGTGGTCGACTCGAAGGCGCTGACCAAGTTCTTCGCCAACCTGCAGATCAAGGGGATCTACACGCTGCACCTGGTGCACGGGGCGCACCTGGCCGCCGCGGCCGAGGACGCGCACGGGCCGCTCGCGGGGACGCGCGCCCCGATGATCGAGCACGTGGGCGACTACGACGCCGTGGTGCTCCTCACGGAGGGCCAGCGGCGCGACGTCCACGACCGGGTCGGCGTGCGGGACAACACGTACGTGGTGCCGAACAGCACCGACCTGCCCGACGGCGCGATGCCCGCGCACGCCGACCGCTACCGCGGGGTGATGCTCGCCAGCCTCAGCCGCCGGAAGCGGGTCGGCCACGCGATCGCCGGGCTGCGCCGGGCGAAGGTCCGCAGCGGCCTGCCGCTCACCCTCGACGTCTACGGCGACGGGCCGGAGCGGGCTCGCCTCGAGCCCCGTGCGGCGAAGGTCCCCGGCGTGACGCTGCACGGGTACGTCCCGGGCGCGGCGGACCGGCTGGCCGACGCCTCGTTCCTGCTGCTGACCAGCAGGGCGGAAGGGCTGCCGCTGGTGTTCGCGGAGGCGATGGCGCGCGGGTGCGTGCCGATCGCGTTCGACGTCCGCTACGGCCCCGCCGACATCATCACCGACGGCGTCGACGGCTTCCTCGTGCCGGACGGCGACGTCGACGCGCTCGCGGCGGCGATCGTGCGCTTCGTGTCGCTCGACGACTACGCCGTGCGCCGCATGCGCGAGGCCGCGGTCGCGACCGCCCAGCGGTACTCCGACGGGGCGGTCGTCGGACGGTGGGCGGAGGTCTTCGCGGACGTCGCCCGTCGTCGACCGGTGTCTCCGCGGGCCGCCGCCCGGCCGGCCGGCGCGGAGCCCTGGCGATCCTCGCTGTCCCGGGCCGCGCGGAGGGTGGCCGGTATGCTGCGACGCGCCGGTCGCTGACCGGACCAGACCGTCATCCACCCTGAGATCCACCCTGAGGAGGGGCCTTGACCGCCACACCCCGCGGCGCCACGTGGCGCCGCCGGATCCGGTCCCTGGGGGGCAAGGCGATCCGTCGGCTGGGGCTGCTGCCCGGCGGCATGCCGGACGGGCTGGGCGAGGACCAGGAGCTCCTCGGCACCTCGTGGCCGTACGAGGTGCTCGTGTACTTCGCCGACACCCCCGACGCGCTCTACCAGATCGAGCAGTGGTACGACACGTTCCGCGCGCTGCACGCCGAGCACCCCGTGGTCGTCGTGACCCAGGACTCCCGCACCGCGCGGGCGATCCGCCGCGACAGCGGGCTGGACGTGCGCACCGTGGCGCACTACACGACCCTCGACGACGTCCTCGGCCGGTCGCCGACGAAGCTCGCCCTGTACGTCAACCACAACCCGCAGAACTTCACCTGCCTGCGCTTCGGGCAGCTCGTGCACGCGTCGCTGATGCACGGCGACAGCGACAAGCTCGTCACGGTGTCGAACCAGACCAAGGCGTACGACTTCTCCTTCGTCGCCGGGCAGGCCGCCGTCGAGCGCATGGCGCGGTTCAGCACCCTGTACGACGCGCACGCGCGGTGCGTGCCGGTGGGCCGCCCGCAGCTCGACGACCAGCTGCGCCTGCGCGCGCGGACACCCCGCGGGCCCCTGCCCACCGTTCTGTACGCCCCCACGTGGGAGGGCGGCCAGCCGTCCGCGGAGTACGGCACGGTGGCCACGCACGGGCTCACGATCGTGCGCGCCCTCGTGGATTCGGGCCGCTACCGCGTGCTCTACCGCCCGCACCCGCTCACCGGCGTCCGCGTCGCGGCGTACGGCGAGGCCGACAAGGCGATCCGGGAGTACCTCGCGGCGGCGCCCGCGCCCGCCGAGGGCCCCGCCCACGGCACCGACACCCACGGCGACGTCGCCCCGGCGTTCGCGGCGGCCGACCTCCTGGTCTGCGACGTCTCCGGCGTGGCGATGGACTGGCTCGCCACCGGCGAGCCGATCGTCGTGACCCGGCCGGTCGGTGACGTGATCATCGCGGCGAGCCCGCTGCTGGAGCTCGCGCCGTCGCTGCCCGTCGCCGCCCTCGGCGACGTGCTGGCCACGGTGGACCGCGAGCTCACCGAGGACCCGACGCGCGACCGGCGCCACGCGCTGCGCGAGCACTACCTCGGTGACACCGCCCCCGGCGCGTCCACGCAGCGGTTCGTCGCCGCGTGCGAGCGCCTCATGGAGATCCGCGACCGCGAGGTCGCCCGGGTCGACGCCCACGGCGCGCCGAGCGCCGCACCGACAGGTAACGAGAGAGGAACGCGATGAGTATCCAGACAGTGATCCTGGCGGCGGGCATGGGGACCCGCCTCGGCCGGCCGCACCCCAAGCCGCTGACGGAGCTGCGCGACGGTCGTACGATCCTCGCCCAGCAGCTCGGCAACCTCCGCTCCGTCTACGGCCGTGAGGCCGAGGTGCTGATCGTCGTCGGCTTCAAGCTCGAGATGATCCTCGAGGCCGCGCCGAACGTCGCGTTCACCTACAACGAGGTCTACGACCAGACGAACACGTCCAAGAGCCTCCTCCGCGCGCTCCGGGTCACCGGGGACCGCGGCGTGCTCTGGCTGAACGGCGACGTCGTCTTCCACCCGGACGTGCTGCGCCGCGTGCAGCCCCTCATCGACGAGGGCCGGTCGTTCGTGTGCGTCAACACGTCCTCCGTCGGTGACGAGGAGGTCAAGTACACCGTCGACGACGACGGCTACATCAACGAGCTGTCGAAGAAGGTCGGCGCCGGGGCGCTCGGCGAGGCCGTGGGGATCAACTACGTCGCGGCCCAGGACAAGGCGAAGCTGCTGCAGCGACTCGACGAGGTCGACGACCAGGAGTACTTCGAGGGCGGCCTCGAGCTCGCCATCGCGCACGACGGCGTGAAGGTGCTGCCGGTGGACATCTCCGACCTATACGCGGTCGAGGTGGACTTCGCCGAGGACCTGGAGCGGGCGAACCAGGAGCTCTGAGCACCTGCCGAGATAGAGAGGCTCCTCGCCGAGAGAGAGAGGGGACGGACCGATCCATGATCGGTCCGTCCCCTCTCTATCTCGGCGAGGAGCCTCTCTATCTCGGCCCGGACAGCAGCCTGTCCCGGCGCGCGACGCAGTCCGTCACGAACTCCAGGAAGCGTCGGCTGCTGTCGCCCCGCGCGAACCCGAAGTAGTGGTCGCGCACGCGCCCGCGGGCGTCGTGGTGGGGGTCCTGGGCGAGGTTGGCCGCCAGGAGCGTGCCGACGTCGCCCACGGTGTCGCGGTCCACGATGTCGACGACGCTCGCGACGGGGGCCTCGGCGACGATCCGGGCGCGGTCGGTGCGCCGGTCGGTGAGGACGATCGGGACGTCGGGGCGCAGGTAGAGGAAGTCGAGGCCGACGGACGAGATGTCGGTGACGAGCAGGTCGGCGTCCTCGAAGAGGCCGAGGATGTCGGCCTCGAGCGGCAGCTCGTGCGGGGCGCCGGCCTCCCGCGCGGCGGTGACGAGCCGCACGATCTCGGCGTGGGCCTGGGCGACCGCCGGTTCCTCGGCCGTGAGCACGCGGGGGTGCGGCTTGTAGACGAGCCGGACGTCCGGGCGGTCCAGGAGGGCGCGCACGATCGCGGTGCCGTACAGGTCGACGGACGTGTAGTTGTTGGCGTCGTCCTCGCCGGACCAGGTGGGGGCGTAGAGCACGGTCCGGCGACCGTCGGCCGGCGCGAGCGCCGGCGCCACGTCGAGGTCGAGCTGAGGGCGGCCGCACACGACCAGCGTGTCGAGGTCGAAGTTGATGAGGGCGCGCCGGTGGCGCTCGATCGCGGCCTGGCCGGCGACGACCACGTGGTCGTAGGCCTTGGCCTGGTTGGAGACCATCGAGATCTTGTCGGACTCGCCGTGGTTGACGTGCACGTGCAGGGCCCGCTGGTAGATGAGCGACTGGAAGTTGCGCCAGCCGTTGTTGACGTAGACGACCGTCTTGACGTCGATCTGCTCGTAGAGCCGGCGCAGACCGTCCAGGCGCCGGACGAAGAGCACGGGCAGGTCGGTGGTCTCGCGGAGCTGCTCGGTGAGCTCCCAGTGCCGGGTGACGATCGCCACGGGGTGCTGCGCGGCGACCCGCTCGAGCACGGGCAGCCACTGCCGCAGCTGGTACCCCTGGTTCGGGGTGTCCGCGAAGTACGCCACCACGGGGAACGGGGGCAGGCCCTCCAGCGCGGGGGAGTGCTCGGGCTCCTCACCGGCGATCGTGCTGGTCACGACCCGCTTGACGCGCGATCCCGCGGTCAGCAAGATCTGTGCGGCAAGCTTGCGCGCGCGGTCCGTGATCGTGGGCTGCTGCGGTGGCGTCACGTGCGACATCCGTGCCTTCCTGGTGGCGGGTTCCCGTGGCGCGACGAGTATTCCACGGCACCCTGAGGCGTCCCCGAGGGGGCGCCGGCGCGAAGGGCGCGCACCTCATCGCTGTACTATCGACAGGGCCCGGCAGCCGCTGGCCGTACCTCGGAAGACGGGTATGCAAGTTACGTGACCACCGACACCACCACGGACGCCGCCTCGGGTGACCGCGGGAAGCCGGAGCCCGGTCGTGACCCGCTCCGCCCGCCGGAGCCGGTCGTGCCGGACACCACCTCGCAGGAGCGACGGGCGATCGCGGAGCAGTTCGGGCTGCAGCAGATGGGCGTGCGCCCGCCGCTGGGCAAGTACATCCGCGACGTCGCCTCCCGCTGGGCGTTCATCCGCGTCCTCGGCACCGCGACGGCCTACTCCAAGAACCAGAACAACTACCTGGGTCAGCTGTGGGCCGTCCTCAACCCGATCCTCAACGCGACCGTCTACATCCTCATCTTCGGCATCCTGCTGGGCACGACCCGCGGCCTGGAGAACGCGATCGCGTTCATCGTGATCGGGACCTTCCTGTACCGGTTCTTCGAGCAGTCGGTGCACGCCGGGTCGCGGTCGATCGCGCAGAAGACGAACCTCATCCGGTCGCTGCACTTCCCGCGCGCCGTGCTGCCCATCGCGCAGGTCGTCTCGCTGCTCACCACCCTCGTGCCGGCCCTGGTGGTCATGTGCGCGATCGTGCTGCTCAGCGGCCTGCTCCCGAAGTACCCGATGGAGCACATCACCTGGAGCTGGCTGCTGCTGCCGGCCATCGTGGCCCTGATGTGGGTGTTCAACACCGGCGTCGCGTTCATCGTCGCCCGGGCCGTGGCGATCACGCCCGACCTGGACAACATCATCGGCTTCGTGCTGCGCCTCGTGATGTACGGCTCGGGCGTGATCTTCCCGGTCACCCACTACGTCTACCGTCTGCCGGAGGCGGTGCAGCCCGTCATCGGAGCGATCCTCGAATACCAGCCGATCGGCGTGTTCCTCTACGTGGCGCGCTCGATCCTCACGCAGGAGCCGTCCATGCCGCAGGACCCGTGGATGTGGCTTTGGGCGGCCGGCTGGGCGGTCGTGACGTTCGTGGTCGGGTTCATCGTCTTCTGGCGCGGAGAGGAGCGGTACGGCCGTGACTGAGTCGGATCTCCATCTGGACGTCGACCTCGACGAGGAGTTCGAGCCCGAGGACCTCGAGGGCCCGAAGCCGGTCGCTACGGTCGGCGACCCGGTGCTCGTCGTCGACGACCTGCACATCGTCTACCGCGTCTTCGGCGGCAAGGCGAAGCAGGTCGCCGCCAAGGGCGCCGAGAACGTGCGCGAGGCCAAGGCCCCCAAGCGTTCCCTCCTGCGCCGCCTCGTGAGCTCGACGTCGCAGCACGTGGGCGCGGTGAGCGAGGTGCACGCCGTGCGCGGCATCTCCTTCGTCGCCCGGCACGGGGAGTCCATCGGCATCGTCGGCATCAACGGCTCCGGCAAGAGCACGCTGCTGCGCGCCATCACCGGCCTCATCCCGCCGCGGTCGGGCGGGGTGTACGTGGCGGGTGAGCCGGCGCTGCTGGGCGTCAACGCCGCCCTGATGCCGCAGCTCACGGGCGAGCGGAACATCTGGATCGGCGGCCTGGCCCTCGGCCTCACCCCCAAGCAGGTCGAGGAGCGCTTCGACGAGGTCGTGGAGTTCGCCGACATCGGCGACTTCGTCTACATGCCGATGAAGACGTACTCCTCCGGCATGGGGGCCCGGCTGCGGTTCGCGATCTCCTCGGCCGCGACGCCCGACATTCTGATGATCGACGAGGCGCTGGCCACCGGCGACGCGGCCTTCAAGGCGCGCTCCAAGGCCCGTATCGACGAGGTCCGCAAGAACGCGGGCACGATCTTCCTGGTCAGCCACTCGATCAGCACGGTCGAGGCGATGTGCACCCGCGTGCTGTGGGTGCACCAGGGGCAGCTGGTCATGGACGGCGGCACGGAGGAGGTGCTCGCCGAGTACCGCAAGTTCGTCCGCGCGCACCGCCTGGCGCGGTCGTCCGCGCGCGCCGGCGGGGTCGGTCCGCGGGCGCGCTCGAAGCAGCGCCCCAAGAAGCAGGCCGCGTCGTGATCTCGTAGGGACCGGGCCTCCCGCGAGGCCCGCGACCCACCCGTTACCATGGGCCGGCGAGCGACCCCTGCCGCCGCGATCGGTCCCGGCCGGTCCGGTTCGGAGCCGCTCGACCCGGGATGGCGCGCCAGCGACCGTCGACAGCCCACCGCATGCTAGGTGTCTTCCACTATGTCTTTTTCGCCTCGCCAGCTCGCCGCCGTCGCCCTGATGGCGGTGTGCATGGTCGTCGCCGTGCTCGTGTGCCTGTTCGCCCCGGTGCAGGTGGGCCTCATCGCCGTGCTGGTCACGGTCGGGGTCTGCACGGCGATCGTCCTGCTCTTCCTGCGCAAGGTGCTCTCGGCCGTCTACCGGCTCGGGCAGAACGGCGCACGGAGGGAGTCCGAGACGTCGCGCTCGGCGGGCCGGGCGACGGAGCGCGAGATCGCCCTGGTGAACGCGCGTCTCGAGCGGATCGAGGAGCACCTCCCGGAGCGGCTGGCGGCACGGATCGCGTTCGAGCTCGCGCGGCCTGAGCGGGACGCGGCCGGCACCCCCGCCGCGGGCTCGGTCGACCTCTAGGACGCGGCGCCGACATGTCCATCCCCGCAGCGCCGCAGTCGTTCGCGCACGCCCACACCGACGAGCCCGCGCCGGCGTTCCAGGAGCTCACGCCCGACGAGTTCCTCCTGGTGAACCGCCAGTCGCCCTGGCGCGCGCTCGCCATCGGCAGCCGCATGCGCTCCGCCGCCTATCTGGACCTCCTCGCGCTGGACGGCACCGGGTCCGCCCACCGCTGGGAGCCGCTGCGCCAGGCGATCGTGTCCGGCGTCTCCCGGGAGCAGCTGCTGCGCTGGGACGTGCCCCGCGTGCTCTGCGCGGCGTTGCTCGCCTGCGTGCTCGAGCCCGAGCGCCAGAATCTCGACGCGGCCACCAGGGTCATGATCACGGCGCTCGACCGGTCGCAGCTGTGGGACCCGGGCGCGTCGGCGGCGCTGCGGCTCGCCACCCAGGTCGCGGTGTTGACGCGTGCCGAGGCGCTGTTCGAGGAGCTCGCCTCGTTCCCCACCGCCGAGGAGGGGATCGCGTGGGCGGGCCGCGCCGACCTGCTGCGTCCGTCCGGCACGGCGGAGCGCACGACGGCGGACCAGGCCTCCGCGGTCGTGCGCGACGGGCTCGAGCGCTGGTGGGCGCTCTTCAACAAGCCCTTCACCGACCGGGGGCTCGCCCCGTTCGTGCTCGCGGCCCAGAAGGTGGACGAACCCGGCGGGGTCTTCGGGGCCATCGAGGCACCCGAGGCCGACTCGTGCAGCGTGCCGGACGGCGAGCAGCCCCTGGTGACGGTCATCGTGCCGACGTACAACCCCGACGCCGGCTTCCGGCACACGATCGACTCGCTGGTCCGCCAGTCGTGGTCGAACCTCGAGATCCTGGTCGTCGACGACTGCTCCACGAGCGGCCGGGAGCACCTGGACGGCAGTGCTGCGGCGGACCCCCGGGTGCGGGTCATCGCGCGGGAGCACAACGGTGGTACCTACCAGGCGCGGAACTCGGGGCTGCGCGAGGCGCGCGGCGAGTACGTGACCTTCCAGGACGCGGACGACGTCTCCCACACGCAGCGCATCGAGCGGCAGCTCCTCCCGCTGCTGGCGGACCCGCGCAAGACCGCGTCCACGTCGAGGAGCCAGCGGGTGCTGAGCACCGGCGAGGTCACCTACCTGGGCTACTCGCCGCACCGGACCAACGAGTCGTCGCTCCTGTTCCGTCGGGAGGCCGTGCTCGAGCGGCTCGGCCAGTTCGACGACGTGCGGAAGGCCGGGGACAGCGAGTTCTCCGAGCGCCTGAAGCGGTGCTTCGGGAGGTCCTCGGTGGTGAACCTGCCCGAGCCGCTCGGCCTGGTCCAGCTCAAGGGCGGCTCGCTCTCGCGCTCCGACTTCCGGCCGAACTGGAGGTCGGGGGCGCGGCTCGCCTACAGCAGGCAGTTCGGTGCCGCCCACAGCCGCATCAAGGCCGCGGGGTCCGACGACTGGGCGCTCAGCGACTCGCGTCCCTCGATCTGCTGGGCGCCTCCGGGCCTTCGCGGCGAGGCGCCGGTCGAGCGGCTCTCGTACGCGGTGCTGGCCGACTGGAACTCCGCCCTGGAGGGCTCCCGGGACGGAATGCACCGGCTCCGGACGCTCCTGACCGGGACGGACGGCCCCGTCGGCCTGCTGAGCGGGTCCCGTCCGCGGTCCAGCCGCGACCAGCGCACCGTGCAGCCGCGGCGCCGGATCACCGACGCGGTCGAGCAGGGCGAGCTGCGGTGGATGAGCTGGCGCGACACGACCCACGTCGAGAACCTCATCGTCGACGACCCGGAGTACCTCCTCGCGCTGCCCGCCGAGCCCGAGGTCGGGCTCGTCGTCGACCGGGTGCACCTCGTGCTCGACGAGACCGTGCGGCGCGTGGACGAGCCCGTGCTGCCCCCGGTCGCCTGGTGCGAGGAGCAGGCCCGGGCCGTCTTCGGCGCGCCCGTCAGCTGGAGGGTCTCCTCGCCGGAGCTGTTCCGGTACCTCCAGGGCCAGGGGGCCGACGTCGCGCTCGTCCAGGGACGAGCGGCGGACCGGAGCACCCTTCCGGAGCACCCGAGGATCGGCGTCGTCCTGCCCAGGCACGTCGACGGCGCAGGCTGGAACCTCGGCGTGCTGCGGTCCGTGTTCGTGGGCTCGGGCGCCTCCGAGGTGGTGTTCTACGACGAGGGCAGGCGCCTGGCCGGGGAGCGGGCCGAGGCCGCGGGGGTCGCCGTGGTGCCGAGCGACCAGCTCGACCGCGCGGGCTTCCTGGACAGCGTCGACGTCCTCGTGCCCGACATGTTCGGCCAGCGGCTCCACGCCGCCGAGTCCTGGCTGTGGCTCGCGCGCGAGCACGACGTGGTGCCGCTGCTGCCGGACGGGCTCGAGACGATGCAGCAGGTCCCGGTGCTGCGGTACTCCGCGTTCGGTGGTGGGGAGGTGGTCTCGGCCCTCGCCGCCGATCCGGACCTGGCCCGGCTGCTGCCGGGCGCGGGCTCGATGGACGAGCGTGCCGACGGCCCGACGACGGGGCCGACCGGGGCCTCCGCGACGAGCCGGGCGTCGGACCGGTCGACGCGGGTCCGCTACGTGGTCGTCGGCGAGGACGGGACGCTGGCGCACCTGCGGACCCGGCTCTCCCTCGCGCAGATCGAGCGGGACCCGGATCTCCGCACCGTGCCCGACCGCTCCTTCGACGCGCTCGCCGAGGCAGGGGTCTTCGCAGGCCTGGCCCCGGGCGACCGGCTGTGCCTCGTCGACGCCGGGGTGGAGTTCGAGGCGGACGCGTTCGACCGCCTGGACCCCGACGCGGTCGAGGACCTGCACGTGTTCACCGACGCGTCCGTGGGCCACACGCTCCACCCGAAGGCCGACCTCGGCGGCGGCGTGCCCCTCACCGAGAACGCCCCGCTGTGGGTCGGCTCCAGCCCGGTGCTCGTCCGCGCGGACATCCTCTGGGCCGCCGTCCGGCGGTACCCGGCCGCGCGCACGCGCGGCGTCGCCTTCGCCGCCGCGCTGTCGATCAGCGGAGGGTTCGGCGTGCTCGGCGAGGTGCGCTCCCACGGCGTGCTCGACGACGGTGCGGAGCAGTCCGCCGAGGTGCTGACCCGGTCCTGGTACCTCGACTTCGCGCGGGACTGGGCGGACCTCCTCGAGGGGACGGCCGACCTCGGCGCGAGCCACGCCTACCTCCAGCGCCTGTTCGTGCACCTGCTCGCCGGCCGGATCCGGCTCAACACCGGCGGCACGCCGAAGCGCATCTTCACCGAGGAGGACCTCGCCGCCTACGAGCGGGTCCTCTCGCGGGCGCTGCGGCACACGGCCGACGAGCTGATCTGGGCCCCTCGCCGCCCCACCCGGATCCCGTCCCCGACCGTGCGCATGCACCTGCTGCGGCTCAAGCACGGTGCGGCGTTCGAGCCGGTCCTGGGCCAGGACGCGCGGGGCCCGTACGCGGAGTTCCGCGGCCTGGAGCTGGAACGCCCGGACGCCGTGACCGTCTCGATCGACTCGATGGACGCCCGCGACGGCATCCTGACGGTCAGGGGCCGGATCCCGCTGGTCTTCAGCCACGCCGGGCACCGGCTCGAGGTGCACGTGGGCGGACGCTCCGTCCCGCTCGCCGACCGGCAGCGGTACGCCGACACCTCGCTGCACGGGGTCGCGCTCCACCGTGCCTTCACCTTCACGGCGACGATCCCGTTCGCCGAGGCCACCGGTCGGCTGGAGCTCCGGTACGCGGCGCCGGACGCGTGGTCCGCCCCGCTGCCGCTCCGCTTCACGCGGGCGACCGCCAAGCTCAGCGACCAGCCCGGGGCGTACTGGGCCGTCCCGGGGCTCGGGATCCTGACGGTGGGTCGCCGCGGGATCGACATCGCCCCCTACTCGGAACAGGCACGGGACACGGCGGAAGAGGCCCTGCAGCGTGCGCTGCGGGAGTCGGGCGACCCGGTACGGATCGGTGCCGCGCGGCTGCGCGGCGAGTACTTCACGAGCCTGCCCGACTACCGCGGCCGCACGATCTGGATGTACGCGGACCGCATCGTCAAGGGTGGGGACAACGGCGAGTACGCGTACCGCTACGCGCAGGCGCAGGCGCAGCGCGACGGGGTCGAGACGCACTACGTCGCCCAACCGGGCACGGCCCTCGCGGCGCAGCTCGACGCCGACGGCGTGGAGTACCTCGCCTTCGGGACGGACCGGCAGCGGCTGCACTATCTCCACGCGTCGATCGTCTTCGCCACCCGCATCGGGACGAGCAACACCTTCGGGTTCCAGCTCGACCAGACGTACTTCCGCGACCTGTTCGACGCGCGCGTCGTCTACATCAACCACGGGCTCGTCGTGGACAAGCTCGACAACCTGCTGAACATCGGGTTCTCGAACTTCGAACGGATCTGCGTGGTCTCCGAGCTCGAGCGTCGGAACCTCCTCCAGGCGAACTACGGGTACGAGGCCGACCAGGTCGAGGTCACGGGGTTCGCCCGCTACGACGGGCTCCGCTCCCGGGCGGAGCGCACGATCCTCCTCGCGCCGACCTGGCGGACGTACCTGCACAGCCCGCAACGGGGCGTGGAGCAGACCCTCAGCCACCGCGCCTTCCGGGAGACCGACTACTTCCGGGTCTTCGACTCGCTCATCAACAGCCCGAGGCTGCACACCGCCCTCGAGAAGCACGGGTACCGCTTCCTCTTCCTCCTCCACCCCAACACCGGGACCCAGCTGACCGACTTCGTCTCGCAGAGCGAGCACGTCGAGGTGCGTGCCGCCACGGAGGACGTCAGCTACGAGGAGCTCCTCACGGGGTCGGACCTCATGATCACCGACTTCTCCGGGGTGCAGTTCGACTTCGCGCAGATGCACAAGCCGGTGCTGTACTACCAGCCCGACTCGATCCCGCCCCACTACCCCGCGGCGTCGTTCGACTACGCGACCGACGCGTTCGGCGAGGTCGCGAAGTCGGAGCAGGACCTGCTCGACCTGCTGGAGCGCTACCTGGAGCGGGGCTGCGCACCGGAACCGGAGTTCGAGGAGCGGGTCGAGACGTTCTTCGCCTACTTCGACCACGACAACTCGAAGCGCATCTACGAGGTCGGGCTGGAGCTCGAAGGCCTGAAGGAGCGGAAGGGTCGTGATGACTGACACCGAGGTGACCGACATCGAGGTGACCGACGTCAATCGCCCCGAGGGCGAGTGGGACGGGCTTTCGCCCCACACGAGCCTCGTCATCGCCTGCTACCGCGTCGGCCCGTACCTTCCCGCGTTCCTCCGGTCGCTCGACGAGCAGGTCGCGGCGCACGCGGGGTACGAGCTGATCTTCGTCATCGACGGCTGCCCCGAGGACTCCGAGGACGTCGTGCGGGCCTGGATGCCCACCACCGACTACGCGGTCCGCGTCGTCACGAAGCCGAACGGGGGCGTGGCCTCGGCCCGGAACACGGGCCTCGCCTGGGCTCGCGGCACCTGGGTGTCGCACCCGGACCCCGACGACCGGCTGGACCCCCGCTACCTGCTCGAGATCGAGCAGGCACGGGAGCGGTTCCCGGACGAGACGATGTTCGTGGGCCGGGCGATCCTCACGTCGCCCGACGGTTCGACGATCGGGCACACGCTGGACGCCCGGTACGTCGACGCCGTCAGCTCGGTCATCGACCTGCGCCGGCAGCCGCGCAAGATCCACACGCTCGGTGGTGTCGCGTTCTTCCGCCACGACGTGATCTCTCGCCACGGCCTCCGGTTCGACGAGCAGATCCTGCAGTCCTCCGACACGGACATGATCGGGCACTTCCTGCTCTGCAACCGGGCGCGATACGTGCTCGTCCCGGGGGCGGAGTACTTCTACCTCCGCCGTGCCGACGCGTCCTCGATCGTGTCGAAGCACAGCGGCAACATGTCCCGCTACGCGTCGCTGTTCGGGATCTCGCACCGCGGCATGCTCGACCGCGCCGGCGACGAGTGCCCGCCCTGGCTGGCGAACCTCCTGCTGTACTTCGTGTTCATGCTGTTCCGCCGGAACCGCCGCGCCAACACGCCCGTCGACCTCGCCTCCGAGGATCAGCTGGCGCTCATCCGCGAGCGCCTGGTCGAGAACCTGCGGCAGATCGGCGCCGAGAACATCAGGGGCTTCGACATCTTCGCGGTGCCGCTGGAGATGCGGTACGCGTGGCTCTCCGCCGTCGAGGACGTCTCGTCCTCGCCCGTGGAACGGCTGCGCTGGCACCCGGAGCGGGGCGCGTGGCGCGCGGCCGTCTACGGGAGCGACCACGACTTCCCGGAGCTCCAGGTCGTCGCGGGCGAGGCCGAGGTCCTCGAGCACAGGAGCCGCGGGGTCGAGTACCTCGGGAAGACCTGGTTGTACCAGCTGGTGCTCCTCGTGCGGATGCAGCGGGGGGACGCCGTCGGCCTGGCCTCGACGGAGCCGCGCTTCACGCTCGAGCTCGACGGCACGATCCTGAAGGCCGGCGACGTCGACGAGCGTGCCGGGAGACGGCCGCCCATCGACGTCAAGCCCGCGGCGCGGAAGCCCGAACCGGCCACCGCCACCGCGCCGGCCCCCGCGCCGTCGCCGGGTGTCGAACCCGGGTCCGTCGTCTCCCGTTGGCGGCGCCTCGCGCGGGCCGTGACCGGCTCCGCGGCGCCGCCACGCGCCGCGGTGCACGCCGTGCCGCAGGCCGCGCGCGGCGAGACCTGGGTGTTCGTCACCGGCGACGACGCCGACGCCGTGCCGTCGCAGAGCGAGCTGCTCTACGAGTACGCGCAGGAGCGGGCGTCCGACGTCGAGGTGCGCTTCGTGACCGAGGCGGGCTCCGAGGCCGAGGCACGGCTGCGCCGGGCGGGTGTCCGGTGCGTGACCGCAGGGTCGGCCGAGCACGCCTCCCTCCTGCGCCGGGCGGACCTCTTGGTCACGTCCCGCATGACACGGCGCGCGCACGTCCCGCTCCCGGGGCACGGGATCCCGCGGGAGTGGCGCGTGGCGCTGCTGCCCGCCGCCGGGGTCGGCAGGCTGCTCCATCGCGACTCCTGGGCGTCGCAGGCCGACCTCGTCACCGTCTCCTCGGCGATCGAGCTCGTCCGCGCCGGCGGCCCCTACGGGACCCAGGCCTTCCTCCCGAGCGAGGTCGCGCTCACGGGGCTGCCCTCTCACGACCGGCTCGAGGAGCTGCGGGCGCCGGCCGAGCACGTCGTCGTCGCGCCCGGCTGGCGATCCGGCACGCTGCGGCCGTCCGACCCGGAAGCGGCCGGGAGGGCGATCGCGGAGTTCCACGACCTGCCGTTCGTGGCCGCCTGGCGGGAGCTCCTCGGGTCCGCCGAGCTCGCCGCTCTCGCCGCCCGGGAGGGGCGCCGCGTCCGGCTGATCCTCCCGTCGGGGGTGGGCCCCGAGGTCTTCTCGCCCCCGCCCGGGGTGGAGCTCGTCCCCCAGGACGACGAGCTGGAGGCGCTGGCCTCCGCCGCGATCCTCGTCACCGACTACTCCTCCGCGCGTGCGCTCGACCTGGCCTATCTCGGCCGGCCGACGGTCTATCTCCAGGTCGACCGGGAGGCCGTGCTCGGCGCCGCCGACAGCGCGCGATCCCGGGCGGCGGGGTTCGAGTCGTCCGGGTTCGGCCCGGTCGTCACGAGCCCCGAGGACGCCTGCAACGCGGTCGTCAGCACCCTTGAGCGCCTGCCCGACCGGTACGCGGAGCGGATCGACCGCGCGTTCGCCTACCGGGACGGCAAGGCGCGCGAGCGGATCCTCGAGGCGTTGCGCGGCTGAGGCCCGGCGTCCCGCGCGGACGCCACGACGCCCGGGCTCAGCGGAGCGGGGCGGAGGGCTCGCCGCCCGCGGCGTCGAGCGCCGCGCGGACGCGCGCCACGGCGTCCTCGACGGTCACGCGGGAGGTGTCGACGACCAGGTCGGCGTCGGTCGGCGCCTCGTACGGCGAGGAGACCCCGGTGAACTCGGGGATCTCGCCGCGCCGGGCCTTGGCGTACAGGCCCTTGCGGTCGCGGGCCTCGCACACCTCCAGCGGCGTGCTGACGTGCACGAGCAGGAAGGTGCCCGCGGCCTCGGCGAGCTCGCGCACCCGCGCGCGGCCCGACGCGAACGGCGCGATCGGCGCCGCCACCGCGACGCCGCCGTGCGAGGACACGAGCGACGCGACGTAGCCGATGCGCTCCACGTTGAGCTCGCGGGAGGCCTTGTCGAAGCCGAGGCCCTTGGACAGGTGGTGGCGTACCTCGTCGCCGTCGAGCAGGGTGGTGTGCAGGCCCTCGTCGTCGAGCTCGGCGGCCAGCGCCCGGGCCACGGTCGACTTCCCGGAGCCGGACAGGCCCGTGAAGAAGACCACGGCGCCTCGCGGCCGGGCCGTGCCGGCGGCCCGCACGACCTCGGCGGCCGCCACCTCCGGGTAGAGCGCGGCGACGGCGCCGGACCACACGGTGCCGAGCCCCTCGACGGCGCCGCGGTCCTCGGGGGAGCGGTGCGCGACGAGCGTCTCGGTCCGCGCGGCGCCGTAGCGCGCGCCGACGTCCGTCCAGCGCAGCCCGTCCGGGGCGTCGGCCGGCCACGGCACGA
>JADHZE010000309.1 GCA_026934365.1 Isoptericola sp. QY 916 | reverse complement strand
CGACGCGGCGCGCGCCGACCTCGCGAGAGCCGAGGGCGAGGGCGCCGCGACCGGCGTGCTGCGCGACGCGGCGGGGCGCGACCTGGTGCTGCTGGCCCGCACGCTGCTCGTGGAGCGCGGGGAGCGGGGGGCGCGGCAGGTCGAGATGCCGGCGCACGTGTCGGCGTCGGGCCTGGTCCGGCTCGCCGGGGACCGCGACGGCTTCGCTCTCCAGCTGCGCCGGCCGGTGCCGCAGGAGCCCACGGTGCACGCCCGCCGCGGCACGCACTTCCACGAGTGGGTGGAGCGGTTCTTCACCTCGTCGTCCCTGGTCGACGTCGACGACCTGCCGGGCGCCGAGGACGGCGAGATCGCACCGGACGTCGATCTGGAGACGCTGCGGCAGCGCTTCACGGAGTCCGTGTGGGCGTCCCGTACCCCGCTCGCTGTCGAGGTCGACGTCGAGACCCCGGTGGGCGGCGTCATGCTGCGCAGCCGGATCGACGCCGTCTTCCCCGACGACGACGCGCCGCCCCCCGCGGAGGGCGAGCCGCCGGCCGTCGTCGTCGTGGACTGGAAGACCGGGCACGAGCCCCGCGACGCGGGCGCGCGCTCCGCCCGCGAGGTGCAGCTCGCGGTCTACCGGCTCGCCTGGTCCCGCTACACCGGGCTGCCGCTCGACAAGGTCTCCGCCGCGTTCGTCTACGTCTCCAGCGGCACGACCGTCCGCCCCCGACGCCTGCTCGACGAGGCCGAGCTGGAGGCGCTGGTGCGGGGCGCGCCGCACCAGCGGTAGGGCTCACCAGCGGTAGTCGAGGAACTTCCCGTCGAGGGTCACCACCACCCGGTCGCCGTCCGGGTGGGCGCGCCGGGCGATGTCGACCTGGAAGTTGATCGCCGACATGATCCCGTCGCCGAACTCCTCGTGGATGAGCTCCTTGAGCGCCGGCCCGTACACGGCCAGCGCCTCGGTGAAGCGGTAGATCGTCGGGTCGGTGAGCACGGCCTCGTCGCGCACGCGGTAGGGCTGCAGCCGCAGGGCCTCGGCGACGTCCTCGCCCAGGCCGAGCAGCGTGCACGCCGCGGAGGCCTGGTCCGCTGACATCGGGTGGTTGCCGAGCAGGGCGGCCGTCGTCCAGCCGACCGGGGCGCCGACCTTGTCGGCGATCTCCTGCCAGGTGAGGCCGGAGCGGAGGCGGGCGGTGACGACCTGCTCGGCCGCGGCGGCCTTGGTCATGATCGGGTCCACGGGTGTCCTTCGTTCGGGGGTTTGCTGTCTGACGGCGGCGGGGGCGGCGGCTCAGCCGACCGGCGTGGCCACGCGCTCCTCGGCGACGGTCTCGACCGGCGCGGGACGACGGCGCTCGGGCCGGGTGCGGTAGTGCGTGAGGTACAGGGGCAGCCCGACGAACGTCAGACCGCCGACGAGGTTGCCGAGCACGGTCGGGATCTCGTTCCAGACCAGGTAGTCCATGACGGTGAAGTCGCCGCCGAGCAGCAGGCCCGAGGGGAACAGGAACATGTTCACCACGGAGTGCTCGAAGCCCATGTAGAAGAACAGGAACACCGGCATCCACATCACGACGGCCTTGCTGATCGTGTCCTTCGACATGAGGAACGCGACGACGCCGGTCGAGACCATCCAGTTGCACAGCACGCCGCGCACGAACAGCGTGAGCATCCCGGCCGCGCCGTGGTCGGCGTACCCGACGGTGCGCCCCTCGCCGATGTGCCCGATGGCCTGCCCGATCTCGTTGGGCGGCGTGGAGAACCCGTACGTGAAGGTGATCGCCATGAGCACGGCCACGGTGAACGCGCCGGCGAAGTTGCCGCAGAACACTAGGCCCCAGTTGCGCCACATGCCGGCCCAGGTGGCGCCCGGGCGGCGGGCGATGACGGCGAACGGCACCAGCGTGAAGACGCCGGTGAGCAGGTCGAAGCCCATCAGGTAGAGCATGATGAAGCCGATCGGGAAGAAGGCCGCCCCGAGCAGCGGGTTCCCGGTGTTCGTCGAGATGGTCACGGCCATCGCGGCGGCCAGGGCGAGGATGGCCCCGCCCATGAACGAGCGGATGAGCGTGTCCCGGGTGGACATGAACAGCTTCTTCTCGCCGGTGGCGATCATCTGCGAGACGAAGTCCTGCGGCATCACGTACGACATGGCGGACCCTTCGGCGGGAGTGGAGGCGCTGGTGTGCCGCCGAGTCTCGTCGCCGCAGGTTGTGGCCACGTCGCCGTGGTGTTGAGGTCGTGTTTCGGCCCGTCCCGAAGTGGTGAGCCCGCGGTTTCCGCGACCTCGCACCGGCGCGCGCGGGCCGGTGAGGCCGGTCAGGCGGGGGCGTCCTCGCGGGTGGCCTCGTCGAGGTCGGCGAGCATGGCCTCGGCGTCGGCGACGACGTCGCCCAGGCCGCGGCGGACGCCGTGCAGCAGCCAGCGGGCCAGCGCCAGCTCGCCCACGAGCAGCGCGCGGTCGACGAGGCGCGCGTCGTGCAGCTCGGTGCGGCGCAGCTGGTAGGCCTCCA
Source organism: Isoptericola sp. QY 916 (assembly GCA_026934365.1). Lineage (GTDB taxonomy): Bacteria > Actinomycetota > Actinomycetes > Actinomycetales > Cellulomonadaceae > Isoptericola > Isoptericola nanjingensis. The sequence goes on along the minus strand of JADHZE010000309.1, from coordinate 869 downwards.
TGATCGAGTCGACCGCGTCCGGCGGGGCGGCGACGAGCAGCCAGGCGAGGTCGTCGGCCGGGTCGGCCACGCGGGCGTCGGACCAGCCGCTGATGGCGGTGACCCGCCCACCGGTGACGAGCATCTGGTCGGTGGCGAGGTCCCCGTGCACGACGACGGGCTGGAAGCGCCAGAGGGCCACGTCCTCGAGCGCGGCCTCCCAGCGGCGCAGCAGCGTGGGCGGCACCTTGCCGGTCGCGGCGGCCTCGTCGAGCTCGACCAGGCGGCGCTCGCGGTACTCGGCCGCGGTGTACGACGGAAGCCCGCACGACTCGACGACGGACGCGGGCAGCTCGTGCACCGCGGCGAGGGTGCGGCCGAGGTCGGCGGCGAGGCCGGGGCCGGGCCGCAGGGCCTCGAGGTCGAGCGCGGTGCCCGTCACGTGCCGGTGCACGACGGCGCGCCCGCCCTCGGGCAGCAGCGCGAAGCCGGCCACCTGCGGCACGGTGAAGGGCAGCACGCCGGCGTCGACGTACAGGTGCAGCGCCTCGAGCAGCTCGGTCTCGGCCTCGAGGGCGGCGCCGGCCATGGTGGTGCGGGGCGCGCGCACGAGCCAGTCGACGCCGTCGTCGGCCGTGACGACGGCGACGTCGTAGTCGCCCGGGAGCTCCTCGGGGCGGACCGAGCGGGCGTCCAGGCCCGGGACGGCGGCCGTCGCGAGGGCGGCGAGGGCGAGCGGACTGCGTGGCACCCGCCCACCGTAGACGCTGCCGGGGTCCGCCCGGGAGCACCGCGGCGCGCGTGTCCGCCGTCGTCGCACCGTCCTCACGCCGTGCGCCCGGCGCCCGCCGCCGCGGGTACGGTCGAGGCGTGACGGTCCCCTCTGCGAT
>JADHZE010000308.1 GCA_026934365.1 Isoptericola sp. QY 916 | reverse complement strand
GGAACATCGACTTGGGGAACTCCTTGGCCGGGTTCTTCAGCGAGGAGACGTGCACCGCGTTCATCTCCATGCCGGAGCACGCGATCGAGAACTTCCTGTTCACCTACTACCCCACGCGCGTGAGCCACCTGCGCCGGTGGCACCCGGGCCCGGGCGTGGTCCTCGCGGACGCGGCCGAGCACGCCGGGTGGCGCTGGTACCGCGAGACGGCGCTCCCGGGCGAGGAGAGCGGTGCGTGCGGCACGGGGGCGACGCTCGACGTCGACGCCTTCGTCGCCGACCGCGGCGACACCGTCCGCTACGTCCGCGCGCTCGTGTCGGCCACCGCCGGGCGGCCCGGGACGTTCGGCTGCTTCGGCCTGCACGAGTGGGCGATGGTCTACCGCGACCGCACCGCGGGTCGCGACCACCGCCACCCGCTGCCGCTGCGGCTGGGCCACGACGGCACGGACGCCGTCGTCGAGTCGCACCGCATCGGCTGCTCGCACTTCGACGCCTACCGGTTCTTCACGCCCGAGGCCTCGGAGCGCAACCAGCTGCGCCCCACCCGCGAGCGCCAGCCGGCCATGGAGCAGCCGGGGTGCCTGCACGCCGGGATGGACCTCTACAAGTGGGCGCTCAAGCTCGGGCCCGCGGCACCCGGCGACCTGCTGCTGGACGCCTTCGAGCTCGCCCGCGACATCCGGTACACCGACATGGCCGCCGCCCCCTACGACGTCTCGTCGTACGGCGTCGAGGCCGTGCCGATCGAGACGGCGGAGGGCAAGGCGGAGTACGTGCGCCGCCAGCGCGGGTTCGCCGCGCGCGGCCAGGAGCTGCGCGCCCGCCTGGTCGACGTCTGCGACGCGCTCCTGGCGGGTGTCAGTCGGACACCATCCCGCTGACCAGCGCACGCCAGGTCACGGGCCCGACGACGCCGTCGACGAGGACGCCGAACGCCGACAGCGCGCGCTGGAACCCGCGCACCGCGCTCTCCGTCTTCGGCCCGAAGACCCCGTCGACCGCGAGGTCGAACTCCGCGCGGACGTCGAGCTCGGACTGCGCCCCGCGGACGGCGTGGCCACGGCTCCCGAGGCGCACGGTGACGACGATCGCGCCCCAGGTCCTGGGCCCGACGACGCCGTCGACCTCGAGGCCGAAGTCGCGCTGGGTGGTGCGGACGGCGGCCTCGGTGAGCGGGCCGAACGTCTCGTCCACCTCGAGGTCGTGGCCGTGCTCGTTGAGCAGGTGCTGCAGCGCGCCGACGGGGTGGAACCGGTCACCGGGACGGACGACCGGCCAGGGGTCGAGGGCCTTGCTCGTCGTGACGGACATCGCCGCCTCCTTCGTGGGGCCGGGCCGGGCGGGTCGTCGCCCCGGGAAAGCCTGGCGCCCTCGCGGGGGAGGGAGCGCGGCGCTCACCTCCAGATACGTCGGCCGGAGACGTCGACGGCGTGCCCGGGCCGTCAGCCGGAGCGACGCGCCCGCAGCGCGGCCTGCGCGTTGCGGTTGGTGCACGCGGTGGAGCAGTAGCGCCGCGAGCGGTTGCGCGACAGGTCCAGCACCAGCCCCTGGCAGTCGGCGTCGGCGCACACGGCGAGGCGGGAGAGCTCGTCGTCGCGGATGAGGTCGATCATCGCCATGGCGGTCTCGACGACGATCCGGGTGGCGAGCGGGGCGTCGTCGGCGGTCGCGTGCACGTGCCAGTCCTCCCCGGAGTGCCGTACCAGGCGCGGATGGACAGGCACGCCCGTGAGCAGCTCGTTGACCAGTCCGGCGGCCTCGTCGCGCTCGGCGAGGAGGAGGGCGCGCAGGCGGGGGCGCAGCGCGCGCACCTGGTCGAGCTCCTCCGCGGTGCCGTCGTGACGACCGGTGTACTCGTGCTCGCGGAAGAAGGCGTCGAGGTCGGCCGTGGTCCCGAGCGTCTCGGGCGGCTCGCCGGAGTTCACGAGGGCGACGGCCGACCGGAGCTCCGCCACGGTGTCATGAGCGAACGGCATGTTGACACGTTACTCCACCGGTCGTAGCGTCATGAGCCATGGCAGAGATGACGCATGACACCGGCGCGACGGCGCGCACCGGCCTCGGCGCGGGCCTCTCCCTCGCGGTCGTCTCCGCCATCGCGTTCAGCCTCTCGGGCCCGCTCGCCGCCGGCCTCTTCGCCACAGGGTGGAGCCCGGGCGCCGTCGTCCTGGTGCGCGTCGCGGTCGGGGCGGTCGTCGTCCTGCCGTTCGGCGTCGTCGCCCTGCGCGGCGACTGGTCCCCCGTGCGCCGCAACCTGCGGCTGCTGCTCGCCTACGGCGCGCTCGGCGTCGCCGCCACGCAGTTCTGCTACTTCGCCGCCGTGCAGCACATGCAGGTGGGCCCCGCGCTGCTCATCGAGTACTCCTCCCCCGCCGCCGTCGTCGCGTGGCTGTGGCTGCGGCACGGGCAGCGGCCCGGACGGACGACGCTCGCCGGCATCGCGGTCGCCGCCGCGGGCCTCGTCCTGGTGCTCGACCTCGCCGGCGCCCGGCTCGACCCCGTCGGCGTGGCCTGGGCGCTCGGGGCCATGGTGGGCGTCTCCGCCTACTTCCTGCTCAATGCCCGCACCGACACCGGGCTGCCGCCCCTGAGCCTCGCGGCGGGCGGGCTCGTGGTCGGCGCCGTCCTCCTCGGCCTGCTCGGCGCCGTCGGCGTCATGCCGCTCACCGCGTCGGCAGACCCGGTCGCCCTCGCCGACGCCGTCGTGCCCGCGTGGGCGGTGCTCGCCGCGCTGGGGGTGGTGACGGCCGGCGTCGCCTACGTCACCGGCGTCGGCGCGGGGCGGCGCCTCGGCGCGCGGCCGGCGTCGTTCGTCGGGCTGCTCGAGGTGGTCAGCGCCGTGTTCTTCGCGTGGGTGTTCCTGGGCGAGCTGCCGCGCCCCGTGCAGCTCGTCGGCGGGCTGCTGGTGCTGGCCGGGGTCGTCGTCGTGCAGCAGGGCGAGGCCGCGACCCGTCGCACGCCACCCGCGATCGAACCGGCGGCCGCGCCGCGCCCGACGATCGAGCCGACGGGAATGCCGTAGCCCGTCGCGGCGCGGAGATGTGACGATCTGGGCATGTCCCGCGCCCTCGCCGCCGCCCCGTCCGAGCCCGTCGTCGTGCCCGAGCGGGTGCGCCTGCTCGCCGGCGACGACGACGTCGTGCCCGTGTGGCACAACGAGCTCGGCGGCCTCACGTTCCGACTGACGGGGGCCTCGGGCGCCGAGCGCTACGTCAAGTGGGTCCCCGCCGGCACGCCCGAGCTGGACCTCGACGCCGAGGCCGAGCGCCTCGCCTGGGCGGGCCGCTTCACCCCCGTGCCGCGGGTGCTCGACCGCGGCGCCGACGGCGCGGGCGCCTGGCTGCTGACCGCGGGCATCCCGATCCTCTTC
>JADHZE010000307.1 GCA_026934365.1 Isoptericola sp. QY 916 | reverse complement strand
GGCAGCCCGGGCGGCGCGGTGGCGCGCCGCCCGGCGGGGTGCAGACCGATGGGGCGCGTGGCTCGGCTGGGGCGCGGCCGTCGCGCTCCCGCTGGGCTTCCTCGCGGTCTTCTTCGCGTGGCCGGTGGTGTCGCTCGTCCTGCAGGGGTTCTTCACCGAGACCGCGGCGGGGCGGGAGCTCGACCTGTCCGGCTTCGCAGAGGTGCTGTCCCAGGAGCGCACGTGGCGGATCGTCGGGCAGACGCTCGCCCAGGCGATCACGGGCACGGCGCTGTCGGTGCTGCTCGGCCTGCCCGGCGCGTACGTGCTGTACCGGTGCCGGTTCCCGGGGCGCACCCTCGTGCGCGGCCTGGTGACCGTGCCGTTCGTGCTGCCGAGCGTCGTCGTCGGCGTCGCGTTCCGCGCGCTCTTCGCCCCCGGCGGGCCGCTCGGCTGGGCGCACCTGGAGGAGAGCTTCGCGGGCATCGTGCTCGCCCTGGTCTTCTTCAACTACGCGGTCGTGGTGCGCACCGTCGGCGGCATGTGGGAGCGGCTCGACCCGCGCGCCGAGCAGGCCGCCCGCGCGCTCGGCGCCACGCCGTGGCGCGCGTTCCGCACCGTGACGCTGCCCGCGCTCGGCCCGGCGATCGCGTCGGCCGCCGCGGTCGTCTTCCTGTTCTGCGCGACGGCGTTCGGCGTCGTCCTCGTCCTCGGCGGCCTGCGCTACGGCACGATCGAGACGGAGATCTGGACGCGCACCACCCAGTTCCTCGACCTGCGCTCGGCGGCGGTGCTGTCGGTGCTGCAGCTCGTCGTGGTGGCCGGCGCGCTGCTGGTCAGCTCCCGCGCCCGGGCGCGCCGGGAGCGGGCCCTGCACCTCACGAGCGACAGCGTGTCCGCGCACCGGCTGCGGCTGCGCACCGGTGCCGACGGCACGGACGTCGTGCCGGCGCTCGTCACCCTCGTCGTGGTCGCCGGGCTGCTCGTGCTGCCCATGGCGGGGCTCGTCACGCGGTCGCTGCGGGCTCCCGACGGCTCCTGGGGCCTCGACAACTACGTGGCCCTCGGCACCACCGGCGGGCGCAACGCCCTGACCGTCACGGTCTGGGAGGCACTGGGCAACTCGCTGCGCACCGCGGCGTGGGCCGCGCTGATCGCCGTCGTCGTGGGCGGCCTCGTGGCGCTCGTCGTGTCGCGTCGCCCGCGGCGGGCGGGTCTGCGGAGCGCCGTCGGGGTGCTCGACGCCGCGTTCATGCTGCCCCTGGGCGTCTCCGCCGTGACGGTGGGCTTCGGCTTCCTCATCACGCTGGACAAGCCGTTCGGGCTCGACGTCGACCTGCGCACCTCCGGCGCGCTCGTCCCGATCGCGCAGGCCGTCGTCGCCATCCCGCTCGTCGTGCGCACGATGCTGCCGGTGCTGCGCGCCATCGACCCGCGGCTGCGCGAGGCGGCCGCCACGCTGGGCGCGGCGCCGGGGCGGGTGCTGCGGACCGTCGACGGCCCGCTGGGCGCGCGGTCGCTGGGGCTGGCGATCGGGTTCGCGTTCGCGGTCTCGCTCGGAGAGTTCGGTGCGACGTCGTTCCTCGCCCGCCCCGACACGGCCACGCTGCCTGTGGTGATCTACCGGCTGATCGGGCGGCCCGGGGCCGAGAACTACGGGATGGCGCTCGCGGCGTCCGTGGTGCTGGCCGTGCTCACCGCGACCGTCATGATGGTGGCCGAGCGCCTGCGCGGCGACCGGCCGGGAGGGGAGTTCTGATGGAGCAGGGCCAGACGACGGGGCTCGTCGTGCGCGACGCCGTCGTGCGGTACGGCGCCACGCGCCGCCGACCGGGGGCGGTCGCGGTGGACGGCGTCTCGCTCGACGTCGCGGCAGGCGAGATCGTCGCGCTGCTCGGGCCGAGCGGCTGCGGCAAGTCGTCGCTGCTGCGCGCCGTCGCCGGGCTGGAGCCGCTCGCGGGCGGCACCGTGGCGTTCGACGGCGCGGACCTCGCGGGCGTGCCCGTGCACCGCCGGAACTTCGGCCTGCTCTTCCAGGACGGCCAGCTCTTCCCGCACCGGGACGTCGGCCGTAACGTGGCCTACGGGCTCGAGACCCTGGGCGTGCCGCGTGCCGAGCGGGCCGCGCGGGTCGCCGAGCTGCTCGCCGACGTCGGGCTCGCGGGCTACGAACGCCGGTCCGTCGCGACGCTGTCGGGCGGGGAGAAGCAGCGCGTGGCGCTCGCCCGGGCCCTCGCGCCCCGCCCGCGGCTGCTGCTGCTCGACGAGCCGCTGTCCGCCCTCGACCGCCGCCTGCGCGAGCGGCTCGCCGTCGACGTCCGCGACACCCTCCAGGCCACCGGCACCACCGCCGTCTTCGTCACGCACGACCACGACGAGGCCTTCACCGTCGCCGACCGCGTCGCCGTCATGGACGCCGGGCAGCTGCTCCAGGTGGACGCCCCCGACGTGCTGCTGCGCGCGCCCGCGAGTCCGCGCGTCGCGGAGTTCCTGGGGCTGTCCGCGGACGGCGACGTGCCGGTGCCCGGCCGCCCCGAGGAGCCCGTGCGGGGCTGACAGGGCCTGCGCTCATGCCTCGCCGGCGTCGTGCACGAGCAGGGCGACCTGCGTGCGGTTCTCCAGCCCGAGCTTCTCGAGCACGCTCGACACGTGCGCCTTCACGGTCGGCACGCTGAGGTAGAGCCGGGCCGCGATGTCGGCGTTCGACGCGCCAAGGCCGATCTCGACGGCGACGTCCCGCTCGCGGGCGGTGAGCGCGTCCAGGGCGGCGCGGGCGCGGTCGCGCGACCCGTCCGAGCCGGCGACGGCGGCCATCAGCCGCCGCGCGACGTCGGGCGCCAGCACCGGCTCGCCCGCGGCGGCCGCGTGGACGGCGGCGGCGATGCGGGCGGGCGGCATGTCCTTGAGCAGGTAGCCCGCGGCCCCGGCGCGCAGCGCCCCGCCCACCTCCTCGGCGGTGTCGAACGTGGTGAGCACGACGACGGCCGGCGGCGACGGGCGGGCGCGCACCCGCCGGGTGGCCGCGATGCCGTCCACGCCCGGCATGCGCAGGTCCATGAGCACGACGTCGGCCGGGTGCGCGTCCAGGACGCCGGGCACCTCCGCACCGTCGGCCGCCTCCGCCACGACCCGCATCCCGTGCGCGCCGTCGAGCATGAGGCGCAGGCCCGCGCGCACCAGCGCGTCGTCGTCCACCAGGACGATCCGCACGGGGGTCTCGTCCACGGGGCCGGTGGCGGGGAGCGGGCCGGGCCCGGGCGTCGTCGTCACGCGTCCCACGGTAGCCACGCCTCCACCGTGAAGCCGCGCGACGCGTCGGGGCCCGAGCTCGGCCCGGTGGCCAGCGTGCCGCCCAGCAGCGTGGCGCGCTCGCGCAGCCCGACCAGCCCCGTGCCCGTGCCCACCCCGTCCGGGG
>JADHZE010000306.1 GCA_026934365.1 Isoptericola sp. QY 916 | reverse complement strand
CGCCGGCTGCTGGGAGGGCCTCGCGTCCGGGGAGTCGCTGCGCCGCACGGCCGAGCGGGTGCTGCCGGGCCCGGACCGCACGGTCGACCGCCTCGTCGCCGCCGCCGACGCCGGCGACCCGCGAGCGGTCGGTGCCCTGATGGAGGCTGCCGAGGCCTTCGCCGACGGGCTCGACGGCATGTGTGCGGTCCTCGCGCCGCACCGCATCGTGCTCGGGGGCGGGGTGTTCGCCCGGGGCGGCCTCGTCGCCGACGTCTACCGGTCCCAGGCGGCCACGAGACGGTGGGTCCGAGGAGCGGAGATCACGATGGCCGTCCAGGGCGACCAGGCCGGTCTGCTCGGAGCCGCGCTGGCGGCCCGTGAGCTCGTGGCCGGCCCGCCGACCGGTGTCCTCGCCACACTCTGACCAGAAGGACGCACCATGGCTCATCAGTTGACTTCACGTCTCGACCCGGCGATCGACGCGACGCTCCGTGCGGCCGCCGACCGCGTGCGAAGGGTCGCCGGCGAGCGCATCGGCACGATGGTCGAGGACGCGCTGCGGCGCACCCTCGCCGACACCATGACCGTCGGGGCGGACGGCAGCACCTTCGTCATCACCGGTGACATCCCCGCGATGTGGCTGCGGGACTCGACCGTCCAGCTCACGCCCTACCTGAGATTCCTCGCCGACTGTCCACCGCTGGCCACGCTCGTGGCCGGGGTCGTGCGGCGCCAGTTCGAGTGCCTGGACCACGACCCGTACGCCAACGCCTTCAACGACGGCCCCACCGGGGCTCGGTACGACCCCCACGACATCTGCGACGACCCTCACGTGTGGGAGCAGAAGTACGAGGTCGACAGCCTGGCGTACCCGGTGACACTCGCGCACCGGCTCTGGCGTGCGGACCCGGGTCAGGCGGCACGGCTCTTCGACGAGCGCGCGCACCGGGTCCTCCGGGTGGTCGTCGACCAGCTGCGTGCCGAGCAACGACACGACGGCTCGACCTACCGCTTCGCCCGCGACACCGCGAGCCCCACGGAGACGCTCGCGCGGGGCGGTCGGGGTACGCCCGTGGGCTTCACCGGGATGACATGGAGCGGGTTCCGTCCGTCGGACGACGCATGCACGTACGGCTACAACGTGCCGGCCAACCTGTTCGCCGCCCAGGCGCTCCTCGACCTGGCAGCGATCGCGGGCGAGGTCTACGCCGACGCCGTGCTGGCGCACGACGCGCGCTCCCTCTCCCGCGAGCTGGTCGACGGCGTCGCCACCCACGGGGTCGTGACCTCTCCGGGCGCCGACGAGCAGATCTACGCCTACGAGGTGGACGGCCTGGGCGGTGTCCTGTGCATGGACGACGCCAACACGCCGTCGCTCCTGTCGCTCCCTCTCGTCGCCCCGGACGTGGTCGACGAGACGGTCTGGCAGGCGACGCGCAGGTTCGTCCTCAGCCCCGCCAATCCGTACTTCTTCACCGGGACGCTCGTGAGCGGCGTCGGCAGCCCGCACACGCTACGAGGCCATGTCTGGCCGATCGCCCTCGCCGTCGAAGGTCTGACCGGCACGCCGGACGACCGCCGACGCCTGCTCGAGCTGATCGCACGGGCGGACGGTGGCACGGGCCAGGTCCATGAGAGCTTCGACCCCTCCGACCCGACGCAGTACTCGCGCCCCTGGTTCTCCTGGGCCGACTCGATGTTCTGTGAGCTCGCGCTCGCCGTGGTCGACGACGCTGCCCGGGTCACCCCCGGGGTCCGGACCCCGTCCGCGTAGCGTCGTCGAGGGGCTCCGCCGGGTCGGCGTCCACGAAGTCGACCAGCATGTCGAAGCTCATCATCTCGAAGATGTCGCGGACCAGCTGCGGAGCGCCGACCACCCGCGGGTGCGGGCCGTTCTCGCACGCGAGGACCACGAGGCGCACGCCGGAGGAGTCGATGAACGTGACCCTGCGCATGTCGAGGGTCTTGCGGCCCTCGCCCGCTGCCTCCAGCGTGGCGTAGACCTCGTGGGCGACGGCGACGTCGATCTCGCCCCACATCTCCCACCGGAGTCCGTCGTCGCTCAGGTTGATACCACCGTGGGTGGCCATGATCCGTTCCTCTCGCGCGCGTCTCCTGCTGGTGACCGGTGGCTTGATCGCAGGCGACGCCCAGTCTAGGTGCGGCCACCGGAGGCTGACCCGCGGGGTCAGTCCTCGGTGGCCTCCGGGCCGGGGAGGGTCTCCTCGACGTCGAGGAGGTGCGCGGCCATGCGCACGCGCGCGGCCTCGGCGTCGCCGGTGGCCAGGGCGCGCCAGACGGCCTCGTGGTCGCGCTGGGTGCGGGCCTCGGCACCCTCCTCGTGCAGCCCCCGCCAGAGCCGCTCCCGGGCGGTGCGGCCGGCGATGGCCTCGACGAGGGCGGTGATCACGGGGTTGCCGCCCTGGTCGGCGACGATCCGGTGGAACGCGGTGTCGGCCTCGATGAAGGCGGCGTGGTCGATCTCGTCCTGCGCGAGGGTGCTCGCCGCTTGCTCGAGCACGACGCGGGCCTCCTCCAGCGCCGCCGGGGTGATGCGGTGGGCGGCCAGGCCGGCGGCCTCGGTCTCGAGCACCCGCCGGACGGCGTGGAAAGGGCGCGCGCTGGTGTCGCCGTGCAGGTCCACGACGAACTGCAGCGAGGACATGAGCCGTGCGGGGTCGAGGCTGGTGACGTACGTGCCGTCGCCCTGGCGGGTGTCGAGGACGCCGAGCACGGTGAGGGCGCGCACCCCCTCACGCAGGGAGCCGCGGGAGACGCCGAGCCGGTCGGCGAGATCCTTCTCCACGGGGAGCCGGTCGCCGGGGCCGAGCTCGCCGCCGGTGATCATGCGGCGGACGCCGTCGACGACCTCATCGGTGCGGGACATGCCCTGGATTATGGCCCAGTTCCCGCGCGGGTGCACCGATTCCTCCGATGAATCCGGGGCCGTCCGTGCGTGGGCCCGCCGCGGTCCGTAGCCTGGCGCGATGGCAGACCTCACGCTCGACCGGCTGCTGGACCTGGAGCGCCAGGGGTGGGACGCGCTGTGCCGGAGCACCGGGGGCGCGTTCTACGGCGACCTCATGACGCCCGCCGCGCTCATGGTGCTCGTCGACGGCTCGGTGCTCGACCGCGACGCCGTCGTCGCCTCGCTGGACGGTGCGCCGCCGTGGGACTCCTACGACCTGCGCGACGCGCGCCGCGTCGGTCTCCTGGACGGCGCTGCCGCGCTCGTCTACCGCGCGCGGGCGGTGCGCGGCGACGACCCGCCGTTCGTCGCGCTCATGGCGAGCACCTACGTCGTCGTCGACGGCGAGCCCCGGCTCGTGCTGTACCAGCAGACAGCGCTGTGAGCGGGGGGTCGTCAGGCGGGGACGATGAGCCCGGCGGTCTGGGTGCGGGCGCGCTGGAGGCGGGCGGCGACGTCCTGCCAGTTC
>JADHZE010000305.1 GCA_026934365.1 Isoptericola sp. QY 916 | reverse complement strand
GGCGGCCGGCGTCGTCGCCGCACGAGGGCTGACCCTCGAGGCCGTCGCCTACCCGGACGACGACGAGCTCGCCGCGCGCGCCGAGCGCGTCCGCGCGCGGCGGGACCCGGGCGAGGTCGACGCCGGCTGAGCCCGCGGGGCCCGGCCACGGCCCTTCGGCGCTACGGCTCCTCGACCCAGTGCACGGCGGCCTCCTCGGCGCTGGCGCCCGCGCCGTCGATCCCCGCGTCCTCGCCGTAGACGTCGTTCTCGCGGTCGCCGTCCTCCCCGGGGTCGGCGAAGGGATCCTCCGCGAGCCGGCCTGCGCGGGTGGTGTCCGGGCGGTCAAGCGGGTCGCGCTCCCACACGTCCGGCTGCTCCTCGGCGAGGCGCCGGTCCAGGGGCTCGCCGGCGGACTCCTCCCACGCCGTCTCGCCCCAGTGGTTCGAGCGCGACCGTTCCAGGGGGGAGTAGCCCTCGTCGAGGACGTCGTCGAGCTCGGGGTCGAGGAGCGTGTCCTCCTGGGGGAGCTGGTCCTCGTCGCCCTCGGCTCCGGTCTCGGGGTCCGGGGTGGTGCCGGGTGTCTCCTGGGTCATGTCACCACGGTGCACCCGCGGCGGTGGCGCTGCAACGAGGGGCGGCCGGCGCGACCCGGTGCCCGTCCCCGGCGCGGGCGTGACGGGTGTCGCTTTGACCCCCGCACCCGGCGACGGCTAAACTGGCTCGTCGTTGTGCTATGCCTCCGGCGTCCCGCGTCGTCAGCGCGCCCACTCGCACCGACGATGCCCCGGCCAGGACGCCACCGGAGCACCCGCGCACAACACCTGACTCATCGGGCGCCGCTTCTCGCCCGACGACACCGAACATGAAAAGGTGACGCAACCGTGCGTACTTACACCCCCAAGCCCGGCGACGTCCAGCGCGACTGGTACGTCGTCGACGCGACCGACGTCGTCCTCGGCCGCCTGGCGAGCCAGGTCGCCACCCTCCTGCGCGGGAAGCACAAGCCGACCTTCGCCCCGCACGTCGACGGCGGTGACTTCGTCATCGTCATCAACGCGGACAAGGTCGCCCTGAGCGGCAACAAGCGGGAGACCAAGCTGGCCTACCGCCACTCCGGCTACCCGGGCGGTCTCCGCTCGGTCAACTACGGCGAGCTTCTCGAGAAGAACCCCGAGCGGGCCGTGGAGAAGGCCGTGCGCGGCATGCTCCCCAAGACGTCCCTCGGTCGCGACCAGCTGGGCAAGCTGAAGGTCTACCGCGGCGCGGAGCACCCGCACGCGGCGCAGCAGCCCAAGCAGTTCGAGATCACCCAGGTTTCGCAGCAGGCCTGAGCCGCTGCCGGATGCAAAGCGAAGGATTCACAGTGGCCGAGACCACCGTCGACACCGAGCTGGACGAGAACACGCCCAGCACCTACACCTCTGAGTCCGCCGCGCCCGTCGCGGACGGCGGCCAGTCCATCACCGCTCCCGGCGCGGCCGTCGGCCGCCGCAAGGAGGCCGTGGCGCGCGTGCGCCTCGTCCCCGGCACCGGGACGTGGAAGATCAACGGTCGCACCCTCGAGGACTACTTCCCGAACAAGGTGCACCAGCAGCTCGTGAACTCGCCGCTGAAGCTGGTCGAGGTCGAGGGCCGCTTCGACGTCATCGTCCGCATCACCGGCGGCGGCCCCTCGGGCCAGGCCGGCGCGGTGCGCCTGGGCATCGCCCGCGCGCTCAACGTGATCGACGCCGAGGCGAACCGCCCCGCGCTGAAGAAGGCCGGCTACCTCACGCGTGACCCGCGTGCGGTCGAGTCCAAGAAGGCCGGTCTCAAGAAGGCGCGCAAGGCGCCGCAGTACTCGAAGCGCTGATCGAGCGCTCCTTCCCGCGGGCACTGCCCTCGGGCGTCGACAGGAGCGTCAGCGCTACGGACGGCCCCGTCGGAACTCTTCCGGCGGGGCCGTCCGCACGTCCGGCTACGATCGGTGCGGCGTCCGCTGGGGCGTCGCGGGGTGTGCGTGCGGATCCACCGCCGCGCCCGGAGGAGGAGACATCGTGCGACTGTTCGGCACCGACGGGGTCCGTGGGCTGGCCAACCGGGACGTCACCGCGGACCTGGCCCTCGGGCTCGGCAGCGCGGCGGCCCACGTGCTCGGCACGTCGGGCGACTTCGCCGGGCACCGCCCGCGCGCCGTCGTCGGGCGCGACCCGCGCGCGTCCGGGGAGTTCCTGTCCGCCGCGGTCGGCGCCGGCCTCGCCAGCTCCGGCGTGGACGTCGTCAACCTGGGCGTGCTGCCCACCCCGGCGCTCGCCCACCTCGTGGGGGCGATGGACATGGACCTCGGCGTGATGATCTCCGCGTCCCACAACGCGATGCCGGACAACGGCATCAAGTTCTTCGCGCGCGGCGGCTTCAAGCTGGCGGACCACGTCGAGGACCAGATCGAGGCGCGCCTCGGCCAGGACTGGGAGCGGCCGATCGGCGCCGACGTCGGGCGCATGCGCTCCGACAACGGCATCGCCGCCCAGCAGTACGTGGAGCACCTCGTGGCGAGCATCGGCACGACGGCGGACGTCCGCCCGCTGGAGGGCCTGCGCATCGCCGTCGACGCCGCCAACGGCGCCGCGAGCCAGGTCGGCCCAGAGGCGCTGCGCGAGGCGGGGGCCGACGTCGTCGTCATCAACGCGAGCCCCGACGGTCGCAACATCAACGAGAAGGCCGGCTCCACCCACCCGGAGCAGCTGCAGGCCGTCGTCGTGGCCGCGGAGGCCGACTTCGGCGTCGCGTTCGACGGCGACGCGGACCGCTGCCTCGCCGTCGACCACGGGGGAGTGCTGGTGGACGGCGACCAGATCCTCGGGATCCTCGCCCGCGGGCTCAAGGACGAGGGCCGGCTGCCGTCGGACACCCTGGTCGTCACCGTGATGAGCAACCTCGGCCTCCTGCTCGCGATGCGCGAGGCGGGCATCACCACGATCCAGACGGGCGTGGGCGACCGGTACGTGCTCGAGGAGATGCGGGCGCACGGCTACGGGCTCGGGGGCGAGCAGTCCGGCCACATCATCCTGGCCGACCACGCCACGACCGGCGACGGCGTCCTCACCGCGCTGCACCTCGCCGCGCGCGTGAAGGCGAGCGGGCGGCGCCTGGCCGACCTCGCCGCCGACGTCCCGCGCCTGCCGCAGACGCTCGTCAACGTCAAGGGCGTGGACAAGGCCCGCGCGGCCGACGACGAGGGCGTGCGCGCCGCGATCGAGAGCGCGGAGACGCTCCTGGGGGAGACGGGCCGCGTCCTGCTCCGACCGTCGGGCACCGAGCCCCTCGTGCGGGTCATGGTCGAGGCGGCGACCCAGACGCAGGCCGACGGCGTGGCGGACACGCTCGCCGCCGTCGTGCGCGACCGGCTGGCGCTGTGACCGAGGGCGCGCCGGCCGAGCGCCCGGCGGCCGGCGTGGACGAGGCCCTGC
>JADHZE010000304.1 GCA_026934365.1 Isoptericola sp. QY 916 | reverse complement strand
GGGGACGCCGTCGGGAGGCGGCGCCGCGACCCCGCGGGAGCCCGCGAACGGCGGCCGGGGCGCCGCGACGAGCGGCCGACCCCGCACCACCGAGCCCGGCGACGCGCTCGCCACCCTGCACGACGCGCTGCGCGACGGACGCGTCGTGTGGATCGAGATGGTGGGCGCGTCGGGCACGATGGAGCGGCGCGCGCTCAAGCCGCTGCGGCTCGACGGCGGCCGGCTGCGCGCGCTGGACCCGGCGCGCGAGGCGGAGCTCACCGTCGCCGTGCACCGCATCGCCGGCGTGGAGCCGGTGGACGGCTGACCTCGCTCGACGGCCGCACGGAACAAGCGCGCCCGCTCACGGCGTTGAGACCCTGGATCCCCCCGATCGCCACCCCCCGGAAGGAGCCGCATGACCGACGGCCCGCTCATCGTGCAGAGCGACAAGTCCATCCTGCTGGAGGTGGACCACCCGCGCGCCGACGACGCGCGCCGCGCCATCGCGCCGTTCGCGGAGCTGGAGCGCGCGCCGGAGCACGTGCACACGTACCGGCTCACCAGCCTGGGGCTGTGGAACGCGCGCGCCGCGGGGCACGACGCGGAGCAGGTCGTGAACACCCTCATCGAGTACTCGCGCTACCCGGTGCCGCACGCGCTGCTCATCGACGTCGCGGAGACGATGGGGAGGTACGGGCGGCTGACGCTCGCCACCCACCCCACGCACGGGCTGGTCCTCGAGGCCAGCGACCGCGCGGTGCTCGCCGAGGTGCTCAAGTCCAGGCGCACCGCCGGCCTGGTGGGCGACCGCATCGACGACGAGACCGTCGTCGTGCACCCCTCCGAGCGCGGCCACCTCAAGCAGGTCCTGGTGAAGCTGGGCTGGCCCGCGGAGGACCTGGCCGGGTACGTCGACGGCGAGAAGCACGAGATCGCGCTCGCCTCCCCCACCCACCCGCGCACCCCGCACGAGGAGCCGAAGGCCTGGGAGATGCGCCCCTACCAGGCGCAGGCGGTGGACGGCTTCTGGCACGGCGGCTCCGGCGTCGTCGTGCTGCCCTGCGGCGCCGGCAAGACGATCGTCGGCGCAGGCGCGATGGCGAAGTCCGGCACCACGACGCTCATCCTCGTGACCAACACCGTCAGCGCCCGGCAGTGGCGCGACGAGCTGGTGCGCCGCACCACCCTCACCGAGGACGAGATCGGCGAGTACTCGGGCTCCCGCAAGGAGATCAAGCCCGTCACGATCGCGACCTACCAGGTGCTCACGACCAAGCGGAAGGGCGTGTACAGCCATCTCGAGCTGCTCGACGCCCGCGACTGGGGCCTCATCCTCTACGACGAGGTGCACCTGCTGCCCGCGCCGATCTTCCGCATGACGGCGGACCTGCAGGCGCGCCGCCGCCTCGGCCTCACCGCCACGCTGGTGCGCGAGGACGGCCGTGAGGACGAGGTGTTCAGCCTCATCGGGCCCAAGCGCTACGACGCCCCGTGGAAGGACATCGAGGCGCAGGGGTACATCGCGCCCGCCGACTGCGTCGAGGTGCGTCTCACGCTGCCCGAGCACGAGCGGATGGTGTACGCGACGGCCGAGCCGGAGGACAAGTACCGCCTCGCCGCGTGCGCGCCGGGCAAGAACCGCGTCGTGGAGCGGATCGTGGCGCAGCACCCGGACGACCAGGTGCTCGTCATCGGCCAGTACCTGGACCAGCTCGAGGAGCTCAGCGCGCACCTCGACGCGCCGCTCATCACCGGCGCGACGACGGTCCGCGAGCGGCAGAAGCTGTTCGCCGCCTTCCGGGAGGGCGAGATCAGCCGGCTCGTGGTGTCGAAGGTCGCGAACTTCTCCATCGACCTGCCGGAGGCGTCGGTCGCGATCCAGGTGTCCGGGTCGTTCGGGTCGCGCCAGGAGGAGGCGCAGCGGCTGGGGCGTGTCATGCGGCCCAAGGCCGACGGCCGGACGGCGCACTTCTACGCCGTCGTCGCCCGCGACACCGTGGACCAGGACTTCGCCGCCCACCGGCAGCGGTTCCTCGCCGAGCAGGGGTACGCGTACCGCATCGTCGACGCGGAGGACCTCGAGGCTCCCGACGCCGCGAGGTAGCCAGGGACGACTCGGCGTGCGGGCGTCCGCCCGCCGCCGGTGCCGCAATTGCGTCGGATGCCCGCGCGCGACACGATCGGGTCGTGAATCCCCGTGTCGTCCCCGCTGCGCCGCGCCGCGCCGCAGCGGCCGCCGGTGCGTGCGTGCTGGCCCTGCTGCTGGCCCTCGCCGGCGCCGCCGTCCTCGCGCCCAGCGCCTCCGCCGTCCCTCCCCTGACCCAGCTCGACAGCGAGATCACCGACCAGTCGGGGGTGCTCGACGACGGCGACGAGGCGCGGGTGCAGACCTCGCTCGACCAGCTCGCGGACGAGACGCCGTACCAGCTGTTCGTCGTCTACGTGGAGTCGTTCGACGGCACGGACGGCCGCGACTGGGCGAACCGCACCGCGACGGACGCGGGCCTCGGGGTGAACGACCTGCTGCTCGCCGTCGCCACCGAGGGCCGCGCGTACGGGCTGTCGGTGGACACCAACAACGGTCTCTCGGACGCGCAGCTCGACCAGGTGGAGCAGGTCGCCGAGGACCACCTGCGCGACGACGACTGGGCCGGCGCCGCGATCGCCGCCGCGGACACGATCCGCACCGGCGGCACGACGTCGTCCGGCGGCGGCTGGGGCGTGGCGGCCGCGGTGGGCGGCCTCGTCGTGGCCGGCGGGGTCGGAGGCTGGCTCTGGGTCCGGTCGCGCCGCAAGAACCAGGTCGCCACCGCCCCGGCGGGGCCGGGCGACGTGTCGGCCGTGCCGACGGAGGAGCTCGAGCGTCGGGTGGGCGCTGCTCTCGTCGAGATCGACGACGCGGTCCGCACGTCCGAGCAGGAGCTCGGCTTCGCGCAGGCCGAGTTCGGGCTCGAGGCCACGCAGGACTTCTCCGCGACTCTGGAGGCCGCGAAGGCCGACGTCGCGCAGGCCTTCCATCTGCGCCAGGAGCTCGACGACGACGTGCCGGACAGCGAGCCGCGCCGCCGCCAGCTGCTCGCCGGCATCCTCGAGCTGACCGAGCACGCGGGCGCGTCGCTGGACGCGCAGACGGACGCCTTCGACGAGCTGCGCTCCCTCCAGCAGCGCGCCCCGGAGCTGCTGGACGAGACCGAGCAGCGCGCCGGCGAGATCGAGGCGCGCGTGCCCGTGGCGCGCGAGACGCTCGACGGGCTCGCGGCGTCGTACCCGACGTCGGCGCTGGCGTCGGTCCGCGGCAACCCGGACCAGGCGACCGCTCTCGTGGCGCACGCCCGCGACGCCGTCGCGTCGGGCCGCGCCGCGCTCACCGGCCGCACCCGCTCCGCCGCCGTCGCGCACCTGCGGGCGGCGCAGAACGCGCTCGGCCAGGCCGCGACGCTGCTCGACGCCGTCGACCAGGCGGGTGCACAGCTCGCCACCGCCGGCGCCGACCTGGACAAGG
>JADHZE010000303.1 GCA_026934365.1 Isoptericola sp. QY 916 | reverse complement strand
GCCGTCCGCAGCGCCGCCGTCCGCAGCGCCGCCGTCCGCAGCGCCGTTCGCGCCGCCCTCGACCCCCAGCGCGTCGTCCCACGACGCCGCGACCGCGAGCCCCGGGGCGTCCGGGACCGGCCCGGGGGCGCCGAGCACGGTGAGCCGGGTGTCCCCCGGGTCGGCCGCGGCGGCGTCGACGACGCGCTGCGCGAGGTGGTGCTCCGGCGTCGCTCCCGCCGGCCCCACCGGGCCGGGTCCGACGAGCAGCACACGGCGGGCCGACAGCAGCGCCTGCATCGAGCGCGCCTCGGCGCGGTGCTCCCGGTCGGCCATCACCTCGCGGGAGCGCTCCGTGGGGTCGAGGTCGAACGCGACCGTGACCACGCCGTCGTCGAGGTGCTGGCTCACCGCGTACCCGGCGTCGCGGAAGACGGCGAGCATCGACGAGTTCTGCGGCAGCACGTCCGCGGTGAAGCGCCGCACCCCGCGCTCGCGCGCCGCCGCGGCGACGTGCTCGAGGAGGACCGATCCGAGGCCCTTGCCCTGCATCGCGTCGGCGATGTTGAAGGCCACCTCCGCCTCCGCGGGCGAGACCTTGTCGTACCGGGCGACGCCGAGCACGTCCTCGCGCGGGCGGCCGTCGTCGTCGACGCCGGGGCGCACGGCGACCAGGGCCACCCGGTCGCGCTGGTCGAGGTGCGTGAGGCGGTTCAGCTCCCGGTCCGTGAGCCGGCGCACCGGCGCGAAGAAGCGGAAGTACGCCGAGCGCTCGGACTGCGCCACCTGGAAGCGCTGGATCGCGTCGGCGTCGTCGGGACGCAGCGGGCGCACGTGCATGGTGGTGCCGTCGCGCAGCACGACGTCGGCCTCCCACGCGACCGGGTACTCGGGGTGCTGCCGAGCGTCCTGCCGCTCGTCCGGAGTGTCGGGTACGTCCACCCGAGCAGGCTATCCGGGGCCTGCGACGGCGGCTCGTCGCCGCGCCTGCGCGGCCCTGTGGGCGCCGGCGACTAGAGTCTGGTGCCGTCCGCGGAGGACGCCCGCGCCCCCAGCGAGCACGACACCGAGCACGACACGAGCACGACACCGTCCGTCCCGCCGAGCCACCCTTCGAACTCAGGAGCCGCACCGCATGGCGCGCAAGAGCACCAGCGCACCCGTCACCGACGAGCCGTTCGACGAGAAGATCGTCGACATCGACGTCGCGGCGGAGATGGAGACGTCGTTCCTCGAGTACGCGTACTCCGTCATCTACTCGCGCGCGCTGCCCGACGCCCGCGACGGCCTGAAGCCGGTGCACCGCCGGATCCTCTACATGATGTCGGACATGGGCCTGCGGCCCGACCGCGCGCACGTGAAGTCGTCGCGCGTGGTCGGCGAGGTCATGGGCAAGCTGCACCCGCACGGCGACACCGCGATCTACGACGCGCTGGTGCGCCTCGCACAGGACTTCTCGATGCGCCTGCCGCTGGTCGACGGGCACGGGAACTTCGGCTCGCTCGACGACGGGCCGGCCGCCCCCCGGTACACCGAGGCCCGGCTCGCCCCGCCGTCGATGGCGATGACCGCCGGGCTCGACGAGGACGTCGTCGACTTCGTCCCGAACTACGACAACAAGCTCACGCAGCCGTCCGTGCTGCCGTCCGCCGTGCCGAACCTGCTCGTCAACGGCTCGTCCGGGATCGCCGTCGGCATGGCGACGAACATGGCGCCCCACAACCTCGTCGAGGTCGTGGCCGCGGCCCAGCACCTCATCACGCACCCGGACGCGACGCTCGACGACGTCATGCGCTTCGTCCCCGGCCCCGACCTGCCCTCTGGCGGCAAGATCGTGGGGCTCGACGGCGTGCGCGACGCGTACCGCACGGGGCGCGGCACCTTCCGCACCCGCGCGACGGCCCGCGTCGAGAACGTCACGCCGCGCCGCAAGGGCATCGTCGTGACGGAGCTGCCCTACGGCGTCGGCCCGGAGAAGGTGATCGAGAAGATCGCCGACGGCGTGAAGGCCAAGAAGATCCAGGGCGTCACGAACGTGCAGGACCTCACGGACCGCACCCACGGCCTGCGCCTGGTCGTCGAGGTGAAGACCGGCTTCGACCCGGACGCCGTGCTGGAGCAGCTGTACCGCACCACGCCGCTCGAGGACTCGTTCGGCATCAACAACGTGGCCCTCGTCGACGGCCAGCCGCGCACGCTCGGCCTGCTGGAGCTGCTGCGCGTGTGGGTGGAGCACCGCATCGACGTGGTGCGCCGCCGGTCGACGTTCCGGCTCGCCAAGCGTCAGGAGCGCCTGCACCTGGTGGAGGGCCTGCTGCTGGCCATCGTCGACATCGACGAGGTCATCCAGGTCATCCGCTCCTCCGACGACGCCGCGGCCGCCCGCGAGCGCCTCATGGGCGTGTTCGACCTGTCGGAGCCCCAGGCCACGTACATCCTCGACCTGCAGCTGCGCCGCCTGACCAAGTTCTCCCGGATCGAGCTGGAGAAGGAGCAGTCGGAGCTGGAGCGCGAGATCGCCGAGCTGCAGGAGATCCTCGCCGACGACGCGCGCCTGCGCGCCGTCGTCAGCGCCGAGATGGGTGAGGTCGCCTCCACCTACGGCACGCCACGCCGCACGGTGCTGCTCGACTCCGCCGGCGGCGCCACCGCCCCCGCGGCGACGAACGGTCGCAGCAAGGCCCCGGCCATCAGCCTGGAGATCGCGGACTCCCCCACCCGGGCGCTGCTGTCCGCCACCGGACTCCTGGCCCGCACGTCGGGCGAGGCCGCGGACGCGCCCCTCGAGCGCGCCGGCCGCCGGCACGCCCACGACGCGATGCGCGGCGACGTCGCGACGACCACCCGCGGCGACGTCGGCCTCGTCACGTCCGCCGGCCGCCTGCTGCGGGTGTCGGTGCTCGACCTGCCCGCGCTGCCCCCGGTCGACGGCCCGCCGTCGCTGTCGGGCGGGATCCCCGTGAGCGAGCTCGTCGCGCTCGCGCCCGGCGAGACGGCGCTGGCCGTGGCCTCCCTGGACGAGGACGCGCCCACCCTGGCCCTCGGCACCGCGAACGGCGTCGTCAAGCGCGTCGCGGCGAGCGACGTGCCCGCGAACCGCGACGAGTGGGACGTCATCGCCCTCAAGGACGGCGACCGGGTGGTGGGCGCCGCACCGGTGGGCGAGGACGACGAGCTCGTCTTCGTCGCCTCCGACGCGAGCCTGCTGCACTTCGACGCCTCCGCCGTGCGCCCGCAGGGCCGGGCCGCGGCCGGCATGGCGGGCATCCGCCTCGGTGCAGGCCAGCAGGTCGTCTTCTTCGGCGTCGCACGGGCGGCGACCCGCGACCTGCACACCGTCGTCACGGTGGCAGGCGCGTCGGGCGCGCTGCCCGGCACGGGCGGGGGCTCGGCCAAGGTCACGCCGTACGAGCTGTACCCCGGCAAGGGGCGCGGCACGGGCGGGGTGCGCGCGCACCGTTTCCTCAAGGGCGAGGACGGCCTCGTCCTGGCCTGGGTGGGCGAGGGCCCCGCCCGCG
>JADHZE010000302.1 GCA_026934365.1 Isoptericola sp. QY 916 | reverse complement strand
CGGTCCGCTCGTTCGGGCCGCTGCGCGTCGCAGCCCGCCAGGCGTCGATCCCGGTGCCGGCCCGGCTGCGCGTGCTCCCCGAGTTCGCCAGCCGGCGCCACCTGCCCTCCCGGCTGGCGCGGCTGCGCGAGATGGACGGGCGGGCCGCCGTGCAGGTGCGCGGCGAGGGCACCGAGTTCGACTCGCTGCGCGAGTACGTGGTGGGCGACGACGTGCGCTCGATCGACTGGCGCGCCACCGCCCGCCGCGGCGACGTCGTCGTGCGCACCTGGCGGCCCGAGCGCGACCGGCGCGTGGTGATCGTGCTCGACACCGGCCGCACGTCCGCCGCACGGATCGGCACCGCCGCCGCGGCCGACACCGAGCGGGCGCCCGAGGGCGCGGACGACGACGCGCCGTCGTCGCTCGGCGGCACGCGGCTGGAGGCGGGCATCGAGGCCGCGCTGCTGCTCGGGGCGCTCGCCGACCGCGCGGGCGACCGCGTGCAGGTGCTGGCGTACGACCGGGCGCTGCGGGCCCGGGTCGCGGGCGCGTCCGGCCCGCGGCTGCTGCCCGCGCTGGCCGAGTCGCTGTCGACCGTCGAGCCCGCCCTGCTGGAGACGGACTGGCCCGGCCTCGTCGGGCAGGTGCGCCAGCGGGTCGCGCAGCGCTCGCTCGTGGTGCTGCTGACGTCGCTGGACCCTGCGGCCGTCGAGACGGGCCTGCTGCCCGTGATCGACCGGCTCTCCGGCACCCACCAGGTGGTCGTCGCGGCCGTCGCCGACGTGGACGCCGCCCGGCTGCGCGCCGACCGGTCGTCGGCGGCCGCCGTCTACGACGCCGCAGCCGCCGCTCGTGCCGACCTGGAGCGGGCGGCCGTCTCCACCGTGCTGCGCCAGCACGGCGCCGAGGTCGTCGAGGCGCTGCCGGACGACCTCGCTCCCCGGCTCGCGGACACGTACCTCGCGCTCAAGGCCGCCGGGCGGCTCTGACCCCGAGCGTCGTGGGCGCTCAGCCGACGGTCGGGACGACCTCGCCGGCGCGGTCGGCGTCCAGGTCGCCCGTGAGCCCCGCCGCGGTGGCGCGCCGGCCCAGCACCACGACGTAGACCCAGAACCCGGCGAGCGCGATCGCGCCGATGACGATCTTGAGCCACCAGGGCAGCGCCGAACCCGTGACGTACCCCTCGATCAGACCGGACACCGCGAGCGCCCCGGCGAGCCCGATCGCGACGGTCACGAGCGCGCGCCCCTCCTGCGCCAGCGCGACGGTGCGCGGCCGCGGTCCGGGCGACACCGCCGTCCAGAAGAGCTTGAGGCCGGCGGCGCCGGCGACGAACACCGCGGTGAGCTCGAGCAGCCCGTGCGGCGCGATGAGCTGCAGGAACACGTCCAGCTCGTCGTAGGCCGCCATCATGCCGCCGGTGGCGCCCACGCCCACCGCGTTCTGGATCAGCACGTAGGCCGGCCAGACGCCGGTGATCCCGAGGCCCACGCACTGCGCGGCGATCCACGCGTTGTTGGTCCACACCATGGCGGCGAAGGACGCGCCCGGGTCGTAGTACGACGCGAACGCCTCGTTCACGTACGCCTCGCGCTCGGCGGGCGTGCCCATCTGCGCGAGGACCTCCGGGTCCGTGGCGACGCGGTACCCGGCGACGACGGCGAGCGCGAGGCACACCACGACGACGCCGAGCGTCCACCAGCGCACCCGGTACAGCGCCGCGGGCACGGTCACCGCGACGAAGCGGACGACGTCGGCCCAGGCCGGCTCGTGGGTGCCCGTGACGCGCACGCGGGCCCGGCTCAGCAGGTCGGAGAGCCGGGTGACGAGCACCGGGTCGGGCGCGGCCGACCGCACCGTGGACAGGTGCGTCGCGACCGCCTGGTACAGCCGCACCAG
Source organism: Isoptericola sp. QY 916 (assembly GCA_026934365.1). Taxonomy (GTDB): domain Bacteria; phylum Actinomycetota; class Actinomycetes; order Actinomycetales; family Cellulomonadaceae; genus Isoptericola; species Isoptericola nanjingensis. The sequence continues at coordinate 1,657 of JADHZE010000302.1, read as the reverse complement.
CTCGTCGGCCTCGGCGCCGTCGAGGCGCCGCTTGCGGGTGAGCACGCGGAGCCGCTCCCACTGCGGGCTGTGCACGGCGGTGAAGGCGTCGAGGTCCACGGTCGATACCCTTCCACACGGGAGACGTCGGACGAGCGGGAGATGCACATGCAGGACGGGATCGTCATCGGCGAGGGCGTGGTGCTCGACGCACGGCCGGCGTCGTTCGTCAGCCGGGCGCTGGCGGCGCTGCTCGACCTCGCGGCGCTCGCGATCGTCGGGATCACGCTGCTGGTCGTCGTGGCCCTGCAGGACGTCGCGATCGACGAGCAGTGGGCCCGGGTGGCGGGCGTCGTCGCCGCGGCGCTCGTGATGGTCGTGATCCCGACGACGGTGGAGACGCTGAGCCGCGGCCGCTCGCTGGGCAAGCTGATCACGGGCCTCCGCGTCGTGCGCGACGACGGTGGCCCGGTGCGCTTCCGCCACGCCTTCACGCGGGCTCTGGTGGGCATCGGCGAGCTGTGGCTGACGGCCGGCAGCGTCGCGCTGGTCGCGTCGCTGTCCAACGCGCGCGGCAAGCGGCTCGGCGACCTGCTGGCCGGCACGTACGTCATCCGCGTGCGGGGCGGCCGCGCCCGGACGGTCCCGCTGGCCATGCCACCGGAGCTGGCCGCCTGGGCCCGCACGGCCGACATCCGACGGCTGCCCGACGGGCTGGCCCTTGCCGCCCGGCAGTTCCTCGACCGCGCTCCCCGGCTCGCGCCCGCGTCCCGCGCGGGCCTGGCCGACGACCTGGCCGGCCGCGTCGAGCCGTTCGTCGCCCCCGGTCCGCCGCCCGGCACGCCGCCCGAGGCGTTCCTGCACGCCGTCCTGCACGAGCGACGCGACCGAGAGCTCGAGCGCGGGCAGGCCGAGCAGGCGCGGGCCGAGGCGCGCGCCGCCACCCTGCACCGCCTGCCGTACGCCGTCCCCGACCCGCCCCGCTGAGTACGTTCACGAACGGCGACGGTCCTCGAAGCGGCCGAAGACGCGCACGAGGGCGAACAGGACCAGCAGGTAGGCCGCGAACCAGACCGGGCGCGACGCCCACCAGTCCGCGCCCCACGAGGCCGGCAGCTCCTGCCCGAGCCCGAGGAGCGCGACCCCCACCACGGCGAACATCGCGGTGAGGTGCCACAGGTAGACGGTCATCGAGCGGCGGGCCAGGGCACCGACGGCCCGCGCTCCGGCCCCGGTCGCGGCGCGCTGCACGAGCGCCGTCCGGAGCAGCAGCACCAGGCAGACCTGGGCGACGGCGTGCGCGACGACGGGCGCCGTCGGCGGGCCGAGGTTCGAGATCTCGTCGCCCGGCATCCCGACGAGGCTGAGCGGGTACGGGCCCACCGCCACCAGCACGGCCGTCGCGGCGACCGCGGCCACGGCTCCGGCGGCGAGGAGCAGCCGGGCCGTGCGGCCGGCGAGGGGGTCGGCGGCGGCGCCGGTAGTCCGGTCGAGGGCAGGACGGCGTGGGACGCTGCGTTCGGAGGCGTAGGCGATCCCGGCCAGGAACGGCGCGGCCCAGGCGAGGAGCACGTTGGCCCAGGCCAGCGCGCCGGTGAGCTCACCCGGCAGCCCGAACCGCAGCGCGTCGAGCGCCAGCGGCAGCGCCACGGCGACGGCGAGCGCGCCCCACCGCCAG
>JADHZE010000301.1 GCA_026934365.1 Isoptericola sp. QY 916 | reverse complement strand
CGCTCCGCGACGAGGCGGGCGGCGTCGAGGGCGTCCGTCCAGTCGGCCGCGCGGCCGTCGCCCCACCAGCCGGCAGGCACCGCCCGGCCGGTGAGCACGCCCGCGACGTGCCTCGGCTGGTCCGGGACGGCGGAGACGAGCGCCGCCAGGTCGTCGTCGGACGGCCGCACGCCGACCGGCAGCTGCGGCGGCGCCGGGGTGCCCGGCGTCGGCCGCGTGACCAGGCCGATCTCGAAGACCGCCACGTCGGGCAGCCCGCGCGAGACGTTCCGCCGCGCGGTCTCGAGCAGTGTCGAGAGCAGATCGGCGCGCAGGAACGGCCGGTCGTCGGCCAGCGGGTTGGCCAGGCGCAGCGTGGTACGGCGCACGTCCTCGTCGGGCAGGCCGAGCGCGTCGAGGTCCGCCTCGCCGACGAACGGGTAGGAGAGCACCTCGACGAGGCCCGCCTCCGCGAGCGCGCGCGCCACCGACCGGCGAGCCCGCTGCTCGGGCGTGAGGCCGCGACCGCCCGGGGCGGCCGGGAGCACGGACGGGATCTGGTCGTAGCCCGCGATCCGCACGACCTCCTCGACCAGCGCGGCCGGCTCGGTGAGGTCGGGGCGCCACGACGGCGGCGTCACGCGGACCGCGTCCACGCTCGCCCCGGCGACGGCGTCCGTCACGGTGCAGCCGATCTGCTCGAGGATGCCGACCACGGTGGCGCGGTCGTACTCCACGCCCGACAGGCGCGTCGGCAGGGTGACGTCAAGGCGCACCGGCTTGGCGGCGGTCGTGGTGTCGAGGTCGCTCACCGCGGCGTCCGCGGTGCCGCCGCCGAGCTCCACGAGCAGGTCGACCACGCGCTGCGCCGCGACGGCCGGCAGGCGCGGGTCCACGCCGCGCTCGAACCGCTTGGCGGCCTCGGACGGCAGCCGGTGCCGCCGCGCCGTGCGGGCCACGGTGATCGGGTCGAAGTGGGCCGCCTCGACGAGGACGTCCGTCGTCGTGGGGCTCACCTCCGACGACGCACCGCCCATGACGCCGGCCAGACCGAGCACGCGAGCGCCGCGCTCGCCCGCGGGCGAGTCGGTGATGAGCAGGTCCTCGGCGTCGAGCGCGCGGTCGGCGTCGTCGAGCGTCGTGAGGCGCTCGCCGGGAGCCGCACGGCGGACGACGATCGGCGCCGCGACCTTGTCGAGGTCGTAGGCGTGCAGCGGCTGGCCCAGGTCGAGCATCACGTAGTTGGTGACGTCGACGGCCAGGGAGATGGACCGCATGCCCGAGCCCTCGAGGCGGCGCTTCATCCACGGCGGGGTGGGCGCGGCGGGGTCGATGCCGCGCACGACGCGCGTGACGAACCGGTCGCAGCCGACCTGCCCGTGGATCGGCGCCGAATCGTCGACCTCGACGACGAACCCGTCGGCCGTCGGGGCGGGCGGGGGCGTGACGAGGTTCTGCGGCAGCCCGCGGTCGGTGAACCGCGCGCCCGTGGAGTGGGCGTACTCGCGCGCCACGCCGCGGTAGCTGAACGCGTACCCGCGGTCCGGGGTCACGTTGATCTCGAGCACCTCGTCGCCGAGGCCGAGCAGGGCGATCGCGTCCTGGCCGGGTGTGAGGTCGGCGGCGTCGAAGCCCGCGCGCGTGAGCACGAGGATGCCGTCGTGGTCGTCCCCGATGCCGAGCTCGCGCACCGAGCAGATCATGCCGTCGGAGACGTGGCCGTAGGTCTTGCGCGCCGCGATGGCGAAGCCGCCGGGCAGCACGGTGCCCGGCAGCGACACGACGACGTAGTCCCCCACGCCGAAGTTGTGCGCGCCGCAGATGACGCCGCGAGCGCCGCCCGCGGGGACGTCGGCGTCGTCGACGCCCTTGATCTGTGTCGCGTTGTGCTCGGGGCCGACGTCGACCAGGCACCAGTTGACGGTCTTGCCGTTCTTCTGCGGCTCGGGGGTCTGCGCGAGCACGCGCCCGACGACGAGCGGGCCGGTGACCGCGGCGGGGTGGATCTCCTCCTCCTCCAGGCCGACCCTCACCAGCGCCGCCGCGAGCTGCTCCGTGGTGAGGTCCGCCGGCAGCTCGACGTGCTCGCCGAGCCAGTCAGTGACGATGCGGGGCATCAGATCTCCGTCCCGAACTGGGTGGAGAAGCGCACGTCGCCCTCCACGATGTCGTGCATGTCCGCGATCGAGTGGCGCAGCATCGCCGTCCGCTCGATGCCCATCCCGAACGCGAAGCCCTGGTACTCCTCGGGGTCGATCCCGGCCGCGCGCAGCACGTTCGGGTTGACCATGCCGCAGCCGCCCCACTCGATCCAGCCGGCGCCGCCCTTCTTCTGCGGGAACCACAGGTCCATCTCGGCGCTGGGCTCCGTGAACGGGAAGAAGCTCGGGCGCAGCCGCGTGCGCGCCTCCGGGCCGAACATGGCGCGCGCGAACGCGTCGAGGGTGCCCACGAGGTTCGCCATCGTCAGGCCCTTGTCGACCGCCAGGCCCTCGACCTGGTGGAAGACGGGCGTGTGCGTGGCGTCCAGCGCGTCGGTGCGGAACACCTTGCCCGGGCACGCGATGTACAGCGGCACGCCCCGCTCCAGCATCGAGCGCGACTGCACCGGCGACGTGTGCGTGCGCAGCACGAGGTTGGACGGCTTGTCCCCCTCGCCGGACACGTAGAACGTGTCCTGCATCTGCCGCGCGGGGTGGTCCGGGTCGAAGTTCAGCGCGTCGAAGTTGAACCACTCCGCCTCGACCTCGGGGCCGTCGGCGATCTCCCAGCCGAGGCCCACGAAGAAGTCGGCGATGCGCTCCTGCACCAGCTCGATCGGGTGCCGCGCCCCGACGGGACGGCGGTCGGTCGGCAGCGTGACGTCGACCGTCTCCTCGACGAGGACGCGTTCGTCGCGCTCGGCCTCGAGCTCGGCCTGGCGCGCGGCGATCGCCTGGTTCACGCGTCCGCGGCGCGGGCCGACGTTCTTGCCGGCGGCGGCCTTGTCCGGCCCCGGCAGTGCCCCGATGGCACGGTTGGCGAGCGCGAGCGGGCTCTTGTCCCCGGTCTGCGCGGTGCGGACCGTCTTCAGCTCGTCGAGGTCGCGCGCGGCGGCGACCGCGGCGAGGGCCTCGTCGACGGCGGAGTCGAGCGCCGCGACGTCCAGCGGGTCGGGGCTCTGCCGTTCGATGCCGGGTTCTGGGGTGGGTGCGGGCGTGGACATGCGTGCCTTCCTGAGAGGGGCCCTGCGAGGGGTGTGGGCGGCGGGGTCAGTTTATGTGCCCGCCCGGGCCGGTCAGGTCGGCGTCCGCGGTACCGCGCTCAGCGCGCGGGCGTCACCGGGGCCGGGTCCGTGGCGGGCCCGGTAAATCGGCGGTCGCGGCGTGTCACGCACCCATCATGGCACGTCCCGTCCCGTCCCGTCCCGGTCCACCAGGGGGATCACGGCGACGTCCTCGTGCAGCGGGCCTCCCGACCGTCCCTCGCCGAGCCGGGACGCGACGACGTGCACGGCACCGACCACCCACGACGGGCCGCGGTACACGGCCAGCGCCCGCGCCCAGGGCACCAGGGGCGACGCCTCCGGCTCGCGTCCGCGCGGGCCG
>JADHZE010000300.1 GCA_026934365.1 Isoptericola sp. QY 916 | reverse complement strand
CGCCGTCGCGGCCGGTACGGCCGTCGTCGTGGTCGCCGTGGCAGGAGCCGCCGTCGCCCCGGGCCTGCTCGACGCCCGCGCCGAGCGCCTGCGCGCCGAGGCCGTGCAGGGCCTGCCCGGCGTCGTGGACGACCTGTCCGCGCCGCTCGACGTGGTCTGGTCCCTCTCGGAGGGTTCGAGCGTCGCTGCAGTCTTCTCGGGCGGCGTCCTGGCCGTCACCGACAGCGCCGGTGTCCGGGCGATCGACGCAGCGTCCGGCCACGTGGTGTGGGAGCACCCTCTCGACGACGGCGCGATGTGCGGGCCCACCCCCTGGACCCCGGTCGACTGGCGCACCCCGGTGCGGACCGTCGTCTGCGTCGAGGACCTCGACACCGTCACGGTGCTCGACGACGCCGGCACCGTGCTCGGAGAGCGAGAGCTCGACCTGTCGTCCGCATCCGACGACTCGGGCAACGCGCCGGTCTGGCCCCAGGTGCTCCCTGCGGCGGACGGCTCCGTCGCCGTCCTCGACGACCTCGCGTCGACGACCGAGTTCCCGTGGCACGAGGGCGACGACGACGCGGACGTCCTGCGCACGCTCCGGGACGCGGGCCGGGCGGACCCGACGATGCGGGTGCTGGACGCCGCCACCGGCGAGGAGCGCACCGAGGTGTCCCTCCACCTGTCCGCGGACGACATCGGCAGCTGCGGGTTCTCGGAGGGCGGCCCGGGCGGCACGGCCCTCGCGCCCCAGCCGTGGATCGACGCGACGCCGACGTCCACCGTCCTCAGCCTGTGCGGGCTCGAGCGCGCGGTGACGCCCATGGGCGACGTCGTCGACCTCGGCGACGGGGCGAGCATGCTGGCGCCGCTGCCGGGCGGCGGCTACCTCGCCCAGGGCGACGTGAGCGAGGTCCTCGACGCGCACGGCGAGCGGCTGACGGCCGTCCGTGGCCTGGCGCAGGTCCCCCTCGTGGACGCCGACCCGACAGGTCCGGTGCTCGCCGTGCGCGGCGGCGACGGGGACGCGCCGGCGCTCGCGGCGGTCGGCGCGGACGGCAGGACCGACTGGTCGTCCTCGATCGACGAGTACGCGTCGCCCGTCGCCCGCGTGGGCGACACGGTCGTCGTCGCGGGCGAGACGGCCGTCGCGGCGCTCGACGCGCGCACGGGCGAGGAGAGATGGCGCCGGACGGACGTGATCGGCGACCGCGACGCGAGCGGCAGCGCGTACGTCAGCGGGGCCGTGACGGACGGCACGCGCCTCCTGCTCGCGACCACCGGCGCGACGGTGGATGCCGACACCGGCGAGTTCGTGTCCGGCAGCCGACTCCTCGCCCTTGACCTGCGCGACGGGACCACCGTGTGGGAGCAGCCCCACGAGAGCGACCTGTGGGGGCTGTTCTCCGCAGGCGGTCACCTGGTGTCCGCCGGGAGCGTCATGTCGGGGCTCGGCCGGCCGTAGCCGCAGGCGCACCCGGGCCGATCAGGACGCCTTCCAGCTCCCGCCGTCCTTGGGGACGAGCTCGATCCACGTGCTGCCGGGGTCGAGCTCGACGGGCTCGCCGTCGCGGGTCAGCTCGACCGGGGACTTCTGGTCCTTCTTCGACCACTGCACGGACACCGTCCTGCCGGCGGACGCCAGCACCCCCTTACCCTTCCCGATCAGCTCGGTCTGGGGGACGGGGGCCCCGGCCGGGTCCTTGTACTTCGTGTCCACCACGTCCACGGACAGCGCGAGCACGTTGGTGGCCGCGTGCCGCTTCCCCGACGACGACACCGACTCGCTCGAGCCCTCGCTGCGCAGCCACTTCTTGTCCTCCCCGGACCAGTCCCAGACGCTGCGCTGCGCCGGGCTGAGGGTCACGTCGAGAGTGGCCGCCTTCGTGCCGTCGGCCGCTGCGGTTCCGTCGCCCGCCTTGCCCGCGTACCGGAACTGGGCGGGCGGCGGCACGGTGCGCTCGTCGTCGGCCTGGTCGAGGAAGGCCTTCGGGTCCCCGACGACGTTGTGCGGCGCGGCGCGACCCGGGTCGCGGGAGAAGCCCGCGTCGCCGCGGTCCATGATGACCGACTGGGTGCCGGACTTCTCCACCGCCGCGATGAACGGCGCCTGACCGCCCGAGTAGGCGAGGATGCCGCCGAGCGGGGCGACGACGTCGGGGTCCATGGGCCGCACCGAGCGCACGGGCTCCACCGCCTTCGGGACCCGCGAGTGGTACACGGCGACGAACCGCGTGATGCCGCCCTCGACGACCTCCTCCCACACGAGGTCGGCGTCCTCGAGGCCGGTCTGCGGGCGCGCCTCCGGCGCGTTCTCGATCTTCACCGCGAGCGCCGGCCGGGCCGCCACGTCGTCCGACCGCACCCCGGTGAGCGGCCAGGCCGACGGCATCGTGGGCGACGGTGGGGCGCCCTTGTCGGCGGTGCTGCCCGGCGTCACGGTCGGCGTCGGAGAACCGCCGGACGAGCACGCCGCCAGCGCCAGGACGGCGGCGACCGTCAGCGCTGCGGCGCGCCGGGTGCGGGACGGGCGGGGCGTGGCGGTCATGCGGGTCCTCCCGGGGTCACGGGCCGTGCGCGCGGTCACACGCCCTCACCGTAGGCCGGGAACGCCCCGATCCGGCGTCAACGCACCCGCCACGACCCGGTGCCGCGCGGCACGAGCTCGATCCAGAGGTTGCCCGGGTCGAGGCGGACGGGATCGCCGCCGCGGGTCTTCAGCATCAGCTTCTTGCCCGTCGACTTCTTCGACCAGGTCACGCTGAGCGCCTTGCCGCGGGTGAGGAGCACGCCCTTCCCGCGGCCCACCATCTGCGTCTCGGGCACCGGGGCGCCGCTCGGGTCGCGGTACTTCGTGTTCTTCATGGTCACGGACAGGAGCAGCACGTTCCGGGCCCGCAGCTGGCTCCCGGAGGAGATCGAGGGGGCCGAGCCGTCGAAGCGGGCGTACGTCTTCGTCTTCGACGTCCATCGCCACACGGTGCGCTGCGCCGGGGAGAGCCGGACGTCGGCGACGCGCCCCTTGCGGTCGTTCGTCGCGGCGGTCCCCTGCCCGACCTCGGCGGCGTAGTTGAACTGCGCGGGCGGCGGGGTCGCGCGGCTCTTGTTCGCCTGCTTCGCGAACGCGTTCACCGAGCCGTACACGTTGTGCGGGGCGGCCCGGTCGCCGCTGCGCCGGAAGCCGGGGTCGCCGCTGTCCATCGTCACGGACTGCACCTTGGCGCGGCCGACGGCGCGGATGAACGGCGGCTGCCCACCCGAGTAGGCGAGGATGCCGCGCATCGGGGCGACGATGGCCGGGTCCATGGGGCGCACGGACCGGACGGGCCCGACGGTGCCGGGCAGCTTCGAGTGGTAGACGGCGACGTACCGGCTGATGCCGCCCTCGACCACCTGCTCCCAGACGATGTCCGCCTGCTGCAGCCCGGACTGCGGCCGCGCCGCGGTCGAGTTCTCGATCTTCACCGCGACGGCCGGCCGGGCGGGGACCTTCTTCGTCCCGGTCAGCCTGCCGTTGAGCGGCCAGACGACGGGCTTCGGCTTCGGCTGGGGCTTCACCGGGTCGGGCGGTGCCGCCTTCGGCACGGAGACGTCCGGCGCGGCGGTGACGGTGGGCGGCGCGGCGGGCTCGCCGACGCCGCAGGCGGCCGTGGCCAGCAAGGCGAGC
>JADHZE010000030.1 GCA_026934365.1 Isoptericola sp. QY 916 | reverse complement strand
CGGCTGCGGGACGGCGCGGCGCCGCTCGGCACCCTCAGCGGCGCCGTCGGGCCCGACGGCGTGACCCCGCGCAGCGTCGTGCTCGCCTACCCGGTGACGCACCAGGAGCTGCCCTCGCCCAGCGCCGAGCTGGCCGCCAAGATCGCGGGGTTGCCGCCGGAGAAGGACTTCCCGCCGGCCGCCGTGCGCGCGATGAACGGCAACTACCTGGGCCACGACGGCCCGGCGACGTCGCCCTACGCCTTCCCCGGCGGCCAGGGCCTGCGCGGCCTGCCGCCCACGCTGATCGTCAACTCCGACCTCGACGCCCTGCGCTCGGGCGGCGAGGCCTACGCCGCGGAGCTCGCGGCCGCCGGGGTGGACGTCTTCGTGACCCGCGAGGACGGCACCACCCACGGACACCTCAACCGGCCCGCCGAGCCCGGCTTCGCGCGCAGCCTCGCGCGGATCTCCGCCTGGCTCACGACGGACGCCCTCGTCGGCACCGCGCACGAGCGCTGACCCCCGTACCCCTCACCGCACCCACCCCCGTCCGTCGGCCGACGGACCGACCACCGGAGCACCGATGACGAAGCAGACCGTCAACCCGACCGTGGAGGCCCTCGTCGCGCGGTCGAACCGCCTGGGCGCCGACCCGCGCAACACGAACTACGCCGGCGGCAACACGTCCGCCAAGGGGATCGAGAAGGACCCGGTCACCGGGCAGGACGTCGAGCTGCTGTGGGTCAAGGGCTCCGGCGGCGATCTCGGCACCCTCACCGCGAAGGGCCTCGCCGTCCTGCGGCTGGACCGCCTGCGCGCCCTCACCGAGGTGTACCCGGGCGTGGAGCGCGAGGACGAGATGGTCGCCGCGTTCGACTACTGCCTGCACGGCAAGGGCGGCGCCGCCCCCAGCATCGACACGGCCATGCACGGCCTGGTCGACGCCGCGCACGTGGACCACCTGCACCCGGACGCCGGCATCGCGATCGCGACCGCCGTCGACGGCCCGGAGCTGACGCAGAAGATCTTCGGCGGCAAGGTCGTGTGGGTGCCGTGGCGCCGCCCCGGCTTCCAGCTCGGCCTCGACATCGCGGAGATCAAGGCCGCCCACCCGGACGCGATCGGCACGGTGCTCGGCGGGCACGGCATCACGGCCTGGGGCGAGACGGCCGAGGAGTCCGAGGCGAACTCGCTGTGGATCATCGAGACCGCCGCCGCCTACATCGCCGAGCACGGTGCGCCGGAGCCCTTCGGCCCGGCCCTCGACGGCTACGAGGCCCTGCCCGAGGCGGAGCGCCGCGCCAAGGCCGCCGCGCTCGCCCCGCACCTGCGCGCCGTCGCGTCGCACGACAAGCCGCAGGTGGGCCACTTCACCGACGCGGACGTCGTGCTCGACTTCCTGGCGAGCGCCGAGCACGCGCGCCTCGCGGAGCTCGGCACCAGCTGCCCCGACCACTTCCTGCGCACCAAGGTGAAGCCGCTGGTCGTCGACCTGCCGGCCACCGCGACCGTCGAGGAGATCGTGGAGCGCCTGCCCGAGCTGCACGAGGCGTACCGCGCCGACTACACCGCGTACTACGAGCGCGGCGCCGCCGAGGCCCGTGCCCGCGGCGAGGAGCCGCCCGCCATGCGCGGCGCGGACCCGGCGATCGTCCTCGTGCCCGGCGTGGGCATGTTCTCGTACGGCGCGGACAAGCAGACCGCGCGCGTGGCGGGGGAGTTCTACGTCAACGCCGTCAACGTGATGCGCGGCGCGGAGGCCCTGTCCACGTACGCCCCGATCGACGAGTCGGAGAAGTTCCGCATCGAGTACTGGGCCCTCGAGGAGGCGAAGCTCCAGCGCAAGCCGAAGCCGAAGCCGCTCGCGACCCGCATCGCGTTCGTGACCGGCGCGGCATCCGGCATCGGCAAGGCCATCGCGACCCGCCTCGCGGCGGAGGGTGCGTGCGTCGTCGTCGCCGACCTGGACCTCGCCAAGGCGCAGGCCGCCGCGGCCGAGCTGGGCTCGACGGACGTCGCCGTCGGGCTGGCGGCGAACGTCGCCGACGAGGCCGCCGTGCAGGCCGCGCTCGCCGAGGCCGTCCTCGCCTTCGGCGGCGTCGACATCGTCGTGAACAACGCCGGCCTGTCGCTGAGCAAGTCGCTGTTCGACACCACCGAGGCGGACTGGGACCTGCAGCACGACGTCATGGCCAAGGGCTCGTTCCTCGTGGCCAAGAACGCCGCGCGCATCCTCGTGGACCAGAAGCTCGGCGGCGACATCGTCTACATCTCGTCGAAGAACTCCGTGTTCGCGGGCCCGAACAACATCGCGTACTCGGCCACCAAGGCCGACCAGGCGCACCAGGTGCGCCTGCTGGCCGCCGAGCTCGGCGAGCACGGCATCAAGGTCAACGGCATCAACCCGGACGGCGTCGTGCGTGGCTCGGGCATCTTCGCCTCCGGGTGGGGCGCCAACCGCGCCAAGACGTACGGCATCGAGGAGCAGGACCTGGGCAGGTTCTACGCCCAGCGCACGCTGCTCAAGCGCGAGGTGCTGCCCGAGCACGTCGCCAACGCCGTCTACGCGCTGTGCACCTCCGACTTCTCGCACACCACCGGCCTGCACGTGCCCGTCGACGCCGGCGTGGCTCAGGCGTTCCTGCGGTGACGGGCACGACCCCCTCGACGGCGGCGGGCACCCTCGCCGCCGTCGACCTGGGCGCCACCAGCGGGCGCGTCATCCTGGGGCACCTGGGCGGGCGCGAAGGGCTGCGGCTGCAGCACGTCGCCAGGTTCCCCAACGACCCGGTCCGTACGCCCAACGGCCTGCACTGGAACCTGCTGGAGCTGTACCGCCAGGTGCTCGACGGCCTGGCCGTGGCCGAGCGCGAGGCGCCGGGGGAGATCCTCGGCGTCGGGATCGACTCGTGGGCCGTGGACTACGGCCTGCTGCGCGGCGGCCGGCTGCTCGGCATGCCGTACCACTACCGGGACGCGCGCACGGCGGACGGCGTGGAGCGCGTGCACGCACGCGTGGACGCCGCGGCGCTGTACGCGCGCAACGGGCTGCAGCACCTGCCGTTCAACACGGTGTTCCAGCTCGCCACGGAGGGGCCGCTGCTCGACCTCGCCGACCGGCTGCTGCTGGTGCCCGACCTGCTCGCCCACTGGCTCACCGGGGCCGAGGTCGCGGAGCGCACCAACGCCTCCACGACCGGTCTGCTCGACGCGCGCACGGGGGAGTGGGACACGGGTCTCGCCGACCTCGTCGGGATCCCGGCCGGGATCCTGCCGCCCCTCGTCGACCCGGGGGCGTCGCTGGGGGCCCTGCGCCCCGACGTCGCTCAGCTGGTCGGCCGGGCGCTCGAGGTCACGGCCGTCGGCTCGCACGACACGGCCTCCGCCGTCGTCGCCGTCCCCGCCACCGACCGGGACGTCGCCTACGTCTCGTGCGGCACCTGGGGGCTGGTCGGCCTCGAGCTCGACGCGCCGGTGCTCTCCGAGGACGCCCGCCTCGCCGGCTTCACCAACGAGGGCGGCGTCGACGGCCGCACGCGCTTCCTGCACAACGTCATGGGGCTGTGGCTGCTCAGCGAGTCGATCCGCACCTGGGAGCGCGAGTCCACCGCGGCCCAGCGCTCCAGCACGCTGCAGGAGCTGCTGGCCGAGGCGGCGCATGTCACCGCGCCGGTGGCGGTCTTCGACGTCGACGACCCGCGCTTCCTGCCGCCGGGCGACGTCCCCGGCCGCATCGCCGACTGGTGCCGCGAGCACGACCAGCCGGTGCCCGCCACGCGCGGGGAGTACGTGCGCAGCATCGTCGAGAGCCTGGCGCAGGCGTTCGCGGACGCCGTCACGACGGCGGCGAGGCTCGCGGGGCGCACCGTGTCGACCATCCACGTGGTCGGTGGCGGCGCGCAGAACACGCTCCTGTGCCAGGCGACGGCGGACCGCTCGGGGCTGCCCGTGGTGGCCGGGCCCGTCGAGGCCACCGCCATCGGGAACCTGCTGGTGCAGGCCCGCGCCCGCGGTCTCGTGGACGGCGGCCTGGAGGACCTGCGCGCGCTCGTCGCCGCGGCGTTCACGCCCGAGCGCTACGCGCCGCGGTAGGCCCCGTCCGACGCCGCGCCCGCCGACGGGCCATGGCTCGCCAGGTGGTGCGGCGCCGGGCCCGCGGGCGCGGCGACGGGCGCCCGGTCCGAGGTCGTGAACCGGGCCCACACGTGCTTCTCGCCGCGGTCCGTGCAGTACCAGCCGACGCGGTCGGCGATCGTCTCGGCCAGGCGCAGGCCGTGGCCCCCCTCGCCCGGCTCGCGGTCGTGCGGGACGACGGGCGGCGCGTCGGGGCTGCGGTCGACGACGTCGACCACGGCGACGTGCCCGTCGCACAGGAGCCGGGCGACGACCGGCGGCCGCGCGTGCTCCAGGGCGTTCGCGACGAGCTCGCTCGCCACCAGCACCATGCGCTGGCGCCCGGAGAGCGCGCCGAGGTCGCCGGAGCTGGGGGCCATGGCCGCGGGGCAGTCGCAGGGCAGCCGGTCCTCGAACTCCGCGCGCACCTCGGCGAGGTCGTCGACGGAGCGCACGGTCCACGACCCGACCACGTCGAGCTGCCCGACGGGGAGGGCCTCGACGGGCGTCACCGGCGCACGTCCGGAACCATGCAGCAGCCTCCTGTGGCCACGGGGGATGGGTGCCTTCCGAGGGCCGCTGGGGCGGCCTGAACCGTCGTCGACACTACTGCCCCGAGGCCGCCCCCGCGCGCGCTGTGACGAACGTCGTGGTGAGCGCGGCCCACGCCCGCTGACCGCGCTCACCACGCGTCAGGTCAGCGCCAGGGCGCCCAGCCGTCGTCGCCGGACAGGTACGCCTCGCGGGTGTGCGCGGCGGCCTCGTCGGCCGTGAGCTGCGGCCGTCCGTCGACGGCCCCGCCGGCGGGCGCGGCGCCCGGACCGGTGTTGCGGTACTCCCGCATGAAGTCGTCGCGCCACGACCAGCCGCTCATGTCCGACCAGGCGGGCGTGCCGACGTGCGCGCCCAGCCACGAGTCGCGGACGACGACCGACGGGTCGACGAGCGGGTTGCTGCTGGGGTGCCACGGGCGGCCGAGGAACACGGTGCCCGCCGCGGCGTCCGACGTGAACCGGGTGCCGGTGAACAGGAAGCCCCTGCCGCCCGGCACGGTCGCCGGTGCGGCCACGTACCCGTTGTTCGTCGCGGACCCGCGGTCGAGCGAGCGGATCTCCGAGTCCTCGACGACGAGGGTGCCGCCGCCGTAGACGAAGTCGACGTCGCCCTCGATGTACGAGCCGGTGACCCAGGTGCGCGCCGCCGTGGCGCCGGAGCCCGGGTCGGCCAGGTAGGTGTCCTGGTTGCCGAGCAGCCGCACGCCGTCGAGCACGGTGCGGTCGCCCGACGTCCGCAGCGCGAGCGCCTGGCTGCCGCCGTTCGCGGCCTCGTCGTAGGCGTTCTCGACGGTGAGGTCGCGCAGCGTGACGTCGTCGGCCAGCACGGACAGCACCGGCGAGCCGGTGTGCCCGAACGTGCCGCCGTAGAACTTGGCCTGGCCGGCGGCGAGGTCGTAGGTGAGCACCACGTCCTCCGGGTCGCCGGTGGCGCCGCGGATCGTGATCCCGTCGGCGCCGGGCCAGACCCGCACGACCTCGCGGTAGACGCCCGGCTCGACGACGACGTCCACCGGGTGCGGCGACCGCGACGCCGCGCCCACCGCGGCACCGATCGACGCGTAGTCGCCGGTGCCGTCGAGCGCCACCGTGACCGTGCGGCGCACCTTCTCCGGCGCGCCGAGGGTGCCCGCGCCGTCCGTGACGATGCGCGTGACGTCGGCGACGGCGTCCGGCGTGTACGCGTACCGCGCGGCCGGGTCGAACGTCGGGCCGGTGTCGTCCTTGCGCCCGCGGACGGTCGTGAACCGGTTGTCGCGCGAGTCGACCTTCGACGCCGGGTCCTTGGCGACGATCGCGTCCTCGCCGTTCGAGTACACGCTCGACTCGACGACGAGCTGCGACGCGCCGCGCGACATGGTGCCGTACTGCGCCTGCCCGTCGAACCAGTTGTTGTAGAGGTGGCCGGCGGCGACGTTGTCGATGCTCGCGTTGCGCTGGTAGGTGTTCGAGAACCGGTTGTGGTGCATCGTGATCTCGGTGACCACGTTGTCGGTCCAGCCCACGCCCACCGTCTTGTTGTGGTCGTGCAGGTAGTTCCACGACAGCGTGACCGCCGTGGAGTCCTTGCGGACGTCGATCAGCCCGTCGCCCAGGCGGGTCAGCTCGTTGTGGTCGATCCACACGTGGCTGGAGGTGTCGACACGGATGCCGTCGTTGTCGTTGTCGGCGCTCTTGCCGTCCCAGTCGCCCGGCACGTACGAGTCGCGGAAGCGCAGGTTGCGCACGACGACGTTCTCCACGTGGTCGAGCCGCAGCCCGACGCCCACCAGCTCGGCGCCGGACGCGAACCCGACGATCGTCTTGTCGCTCGCCACGTCGATCATCGAGCCGAACTCGGCCGGCTCGATGGTGCCCTTGACGTAGATCGTCAGGGGTCCGTCGGATGCCGCGGCCTCGGCGAGCGCGGCCGCGTCGCGGACGGTGACGGAGCCCCCGCCCGCGCCGCCGGTCGTGCCGTGCGGCAGGTCGTCGGTGGGAGTGGAGGCGAAGCCCGTCGCGACGGGCGACCAGACGGGCCCGTCGGCCGTCGTCGTCGCGGGCGCGCCGATGCGCTCGAGGACGGCGGCGCCTGCCGCGGCCGGGTCGCCGTCGGAGGGCGCCGCCTGCGCGGCGGGGGCGAGCAGGGTCAGGGCCAGCACCGGGGCGCCGAGCAGCGCGGCCGTGCGGGTGGTCGTGAGTCTCATCGTTGCTCCTCGGTCAGGGTCAGGAGTGGCGGGGGTCGTCGGTGGAGAGTCCGCCGCCCACCAGGGGGACGTCGTCCAGCACGGTGCCGGCGGCGGCGTCGCGCAGGGCGAGGGTCTCTCTCGGGCCGCCGGCCTCGGCGTCGTAGGCGTTCTCGAGCGTGAGGTCGCGCAGGGTGACGCCGTCGGCGAGGACGGTCGCGGTGGCCCAGTCGCTCGCGGGCTTGTCGTAGGTCACGACGACGTCGGCGGGGTCGCCCGTCGCGCCGCGGATCGTGAGCCCCTCGGCGCCCGGCCAGACGGTGAGCACCTCGCGGTACGTGCCCGGTCCGACGACGATCTCGACCGGCCGGGGCGACCGCGACGCCGCGCCCACGGCGGCCTGGATCGAGAGGTAGTCGCCGGTGCCGTCCTGCGCCACCGTGACCTGCCGGCCGAGCCGGTCGTCGCGGGTGGTGCGGGTGCCGGCGTACCGGCTCAGCAGCGGCACGACGTCCTCGACGGGATCGGCTTCGTAGTCGTAGAGGTCGGACGCCTCGAACGTGGGCCCGGTCTCGGCCGGCTTCTCGCCCCAGTTCCCGCGGAACAGGTTGTCGCGCTGGTGGAGCCTGGCGGCGTCGCCGCTGAGGATGAGCGGGTTGCGGGCGTTCTCGTAGACGCTCGACTCCACGAGCAGCTGGGAGCCGCCGCGCGACGTCGTGCCGTACGAGCTCACCCCGGACAGCCAGTTGTTGTACAGGTGGCCGAGCGCCACGTTGTCGATGCTGCCGTTGCGCTGGTGCACGTTCGAGAACCGGTTGTGGTGCAGCGTCAGCGTGGTCACCACGTTGTCCGTCCACCCGACGCCGAGGGTCTTGTTGTGGTCGTGGAAGAAGTTCCACGACGCCGTCACCGCGGTGGAGTCCTTGCGGACGTCGAGCTGGCCGTCGCCGAGCCGCGCGAACTCGTTGTGGTCCACCCAGACGTGGTCCGACGTGTCGATGCGGATGCCGTCGTTGTCGTTGTCCGCGCTCTTGCCGTCCCAGTCGGCCGCGACGTACGAGTCGCGGAACGTCAGGTTGCGGATGATGACGTTCTCGACCTCCAGCAGCCGCAGCCCGCCGCCGACGAGCTCGCCGCCCGCCGCCGCGCCGACGATCGTCTTGTCGCTCGCCACGTCGATCATCGAGCCGAACGGCTCCACGTCGAGGGCGCCCTGCACGAGGATCGTCAGCGGCTCCTCGGCCGCGGCCGCCTCGGCCAGCGCCGCGGCGTCGCGCACGGTGACGGTCCGCCCGCCCGCGCCGCCGGTGGTGCCGTCGGGGAGCTCGTCGGTCGGCACGGACGCGAAGCCCGTGGCGGTGGGGGACCACACGGGCCCGTCCGCGGAGGTCGTGGGCGGGGCGCCGATGCGGTGCAGCAGCGCTCGGCCGGCGGCCTCGGCGTCCGTGCCCGACGTCGCGTGCGCCACGGGGGCGAGCAACGTCAGGCCCAGGACCGGGGCGGCGAGGGCCGCCACGGCACGGCGGGCCCGTGGTCGCGGGCGGCGGGAGCGAGGGGAGGGGGTGCGGTGCGGGGTGGGTCGATGGTCCGCGCTGAAGGGCATCGTCGCGCCTCTCGTGAGACTCGGGCCGGGTGGCCCTCGGGTCGGGACGAGCGGGGCGGCGGCCGGGGCCCGTCGACGACGGCGGGGTGCCCGTGGTGCCTGTCGTTGCTGGTCGTGCTGCTCGTGGTGCGGCCGACGTCGGTGTCGGTCTTCCCGTGCCCGTCGCGCTCTGCGACCGGAAACGCCTCAGAAACCGGTTTCTCACAACGTAGCCGAGGACGAGCGCCCGCGTCAATAGTTCAGCCGCCGATATCAATCGGAGGCGGCGGAGGGCGGAGCCGTCAGGCGGCGATGCCGAGCCTGTCCCGCCAGCGCTCCCACGGCGGGGCGACCGCCCAGTTCAGCCGCAGGGTGCGCACGGCCCGCACCAGGCGTCGACGGCGGGCGTACCGCAGCGACCGGGCGGACACGCCGACGCGGAGCCGGCGGTCCCGGACGATCCGACGGCGGGGCCCGAGGGCGAACGCGAGGTCCAGGTCGTCGTGGATCTCCGGGTCGACCCGTTCGACCTGGTCTCGCACGGCCCGCCAGGTGCTGCGACGGAACGCCATGCAGGAGCCCCACAAGGCCGTGTGGCCGAGCGCCATCCGGGTGCTGGCGTAGTACGCGGAGAGGTACAGCGCGCACGCCCAGCGGCCGCCCCGCAGGTCGGTGAACGTCCCCGTCCCGGTCACGGCGTCGGCCGCGGGGTCGTCGGCCAGGTGCTGGGCGACGGCGCGCACCCAGCCGGGCGCGGGCTGCGAGTCGGCGTCGAGGCGCGCCACGATCTCGCCCCGGGCCGCGTCGTACCCCGCCGCCGCGGCGGCGGGGATGCCGACCCGCGGCTCGTGGACCACGACCGCCCCCGCGCGTCGGGCGACGTCGGCGGTCTCGTCCGTCGAGGCGTTGTCCACCACGACGACCTCGAGCGGGGCGAGGGTCTGCGCCGCGAGCAGCGCCAGGCACCGCTCGAGCGCGGCGGCGTCGTCGCGGGCAGGGATGACGACCGAGACCGTGGGGAGCGGCCGTCCCGAGAACCGGGCACCCCGCGCCCCCGTCACGGGAGCCCCCGTGCCGGAGTCCGGGCGGCAGCCCGGGCGACGAGCCACGCCGCCACGGCGCTGCCCACGAGCGCCGCCGCGAGGTCGCCGACGGTGTCCGGGTACGTCACGTGGATGCTGTCGTCGACGAACGTGTGCCCCACCGCCTCGAGCAGCTCCCAGACGACGGCGAGCAGCGCGCCGAGGCCGACGGTCGTCAGGGCTGCCGTCGCGCGGGGGCGGACGGGAGACGTCGCGAGGCCGTCCCGGGTCAGGACCTGGTGGGCCAGGGCAGCGAGCGCACCGGTCGCGACGGCGTGCACGAGCAGGTCCAGGCCCGCGACCCGCTCGTAGAGACCGGCCACGGCGCACCATGCGGCGGCGAGCACGGCGGTCCCGCACGCGACGTCGAGCCGCGCGGCGGCGCCGGATGCGCGGGGCACCATCGATCCGCCCAGGACGAGGGCGAACAGCGCGACCGCGACCCAGTCCGACGTCGCGGTGGCGGCCAGGACGCTCACCAGCGCCGCGACGCGGACCGCGTCGCCCAGCACGATGCCCCACGTCGGCCGCCCCGGCGAGGGGCTCCAGGCCGTCCTGGCGCGCGTGGTCCATGGTGCCGGCGTCACGTGGCCAGCCTAGGCAGCGATGGCGGAAGCCCACCCGCCGAGGAGGCGGGAGGGCCTCGGCCGCCACCCCCTCAGGACAGCCGGGCGGCGCCCACCCGTCCCACCGCGAGGTCGGCGACGTCGCCGGCCCCGGTGATGTCGAGGCGCCGGTCGACGACGGCCGCCACGACGTCGACCTCGAGCGACGACCCCGCCGGCACCGTGCGGACCGTGTCCCAGGCGAGCGCCGGGCCCAGCCCGACGTAGTCGCCGACGCGGGCGAACCACGGGTCGGGCTCCCCGGAGGCCTGGGCCAGCACGAGGGTGGTCCAGGCCGGCCCGGTGCGCCGCACGACGGCCACCCACGGGCTGCGCGAGCCGTGCACGTCGCCGCCGCGGTCGGGACTCAGCGCGAAGGCCTCGTCGCCGGACGGGAGCCGCCAGAACCAGCCGCCGTACCCGGCGCCGGGCCGGCCGTTGGTCGCCGGGCTGCCGATCTCGAGGTCGGCGTCGCCGGCGAGCAGGCTGCCGTGCCAGCCGAGCGCCCAGGCGTCGACCTCCGGCAGCACGACGGCGGTGAGCCGCCGCTCCTCGGTCAGCTGCACGCCGCCACGCTCGTCCAGCCAGCGCACCTGCTGGGTCAGGGTGGCGCCGTCGTCCGTCACCTCCGTACGCCCGGCCTCCTGGCGGCCGTGGTTCGCGAGCAGCGTCGGTCCCTGGTCGCGCACGTACGTGCGCCCGCCCCAGTGGCTGGTGCCGTCCACGTCGGCCACCGCCATCGAGACGCCGTAGTGGTGGCGGTGGTCCAGCGGGCTCTTCGTCGTCATCGCGACGCCCTGCGCCGAGTGCACCGGGTGCAGGAACGGCCGCGGGCTGTGCACCCCGGGCATCCCCTCGCCCCGCGAGTAGCGGCTGAGGGGGCGGTCGTCGCCGACGCCGAGCACCCAGTCGTCGTCGACGGGCCGCCACCGCGCCCGGACGGTGTGGTCGCGGGCGTGCGCGCGCCCCGCGAGGTCCGCCGACGTCACCCCGAGCCGGCGCGCGGGCGGTACCGGCCCGGTGCTGCCCCGCACCACCAGCCCCGGGGTCACGTGCACGGCGATGCCCTCCGCGCCGAGCCGCGTGCGTTCGGTGCCGAGCACGCGGGCGTGCAGCAGCTCCCAGGCGCGACGGCCGAGGTCGGCCTGCGGCACGGCGGCCGTGGTCAGCGACGGCGTCGCGTAGCGGGCGAGCTCGATGTCGTCGAAGCCGCCGATGGAGATGTCTCCCGGCACCGCCACACCGGCCTCGTTGAGCCGCGCGAGGAGGCCGAACGCGACCAGGTCGTTGAACGCGACGACGCCCGTCGCCCCGGTGGCCAGCACCGCGTCCGCCGCGCGGTACCCGGCGTCCACGGTGGGGCCGCACGGCACGGTCGTGACGCGCAGCCCCGGGTGCCGCTCGCGGGCGTCGTCGAGGGCGCGGGCGCGCAGCCCGTTCGACGCGCTCGAGCGCGGGCCGGCGACGTACGCGAGCTCGCGGTGCCCGAGCGCGACCAGGTGGTCCACCATGCTGCGCACGCCGGCCGCGTAGTCCACGCGCACGCTCGGCACGGTGAGGCCGGGCACGTGCCGGTTGACCACGACGACCGGCTCCAGGCGCGGGAGCAGCTCGAGCAGCGCGTCCTCGGACGTGCGCGGCGCGGCGAGCACCAGCGCGTCGCACCGCTGCCGCGCCTCGAGCGCGACCTCGGCCTCGTCGGCCGTGTTCTCGGCGGTGTCGGCCACCAGGACGCGGTAGTCGTGCGGCGCGGCCGCCGCCATCGTGCCGCGCAGGATCTGCTGGAACATCGGGTTGGCGAGGTCCGGCACGACCAGCGCCACGGAGTTGGTGCGACCCAGGGACAGGCTGCGCGCCACCCGGCTGGGCTGGTAGCGCAGGTCCTTCGCGGCGACGCGCACCCGCTCGGCGATGTCCCGGGCGACGCTGGCCCGGCCGTTCATCACCCGCGAGACGGTGGCCCGCGACACGCCTGCGGCGGCCGCCACCTCGTCGATCGTCGGGCCGCCCGAGCGGGCCATCAGGCGTCCTTCCCGGCCACGGTGACGCGCACCGGGCCGAAGGTGCCGCCGTCGCCCGGCCGCAGGTCCGCCCCGAGCGGGGCGCTCGCGAACAGGCCGACCTCCGCACCGATCCAGTGCCCGACGACGGCATGCCACGGGGGCGCGGCCTCGTGCCACTCCGCGTCGTCGTCCCCGGGCGGGGCGTCGTCGCGCCAGGCCCAGGTGACGCGGCCCTCGGCGTCGACGGCGGTGCGCAGGACGACGCCCGTCGCGCCCGCGGCCACGGGCTCCTGCGCGAGGATCTCCTCGTCTCCGTAGGTGCCGCCGCGCCGCACCGTCACCTCGACGCCGCCGGGCGTGCGCACCAGCCCAGCCCAGGCGTACTCGCGGCCGAGGACGACGACGCCCGCCCGGGTACCGGGCGCGTCGCCCACGAGCCCGACCCGGGTCTCCCACGTGCTCGGCTGCCCCGGCAGCTGCTGGCTCAGGACGGCGCCCTGGTCGCGGAGGTTGCCCCGGGGCGAGGGCTGCGCGGGCAGGCGCAGCGCGCCGCCGCCGTCGGCCACGGCCCAGCCCTCGGCGGGGTTCGCCTGCCAGTGCCAGCGCGGTGCGAGGCCCGGGGAGGCGAAGTCGTCGCTGCGCACCGGCTCTCCGGGCTCGGCGCCCGGCACCGGCGTCGGGTGCGTGAGCACCGGGGAGCCCTTCTCGCCCATGACCGGCCAGCCGTCGTCGTCCCACCGCATCGGCTGCAGGTGCACCACGCGGCCGAAGACGCCGCGGTCCTGGAAGTGCAGGAACCAGTCGGCGCCGTCCGGCGTGTCCACCCAGGCGCCCTGGTGCGGGCCGTTGACCGGGGTGTCGCCCTGCGCCAGCACCACGCGGTGCTCGTACGGGCCCCACACCGACCGCGCGCGGAACGCCGTCTGCCAGCCGGTCGCGACGCCGCCCGCGGGGGCGAAGATCCAGTACCAGCCGTCGCGGTGGTACAGCTTGGGACCCTCGAGCGTGCGGAAGCCCGGCAGCTCGTCGCCGTCGACTACGGTGCGCGCCGGCCCGACGACGCGGCGCAGGCCCGGGTCCACCTCGACCACCGTGAGGCGGTTCTTCACACCGGCTCGGCTCTTGGCCCAGCCGTGCACGAGGTAGGCGCGGCCGTCGTCGTCCCACAGCGGGCAGGGATCGATGAGGCCCTGGCCCGGCACCAGGCACCAGGGCTCCGACCACGGGCCGCGCGGGTCGGCGGCCGTGAGGACGAAGATCCCGTGGTCCGGGTCGGGGTAGACGATCCAGAACAGGCCGTCGTGGTGGCGCAGGCTGGGCGCCCACACCCCCGAGCCGTGGCGGGGGAGCGCGTAGTGACCCGCGGGCGGCACGGCGGGCAGCGCGTTCGCCACGTGCTCCCAGGACACGAGGTCGCGCGAGTGCAGCACGGGCAGCCCGGGGGCGCGGTTGAAGCTGGACGCGATCAGCCAGTAGTCGTCCCCGACGCGCACCGCGTCGGGGTCCGGCCAGTCCGCGTCGAGGACCGGGTTGCTGTAGTGGGTCATGGTCGCCTTCCGTCACGTCGCTGGGACAGTCGGCGAGAAACCGTGAGAAACCGGTTCCCGCCGTGCTGTGCCCAGCCTAGCAACCGGTTTCCGCCGGAGGGAACGCCCGGTCGCGTCGAAACGGTGCGGCGGCGGCCCCTCAGCCGGCCAGCACGTGCGACACGTAGAGGGCCGCGGCGCCGACGAGCGAGACCGTGCCGACGGCGAGCGCCAGCGTCTGCACGCGGCGGTTGCCGACGCCGGCGCGGAGCCGGACGACCGCCCAGATCACGGCGGCGGCGGCCACGAGCGGGACCACGAAGAGCGCCAGGGACGCGACGGCGAGGACGACCAGCCAGACGTCCGCGGCGGGCGTGGCGGCGGGGGCCGCCGGCGCGCCGGCGGCCGCGGGCGCGGCCGGGGTCGACGCGGCGGCGATGGCGTCCACCGGGCCCAGCTCGTCCAGCACGCGCCGGGCGCCGGCATCGTCCGACCCGTGCAGCGCGAGCGACTCCGCCGCGTGCTCGCGCACCGCGGCGAGGGTCTCGGCGCGCTCGCGCGGCTCGCTCGCCGCCAGCGCGTGCTCGAGGTCGGCGAGGTACGCCTCGACGAGCGGGGGGAATGCGGGTGCTGCGGTCATCAGGGCTCCAGGGTCGTGCGGACGTCGGCGGTGAACCGGGACCAGGTGGCGGTGAAGGTCTCGAGCGCCGCCCGCCCCTCGGTCGTGAGCTCGTAGTACCGGCGCGGCGGGCCCATCGGGGACGCGACCTGCGTCGTCGTGACCCAGCCCTGCTGGCGCAGCCGCGAGAGCAGCGGGTACAGCGTGCCCTCGCTGGTCAGCAGGGTGCTCGTGGCGCCGAGGCGCTCGGCGAGCTCGAGGCCGTAGGCCGGCCCCGATCGCAGGCAGGCCAGGACGCAGTACTCCACGACCCCTTTGCGGAGCTGGGTGAGGACCACGTCGGAGCTCGGTACCATGCGACACAAGGTAGCACTATCTTGCGTCGCAAGGTAGTCGTCGCCGGGGTCCGACGACGGCCCGCCCCCGTCAGCCCGCCGCGCTGCGCACCAGGGCGGTGAGCTTCTCCTCGAACGCGGGGGTCCAGGCCAGCACCGCGAAGGCGGTCGGCCAGAAGTCGCCGTCGTCGAGCTGCGCCGCGGGGTCGAAGCCGACGGTCGCGTAGCGGGTCTTGAACTTCGCGGCGGGCTGCACGAAGACGACCATCTTGCCGGCGGCGTCCGCGAAGCCGGGCATGCCGTAGTACGTCTTGGGCACGAGGTGGGGCGCGACCTCGGTGGCGACCCGGTACAGCCCCTCGGCGATGTCCCGGTCGGTGCCCTCGAGCGGCTCGATCGCCTCGCGCACCGCCTTCTCGCCCGCGGCACGGTTCTTGCCGGCCTTCTCCTGCTCGCGCAGCTCCTTGGCACGCTGCTTCACTGCCGCGCGCTCGTCGGCGCTCAGACCCTCGGACGTGGCCATGACGTTCCTCCCGGTCGGTGGGGCGGCGCCGTCGTGCGCCGCTGAGGACCAGGCTAGGGAGACACCTCGCCGCCGTGCTTCTCCGTTCCTGATCAGTACGGGACCGGTGCGGGACCGGTGCGCGACACGGGCCCGCGCACGACGACGCCCCGCCGCCCGGGGAGGCGACGGGGCGTCGTGCGGCGGGCCGGCGTCGGCGACAGACCCGCACCGGGGTGTCAAGGCCCGGTGTGCTGGAGGGCGGTCGGCCCTACAGGTGCGGCAGCACGTGCCGCGCGTACCGCTCGCCGACCGTGCGGGCGGTGTCGCGGGGGTCGTCGGCCCAGATCTCCTCGTTGAAGATCTCGGTCTCGACGTCCCCGGCGTAGCCCGCCTCGGCGACCCAGCGCGAGATCGTCGGGAAGTCGACGTACCCGTCGCCCACGTGGCCGCGCGAGTGGAGCGGGTCGGCGGCGAGCGGCAGGTTCCAGTCGCAGACCTGGTAGCCCGCGATCCGCCCCTCCGCCCCGGCCCGCGCGATCGACTCGCGCAGCTGCGGGTCCCACCACACGTGGTACGTGTCGACGACGACGCCCACGGTCTCCGGTGCGAACGGCGCCGCGAGGTCGAGCGCCTGCCCCAGGGTGGAGATCACCGCGCGGTCGGCGGCGAACATCGGGTGCAGCGCCTCGAGCACGATCCGCACGTCGTGCTCGGCCGCGAACGGCGCGAGCTCGGCGATCCGGTCGGCCACGCGGGCGCGGGCGGCGACGACGTCGCGGTCGCCCGGCCCTGCGTCGGGCCGCGGGCCCCGACCGGGCTCGCTGAGGGCGGGCAGGCCGCCGACGACGAACACCAGCTCGCGGGTGCCGACGCCCGCCGTCTCCTCGATGGCGCGCTTGTTGTCGTCGAGCGCGGCGGCGATGCCCGCCGCGTCCGCTGCCGTGAGGAACCCGCCGCGGCACAGGGACGAGACGCGCAGGCCGGCGTCCGACACGATGCGCGCCGCCTTCTCCGCGCCGTGCTCCTGCACCTGGTGGCGCCACAGGCCGACGGCGCCGAGCCCGGCCGCGGCCGCGGCGTCGACCGCCTCCGCGAGCGTGGCGTGCTTGACCGTCGCGGTGTTGAGGGAGCAGCGGCTCAGGTCGGTGTCGGACGCGTGGCGTACCCCGGTGGGCTCCGTGCCCGACAGGCTCATGCGGTCACCCCGTTCGTCACCAGCAGGGCGTCCAGACGGCGGGCGGCCAGCGCCGGGTCGAGCAGCATGCCGCAGCCGTCGGCGAGACGGGCCAGCTCCACGAGGTGCGCCAGCGAGCGGCCCGACTGCAGCCCGCCCACGAGCTGGAAGCCGGACTGGAAGCCGTTCAGCCACGACAGGAACGCCACGCCCGTCTTGTAGTAGTAGGTCGGCGCCGCGAAGATGTGCCGGCCCAGCTTCTCGGTCGAGGCGAGGATCGCGTGACCGCGTGCGCCCTCTCCCGCGTCGAACGCCTGGAGGGCCGTGGACGCGGCCGGGTAGATCGCGGCGAAGATGCCGAGCAGAGCGTCGGAGTGCCCCTGCTCGTCGCCGGCGATCAGCTCGGGGTAGTTGAAGTCGTCGCCGGTGTACAGCCGCACGGAGGAGCCGTCGAGACCGGCCAGCGCCCGGCGCAGGCCGATCTCGTGCTGTGCGTCGAGCAGCGACACCTTGACGCCGTCGACCCGGTCCTGGTGGGCCTTGACGAGGTCGAGGAACGTGGCGGTCGCGGACGCGACGTCGTCGGACCCCCAGTAGCCCGCCAGGGCCGGGTCGAACATCGTGCCCAGCCAGTGCAGGACGACGGGCTTGTCGGCCTCGGCCAGCACGGCGTCGTAGACGCGGGCGTAGTCCTCGGGGGAGCGGGCGACCTTCGCCAGCGCGCGCGAGGCCATGACGATGACCTGCGCCCCGGCGTCCTGCACCACGTGCACCTGCTCGCGGTAGGCGTCGATCACCGCGGCGAGGCCCGCCTCGCCGGGCTCGACCGACGCGGGGTCGAGCTGGTCGGTGCCCGCGCCGCACGCGATGCGCGCGCCGACGGACGCGGCCTCGGCCGACGACCGGCGCACCAGCTCCTGCGTCGCGGCCCAGTCCAGACCCATCCCGCGCTGGGCGGTGTCCATGGCGTCGGCGACGCCGAGCCCGAACCGCCAGATCTCGTGCCGGTAGGCGAGCGTCGCGTCCCAGTCGACGACGGCGGGCGCGCCCGGCACGTTCTCCGCGCCGACCTGCGGCACGACGTGCGCGGCCGCGAACGCGACGCGCGACGTGATCGGCGCGGCCGGGGCGTGCCACGGGCCCGGCGCGTTGAGCTCGCGCACCTCGGTGCCGGTGGCGCGTCCCGCGGCGTCGAACCGCGGGAGGCGCACGGTGACGCCGCTGGGCGCCAGCTCGGGGGCGAGCGCGGGGTTGAGCGTCTGCGTCGTCACAGCGTGATCTCCGGGACGTCGAGGCGGCGGCCCTCGGCCGACGACCGCAGCCCCAGCTCGGCGAGCTGCACGCCGCGCGCGGCGGACAGCAGGTCGAAGCGGTGCGGCCGGCCGGCGACGACGTCGTGCAGGAACTCCTCCCACTGCAGCTTGAAGCCGTTGTCGAGGTCGGCGTTCGCGGGCACCTCGAGCCACTGGTCGCGGAAGGGCTCCGTGACGGGCAGGTCCGGGTTCCACACGGGCTTGGGGGTGTGGGCGCGCTGCTGCGCGACGCACTTGCGCAGGCCCGCCACGGCGGAGCCGTGGGTGCCGTCGATCTGGAACTCCACGAGCTCGTCGCGGTACACGCGCACCGCCCAGGAGGAGTTGATCTGCGCCACGACCGGGTCGCCGCCCGGCGTCTCGATCTCGAAGATGCCGTACGCGGCGTCGTCGGCCGTGGCGGCGTACTCCTTGCCCTGCTCGTCCCAGCGGGTGGGGATGTGGGTGGTGGTCTGCGCGTTGACGGTCTTGACCGCGCCGAGGATGCCCTCGAGGACGTAGTTCCAGTGGCAGAACATGTCCGTGGTCATGCCGCCGCCGTCCTCCTTGCGGTAGTTCCACGACGGGCGCTGGGCGGCCTGGTGCTCGCCCTCGAACACCCAGTAGCCGAACTCGCCGCGCAGCGACAGGATGCGGCCGAAGAAGCCCTCGTCCACGAGACGGCGCAGCTTGACCAGGCCCGGCAGGTACAGCTTGTCGTGCACGACGCCGGCGGTGACGCCGGTCTCCTCGCGCAGGCGGGCGAGCTCGACGGCCTCGACCAGCGTCTCGGCGGTCGGCTTCTCCGTGTACACGTGCTTGCCGGCCTGCATCGCCTTGGTGAGGGTCTTGGCGCGCAGCGACGTCATCGAGGCGTCGAACACGATGTCCGTGGCCGGGTCGGCGACGATCCCGTCGAGGTCGGTCGTGTACTCCGTGACCCCGTGCTGCGCGGCCAGCTCGGCGAGCTTGGACTCGTTGCGGCCCACGAGGACGGGCTCCACCTGCACGCGCGAGCCGTCGGGCAGCTCGACGCCGCCCTGATCGCGGATCGGCAGGATCGAGCGCACGAGGTGCTGGCGGTAGCCCATGCGGCCCGTGACGCCGTTCATCGCGATGCGCAGCGTGCGCGTGGGTGTGGTGCTCACTCGGGACTCCTTCGTCGGTGCGTCTCGGCGGTGGCTGCGACGCGATGGCGGAATGCGCTTTCCATCAAGTTAGGCGCTGCTGCTGCTACCCGTCAAGCAGGAGCTCGGGCCGGCTCGGCGCGCGGCGGGTGAAGACCGAGCCGGTTGACACTCCGAAGCCCTCCGTGTTTCCTATAGGAAACACGATTCCACGATCGACGGAGATCTCCTTGCGCACTGCGGACACCTGGCCCATCGCCGCCAACATGCTGTCCTTCGGCTCCACCGCGGCCGACGGCACCCCCAACGTCGACGCCCCCGCCGAGTCCTGGCGCGGGCAGCTCCAGCAGGTCGCCGACCTGGGGTTCGCGGACGTCGACCCCACCGACGCGTGGCTGTCGATCGGGGAGATGACCGACGCCCGGTTCGCCGAGCTGCTCGTCGTGCTCAAGGAGGTCGGCCTCGCCGTCCCGTCCGTGTCGACGACACGCCGCAGCGTCGTCGACGCCGCCCGCGGGGAGGACTACCTGCGCTTCGGGCACACGATCATCGACCGCGCACCGGCGCTCGGCGCCGAGGTCGTGAACTTCGGCTTCATGCAGGCGCTCACTCCGGCGCAGGAGAAGGCGCTCTGGTTCTGGCTGGCCGAGGGGCACCACGACGACCTCGCCGACGCCGAGAACCGGGACCTGGCCGTGCGGCGCATCCGCGAGCTCGCCGACCACGCGGCCGAGGTGGGGGTGCAGGTCAGCCTCGAGATGTACGAGGACACCTACATCGGCACGCCGGACCTGGCCGTGCGCTTCCTCGAGGACGTCGACCGCGACAACGTGGGCCTCAACCCCGACCTCGGCAACCTCGTGCGGCTGCACCGCGAGATCGAGGACATCCCGACGATGTTCGCGAAGGTGCTGCCGCACACGAACTTCTGGCACATCAAGAACTACACGCGCGACGTGGACCTGGCGACGGGCGCGTACGCGACCCACCCGACCCCGCTGGTGCAGGGCGTCGTCAACTACCGCGTGATGATCCGGCAGGCGCTCGAGCTCGGCTTCGAGGGCGTGTTCGTCTGCGAGCACTACGGGTCGGACAGCCTCGGCGTCGCGGCGCTCAACCGCGAGTACATCCGCGGCGTCCTGCGCTCCGCGGGGCGCTGAGCAGGTCCCTCCGGCGCCACGCGCCGCCCCACCCCCGTCACCGCACGAGCAAAGGTGCTGCCCCCATGACGTACGTCCACAACCGTCCCGAGGACTTCGCCCGCGAGGCGCTCAGCGGCCTCGTCAAGGCCTACCCCGGCGTCCTGCGCCGCGTGCCCGGCGGCGTCGCGCGCGCCGAGGGCACGCGCCCCGGCAAGGTCGCCGTCGTCGTCGGCGGCGGCTCCGGCCACTACCCGGCGTTCGCCGGGCTCGTGGGGGAGGGCGTGGCCGACGCGGCGGTGTGCGGCGAGGTCTTCGCCTCCCCGTCCACGCGCCAGGTGCTCGACGTGTGCAGGGCCGCGGACGCCGGGGCGGGCATCTGGCTGTCCTTCGGCAACTACGCCGGGGACGTCCTCAACTTCGGCGCCGCGGCGAGCCGGCTGCGGGCGCAGGGCGTCGACGTGGCCGTGCGCCTCGTCACCGACGACGTCGCCTCCGCCCCCGCCGACCGCGCCGCGGAACGGCGAGGGGTCGCGGGCGACCTCGTGGTCTTCAAGGTCGCGGGCGCGGCGGCGGAGTCCGGCGCGGACCTGGCCGAGGTCGACCGGCTCGCGGGCCTGGCCAACGAGCGCACCCGCTCCTTCGGCGTCGCCTTCGACGGCTGCACGCTGCCCGGTGCCGACGCGCCGCTGTTCAGCCTCCCGGAAGGGACGGCCGGCTGGGGCCTCGGGATCCACGGTGAGCCCGGCATCGGCGAGGAGGCGGTGCCGCCCGCCGCGGACCTGGCCGCCGAGCTCGTCGACCGCGTGCTCGCGGACCGGCCCGACGACGCCGACGGCCGCGCCGCCGTCGTCCTCAACGGCCTCGGCACCGTCAAGTACGAGGAGCTCTTCGTGCTCTGGGACCGGGTGCACGACCTGCTGACGGAGCGCGGCGTGACGCTGGTGGCCCCGCTCGTCGGGGAGTACGTCACGAGCCTCGACATGGCGGGCTGCTCGCTCACCGTGGCGTGGCTCGACGACGAGCTCGAGCCGCTGTGGCTCGCGCCCGCCACGACGCCCGCGTTCCGGCACGGGGGCTGGCGCGCGGCGCCGGTCGCGGCCGCGCCCGACGTCGTCACCGAGCCGGAGCCGCCGCTCGTCGTCGCGGCGTCGGCCGAGGGCACCGAGGCGGCCCGCCTCGTGGTGCGCGCGCTGCGCCGCGCGCAGCAGGTGCTGCACGACGCGGAGGACGAGCTCGGCGCGCTCGACGCGATCGCCGGCGACGGCGACCACGGGCGCGGCATGTGCCGTGGCGTCGACGCCGCGGTCGAGGCCGCCGACGAGGCGCTCGCCGCCGGTGCGGACGCCCCGTCCGTCCTGCGGCGCGCCGCGGACCGCTGGGCCGACCGCGCGGGCGGGACGTCGGGTGCCCTGTGGGGCGTCGGCCTGCTCGCCCTCGCCGACCGGCTGCCCGCCGACGAGGCGCTGACGGGCGTCCACGTCGCCGACGGCGTGCGCGCCGCGCGCGACGAGGTCTGCGCGGTGGGCGGGGCGCGGGCGGGCGACAAGACGCTCGTCGACGCCCTCGACCCCGCCGTCGAGGCCCTGGCCGCGGCGCACGGGAACGGTGCGGCGGCACCCGACGCCTGGCGGGCCGCCGTCCGCGCCGCCCGGGACGGCGCGAACCGCACCAAGGACATCACGGCACGCCGCGGTCGCTCGCGCGTGCTGGGGGACAAGAGCCTCGGGGGCGCCGACCCGGGGGCGACGTCGCTCGCGCTCCTCCTCGCGGAGGTCGGGGACGCGCTCGGCGTCAGCACGGACGACGTGGAGGTGGCGACACGATGACCACGACCCAGGGAACGACACACGAGACGACCGCGCTGCGGCTCGCGATCGGTTCGGACGACGCCGGGTTCGACTACAAGGAGCTGCTCAAGGCCGACCTCGAGGCCGACGACCGGGTGGCGTCCGTGACCGACGTCGGCGTCGGGGGCGACGAGCACACCCCGTACCCCTACGTGGGCGCGGCGGCCGCGCGCCTCGTCGCCGAGGGGAAGGCCGACCGTGCGCTCCTCGTGTGCGGCACCGGGCTCGGCGTCGCGATCGCCGCCAACAAGGTGCCGGGCGTCCGCGCCGTCACCGCCCACGACTCGTTCTCGGTCGAGCGGGCGGTGCTGTCCAACGACGCCCAGGTGCTGTGCTTCGGCCAGCGCGTCGTGGGCATCGAGCTCGCCCGCCGCCTGCTGCGCGAGTGGCTGGGCTACCGGTTCGATCCCACCTCGGCGTCGGCCCCCAAGGTCGCGGCGATCGGCGAGGTCGAGGCCGACGCGGGCACGGGGGCGGTCGCCGAGCCCGCCGGGTCCTGCGGATGACGCGCCGCCCGCTCGTCGCCGTCTCGCTCAAGGCGTACCTCGGGGCCGCGGACACCGAGCGCTGGCTCGCCGCGGTCCGCGACGCCGCCCCTGCGGGCGACGTGGACCTCGCCGTGCTGCCCGCCTTCCCCCTGCTACCCGCGGCCGCGCGGCTGCTCGGGGGGACCGGCGTCGCCTGGGGCGCGCAGGACGTGGCCCCGGCCGCGCACGGCGCCCAGACCGGCGAGGTCACGGCGGCCCTGCTCGCCGAGCTCGGCTGCACGCTCGCCGTCGTCGGCCATGCCGAGCGACGCGCGACGTTCCACGAGGACGACGACGTCGTCCGGGCCAAGGTCGCGCGCCTCGCCGAGGCGGACGTCACCCCGCTCCTGTGCGTGGGGGAGTGCGAGCAGGTCTCCCCAGCCGAGGCGGCCGAGGTCGCGACGGCGCAGCTCGAAAGTGCGCTGCGGGGCCCCGCCCCGCGCGAGGTGGTCGTGGGGTACGAGCCCGTCTGGGCGATCGGCGCCCCGCGGCCGGCACCCGCCGAGCACGTCGTGACGGTCGCGCACGCGCTGCGCGAGCGGCTCGACGCGCTGGGCGTCGACGGCCGTGTGCTCTACGGCGGGGCCGCCGGCCCGGGCACGCTCACTGCCCTCGCGGGCGCCGTCGACGGCGTGTTCCTCGGGCGCTTCGCCCACGACGTCGCCGCCCTGCGCGACGTGCTCGACGAGGCCGCGGCCGCGCGACCTGCGGATTCGGCCGCCCGGCCGTGACCGCCACAGACTGGACCACGAGAGAGGAAGCAACGATGGTCACCAGCATCAGCAGCGTCGCCGTGATCGGTGCCGGCTACATGGGAGGCGGCATCGCGCAGTCGCTCGCGCTCGCGGGCCTGCCCGTCACGATCGCCGACGTCTCCGCCGAGGCCACCGAGGCCGCCTTCGCGCGCCTGCTCGCGGAGGCGCAGGAGTTCGAGGACGCCGGTCTGTACGACGCCGGCGCGACGGCGACGATCCGTGCGAACCTGCGCACCGCCCCGTCGATCGAGGACGCGGTCGCGGACGTCGACTTCGTCGAGGAGGTCGTGTTCGAGTCGGTCGAGGTCAAGCACGACGTGCTGGGCCGCATCTCGGCCGCGGCGCGCGAGGACGCGATCATCGGCTCGAACACCTCGACCATCCCGGCCCGCGTGCTCGCGACGGCGGTGAAGAACCCGGAGCGGTTCCTCACCGTGCACTTCTCCAACCCCGCCCCGTTCATCCCCGGCGTCGAGCTCGTGCTGGGGGAGCGCACCGACGAGGCCGTCGTCCCCGTCGTCAAGGAGCTGCTCGCGAGGGCCGACCGGGAGGCGGCGATCGTCGCCGACGTGCCCGGCTTCGTCCTCAACCGCCTGCAGTACGTGCTGCTCAAGGAGGCGATGTCGATCGCCGAGGAGGGCATCGCGTCCCCCGAGGACATCGACACGATCGTCCGCACGACCTTCGGCTTCCGCCTGGGCTTCTTCGGCCCGTTCGCCATCGCCGACCAGGCCGGCCTCGACGTGTACGCCGGCGGCTTCCGGACGTTCGAGGAGGCGTTCGGCGAGCGGCTCAGCACGCCCGCGCTCGTCCAGGACGCCGTCGCCGCCGACCGGCGCGGCGTGAAGAACGGCAAGGGCCTGCTCAAGGACTACACGCCCGAGCAGGTCAAGGCGCTCGTCGCGCACCGCAACAAGGCGTACAGCGAGATGGGCCGGCTCGTCCGCTCGCTCGGGCCCTCGCCGGCCTGACCCCTCCACCTCCCGCGGCGCGACCCCCGACCGGGTCGCGCCGCGCCCCCGTGCACGGCTCGTCGTCGAGCCGTGCCCCCGCACGAGACACAGGAGTCCTCGAACGTGACACAGGTCAACGAGCCCGCCCTCGTCCGGAAGGTCACGCTGCGGCTGCTGCCGCTGCTGGTGGCCCTCTACACGGTGGCCTACATCGACCGCTCCGCCGTCGGCTTCGCGCAGCTCAGCATGGGCGCGGACGTCGGCATCGGCGACGCGGCGTTCGGCCTCGGCGCCGGGCTGTTCTTCATCGCGTACTTCCTGTTCGAGGTGCCGAGCAACGTGCTGATGCAGAAGTACGGGCCGCGGATGTGGTTCGTGCGCATCCTCGTCACCTGGGGCATCATCACGGCCGCGATGGTCCTCACGCAGGGACCGATCAGCTTCTACGTGCTGCGCTTCCTCCTCGGCGTCGCGGAGGCCGGGTTCTACCCCGGCGTGATCTTCTACCTCACCACCTGGTTCCCGCACCGGCACCGCACCAAGGCGACGGGCACCTTCGTGATCTCGGCGCCGCTCGCCTTCATCATCATGTCGCCGCTGGCGGGCTGGCTGCTCGGGGTGTCGGGCCTCGGCATGTCCGGCTGGCAGTGGCTGTTCCTCGTCGTGGGCGCGGCCGCGGTGCTCATGGCGATCCCGACGTGGAAGCTCCTCCCCGAGTCGCCGAACCGGGTGAAGTGGCTGTCGAAGGACGAGTCCGACTGGATCGCCCGCGAGCTGGAGAAGGACAAGGCGGAGCGCAAGCAGGAGGACGGCAAGAACCCGCTGCGCACGCTGATCGACAAGCGGGTGCTGGTCTTCGCGCTGCTGTTCTTCCCCTCGACGGTCGGCGTGTACGGGCTGTCGTTCTGGCTCCCGCAGGTGGTGAACCAGTTCTCCACCTCCACCCTGCAGACCGGGATCCTCACCGACGTCCCGTACCTGTTCGCGCTCGTGGGCGTGCTGGTGACGTCCCGCTGGGCGGCCCGGCACTTCCGGGACAACTGGGTGCCGCTCGCCTGCCTGTTCGTCGGGTCCGCGATCGGCATGGGGGTGAGCGCCGCCGTCGCGTCGCCGGTGCTCCAGCTCGCCGCCCTGTCCCTCGCGGCGTTCTGCGTGTACTCCATCGCGGGCGTCTTCTGGTCCCTGCCGAGCGGCGTGCTCGCCGGTGCCACGGCCGCGGTGGCGATCGCGGCGATCAACTCGTTCGGCAACCTCGGCGGCTTCATCGGGCCGTACGTCGTGGGCCTCTTCACCCAAGCGACCGGGAGCACCGAGGCGGGCATGTACTTCCTCATGGTGGTGCTGCTGCTCGGCGCGGCCGGGACGTTCGTCGCGCGGCGTGCCGTCGTGCGGATGCAGCGGGCGGACGACGCGGTCGAGCCCGGTGCCGACGTGCCGGGCACCGAGGGCCGGGGCGCCGCGCGGGTCTGACCCCTGCCGCTGGGAGCCGGCACCCCCGCAGAGCTACGCGCTCGGCGGGGGTGCCGGCTCCTCGCGTTCCGACAGGGACCGCGTCCGGACCCCCTCGATGTGCCGGCGCATGAGCTCCTGCGCCCGCTCGGGCACCCCCGACCGCATGGCGTCGAGGATCGCCCGGTGCTCCTCGACCGCCACGGCCTTGTCGGTGACCCCCTTGCCCGAGAACTGCCGGAAGCGCTGCGCGAGCCCGCCGAGGGCGGCGAAGGCGGCCTGGAGGTAGGAGTTGTCCGCCGCCTGGGCGACCAGGGCGTGGAAGCGCTCGTCGGCCTCCCAGTAGTCGCGGAACTCCTGGTAGGTGGGGCCGTTGGGCGAGCTCTCGAGCTCCGCGACGGCCTCCTCGAGCCCGGCAAGGAACTCCTCGTCGCCGCGCTCGCACGCGAAGTACGCGTTCGCCGGCTCGACGGCGAGCCGGGCGTCCATGAGGTCCGTCAGCTCCTTGGTGGTCGGCGCCGGGGTGACGAAGTAGCCGCGCAGGGCGACCCGCCGCACCATGCCGGTGGCCTCGAGCCGGGCGAGCGCCTCGCGCACGGGGGTCGGCGAGACGTCGAGGTCGCGGGCGATGCCGTCGATGTTGAGGCTGCTGCCCGCCGCCAGGGTGCCGTCCATGAGCCACGAGAGCAGCTCGTCGAACACGTGGTCGGCGAGCGCCCGCCGCGGGACGGGGCGCGCGGTCGAGCTGCTGGTCCTGGGCACGGGCCGATTCTATCGGTGCGGGCCTCGGCGGCCCTCGCGGCGCCGCACCCCGGGCGACCGCCTCGGTCGGGTCCCGGGGCGTCGACGGAAGACGTTTTCCGTGCGCCGATAGGCTGTGCACCGGCGAGCACGTCCGGAGTGCCCGCGTCGGGCGGGTACCGGCCGCCCCGGAGATGGAGGTGTGCTCGTGGCCCGAGCGAGGCTGCAGGACGTCGCCGACCGTGCAGGGGTCTCCCTCGCCACGGCGTCGCGGGTGCTCAACGGCTCGGCGCGGCAGCCCGGGGCCGAGCTGGTCGCGCGGGTCAAGGCCGCGGCCGCCGACCTGGGCTACGTCGTGAACGCGCAGGCGCAGGCCCTGGCGCGCGCCCGGTCGGGGCTGCTCGGGCTGGTCGTGCAGGACATCTCCGACCCCTACTTCTCCTCGATCGCCACCGGCGAGATCGG
>JADHZE010000003.1 GCA_026934365.1 Isoptericola sp. QY 916 | reverse complement strand
GGCCAGGTGCCCGCCGGCACCGCCGTCGAGGACCTCATGCTCGGCGTCGAGCTCGTGGCCGGCGCCCTCACCCGACGCCCCGCGGCGGACCGGGCGGACACCGCGGCCCGGGCCTGGCGCCTGCTCGGCATGGACGTCGCTCTGCCGTGACCGCGCTCCGTGACCGCGCTCCGTGACCGCTGCAGTGACCGGTCCCGACGACGTTCGGTAGACTCGCCGCGGCCGTGACTGGCGAGGGTGGGTCACCACCGGGGAGCGGCCGACACGTCCCGCCATGCGCGCCGCCCGCCTGGGTGCGAGGGTCTTTCCGCGAGAGAACCCGCCCGAGGAGAACACACTCATGTCCGGAGCACACTCCGCCGCCCACGTCACCGCCCCCGACGTCCAGCTCGCCGACGACGCCCAGCGTCCCGTGCGCCGCGCGCTGCTCAGCGTCTACGACAAGACCGGCCTGACCGAGCTCGCCACCGCCCTGCACGCCGCGGGCGTGGAGCTCGTCTCCACCGGCTCCACCGCCACGACGATCGCCGACGCCGGCGTCCCCGTCACGCGCGTCGAGGAGCTCACCGGCTTCCCCGAGTGCCTCGAGGGCCGCGTCAAGACGCTGCACCCGCGCGTGCACGCCGGGATCCTGGCCGACACCCGCAAGGCCGACCACCTCGCCCAGCTCGCCGACCTCGGCATCGAGACGTTCGAGCTCGTCGTCGTGAACCTGTACCCGTTCGCGGCGACCGTCGCGTCCGGCGCCGGCCCGGACGAGGTCGTCGAGCAGATCGACATCGGCGGGCCGTCGATGGTCCGTGCCGCGGCGAAGAACCACCCGAGCGTCGCCGTCGTCGTCGACCCGGCGCGCTACGACGACGTCGTGTCCGCGGTCCAGGGCGGCGGCTTCACCTTCGCGCAGCGCAAGCGCCTCGCGGCCGCCGCGTTCGCGCACACCGCGCAGTACGACGTCGCCGTGGCCTCCTGGTTCGCCAGCGTCTACGCGCCCGACGAGACCGCCCTCGAGTCGCACATGCCCGACGTCGCCGGCGCGGCGTTCGAGCGCGCCGCGGTGCTCCGCTACGGCGAGAACCCGCACCAGAAGGCCGCGCTGTACACGCGGACCGACGGCGGCACCGGCCTCGCCCAGGCGGCCCAGCTGCACGGCAAGGCCATGAGCTACAACAACTACGTGGACGCCGACGCCGCCTGGCGCGCCGCGCACGACCACGAGGGCCCCGCGGTGGCGGTCATCAAGCACGCCAACCCGTGCGGCATCGCCGTCGGCGACGACATCGCGCAGGCCCACGCCCGCGCGCACGCCACCGACCCGGTGTCGGCGTACGGCGGCGTCATCGCGGCCAACCGGGTCATCACGAAGGCCGCGGCCGAGGGGATCGCGCCGATCTTCACCGAGGTCGTCGTCGCACCGGGATTCGAGCCCGAGGCGCTCGAGATCCTGCAGAAGAAGAAGAACGTGCGCCTGCTCGTCGTCGACACCCCGCCGCACGCCGTCGCCGAGAACCGCCCGATCTCCGGCGGCATGCTCGTCCAGGAGGTCGACCGGTTCCAGGCCGAGGGCGACGACCCCGCGTCGTGGACCCTCGCCGCCGGCGAGGCCGCCGACGAGGCCACGCTCGCCGACCTCGCGTTCGCGTGGAAGGCCGTCCGCGCCGCCAAGTCCAACGCGATCCTCCTCGCCGCCGACGGTGCCGCCGTCGGCATCGGCATGGGCCAGGTCAACCGCGTCGACTCCTGCCGCCTGTCCGTCGAGCGCGCGAACACGCTCGCCGAGGGGGCGGAGCGGGCGCGCGGCGCGGTCGCCGCGTCCGACGCGTTCTTCCCCTTCGCCGACGGCCTGCAGGTGCTGCTCGACGCCGGCGTCCGCGCCGTCGTGCAGCCCGGAGGGTCCATCCGCGACGCCGAGGTGATCGAGGCCGCTCAGGCCGCCGGCGTGACGATGTACCTCACCGGGACGCGCCACTTCGCGCACTGACCCCGCGAGATAGAGAACCCCGGACCGCGAGATAGAGAGGCTCGGTCGGGACCGCACCCGGGTGCGGTCCCGACCGAGCCTCGATCTCGCGGTCCGGGGTTCTCTATCTCGCGGCGTCCTTCAGCTTGATGGCGGGGTCGGTGGCGCGGGCCAGGTCCAGTCGCAGCGGCTCGCCGCGGCTCATGAGGCGCCGGACGCCGCCGACGTCGCGGGGCGAGTCGACGAGCAGGACGGCCCGGACGGTCGCGACACCGTCGGGCGCGTCGTCGGGCCCCCTGCTCTCCGCCGGGTCCAGGTAGAGCGCCGCCCAGGGGCCCTCGCCGGGGGTGCCGCGCAGCATCACGGGGGAGGCGTCGGGCCCGGCGGTGGTCGGGAGGCCCAGCAGCGCCAGGTCGTGCCCGAGCTGCTGCGAGAAGACGTACGGCGCGTGCCCGGTGCCGGCCGGCTCGACGCCGAGCATGGCGCGCACGGTGGGGTCGGGGTCGTGCAGCGCGGCCGACCAGTGCCCGCCCGGCACCGTGCCGAACACGGGGTGCGCGCGCGACGCGACGTCGCCGACCGCCCAGACGCGGGGATGGCCGGGGACGCGGCCGTCGCCGTCCACGAGGAGCGCGCCGCGCCCGTCCAGGGGCAGCGTGCCCTCCAGCAAGCCCGACGCTGGCCGCGCGCCCACGGCGGTGAGCACGAGGTCCGCCGGAACGTGATCGCCGCCGGCGAGGACCACGCCGGAGCCCTCCACGGCCGTCACCGCGGCGCCCGTGCGCAGGCGCACCCCGGCGGCCCCGTACCAGCCCGCGAGGAGCGCCCCGACGTCGCGGCCCAGCTGGCGCGACAACGGGGCGTCCGCCGCCTCGAGCACCGTGACGTCCGCCCCGGCGCCCGCGGCGACCCCCGCGACCTCGGCGCCGATCCAGCCCGCGCCCACGATCACCAGGCGCAGCCCGTCGTCGGCGCGCAGGGCCGCCCGCAGGCGGTCGGCGTCGGCGGCCGTGTGCAGCAGCGACGACGCGGAGAACCCCGGCGGGACGACCGGGACGGAGCCCACCGCGAGCACGACGGCGTCGGCCGCGACCTCGCCCCGTGCGGTCGTGACGACCACGCCGTCCGGCCGCGAGGCCAGCGACAGGGCGGGCTCGGCGAGCCGCACGTCGTCGGCCAGCGCCTCGACGTCGACGCCGAGGTCCGCGCTCAGCCACACCGGCTCGGGCCGCGTCAGCAGCTCCTTGGAGAGCGGCGGGCGGTCGTACGGGGGCACGCCCTCCGCGCCGAGCAGCGTGATCCGCCCGTCGAAGCCGTGCGCCCGCAACGCGGCGACGGTCTGCGCGCCGGCGAGGCCGGCGCCCACCACGACGACGGACCGGAGGGGCGGACGGGGAGAGGCGTCGGAGGTCGGCTCGGGCACGGTCCTCACCGTAGCTCTCGGCGAGACCCCGTGGGCGTGGAGGTCCGACGCTCGCCGCGGTCGCGCGACGGTAGGCTCGGCTGCCGTGGATCCCCGTGCGCTGCCCGACCCTCCGCGTGACCCCGGAGGGGCCGAGCCCGCGCCCGCGTGGCACACGGTCGGGGCGAAGGGCGAGGAGCCGGCGCGCCCTCTGCCCGGTCCCGAGCGCGCCATCGTCACCGTGCTCGCCGGCATCGTGCTCGCCGTCGTGCTCGGCGTGCTGGTCGGGGCCCGCGTCGGCACCGGCACCATCGCGCTGACCCTCGCCGTCGCGGGCACGTGGCGGGCCACGTCGGCCACCGGGCCGGTCGGGCTGGTCGTGCGGAGCCGGGGCTTCGACGTCTTCCTGTGCTGGGGTGGCGCCGTCGTCATCGGCGTGCTGGCCCTGACCGCCCCCGGCCTGGGCTGAGCGCCCGCGATCAGCCCGCCGAGCCCGCGAGGCTCGCGGTGAGCGGCTCTTCGGAGGTGACCGCGCAGGTGACGCTGCGCCAGCCGTCCCCCCACTCGCTGAACTCGGGGACCACCGTCCACACCTCGAGCGGCGGACCGGCGTACTCGCCGCCGACGAACTCGGCCCACGCCTCCGCGCAGGAGGCGCGCCCCGCCGCCCAGATCGTGGCGTCGTTCTCGGCGACCTCGACGCCGATGCGGTGCTCGGCGAACACCTGACCGGTGTGCGGCTCGTCGCAGAACTCGACCAGAGGCACCACGAGATCGCCCCACCTGGTCAACCGGGTGGCGTCGAAGCACGCGGGGGACAGGGCGATGCTCAGGTGACGGGGGCCGCCGTCCGCAGGCGCGCGGGTGTCGGTCGGGGGCGGCGCGGGCGCGGGGTCGCCCGCGGCCGGCGCGGCCGCGCACACGAGGTGGGGCCAGAAGTCCCAGCCGTCCTTCGCCGTGAACCAGCGTGCGTAGGGCACCTCCAGCGGGCTCCGCCCCAGGTCCTCGAGGGCACCGTCGCAGACCTCCGACGCGATCTGGCCGCCGACCTCGTCGCCCGGCCAGGCGGGACCGGAGGGCCCGGCGTAGAACACGGTGGACGCGGTGTCGTCCCCGCACGGGACGAGCGGCACGATCCCGTGGAGCTCTGCCTGCGCGAAGCAGTCGCCGGGGGCGAGCATCCGCCACGGCTTCGCGTCCGCGAACGTCACGTCCCCGGTGAGGCCGGCCGGTGCGGCCCCCTTCGCCGGGGGCAGCGTCAACGGGTCCGCCGACGACGTCGACGATGACGACGCCGATGACGACGCCGATGACGACGGCGGGCCGGCCAGAGCGGTGAGGAGCGGGCGCACGTCGTCCACCAGTCCGACGGCGGCGACGAGGACCGCCACGCTCACCGCGCGGGCCAGGAGACCGACGACGACGGCCGCGATCCCCGCCGTGCGCACCCGGCGGGTCTGCGTCGCGGCGGCGGCGACGTCGCCGGCGCCGAGGGCGCGCGACGCGCGGACGGAGGCGAGCACGGCGCCGATCGCCAGCGGCCAGAAGCAGACCATGGCCACGACCGCCCAGCCGGTGCCGGTCCGCGCGGGGGCGGACGCCGTCGTCGGCTCAGCCACGGGGGCTCCCGGGCGGCGCGGTGGTACCGAGTCCTGGCCAGCCCAGGTCGAGAAGGACCGTCACCATCAGCCCGATCAGCGCGGCCGAGAGCACCACGCTCACGACGGCGCTGACGACGACGGCCGCGATCCCAAACCGTCGCGCGGCCCGGGCGTGCGTCGTCGCGGCGGCGAGGTCCCCGGAGCCGATCGCCCGGGCCGCCCGCTGGGCTCCGAGGAGCGCCGGGACGCCGAGCGGCCAGCACAGGATCGCGGCGGCCACGGCCCAGCCGGTGGCGTGGTGCACGTCGCGCCCGGGAGGGACGGACGACGGCGGTACGGACGGGGTCAACGGCGACTCCGATCGGGGAACGGGCACCGAGCCATCGGTGGCCGCAGCGACCAGCGGCGCGCCATTTGTACCAGAGGTCCGACTTCGCGCTCTGCGCCACGCGGGTGAAATCCTGCGCGGACGCCACGAGGGCCGGCACCCTGCGGGTACCGGCCCTCGTGCGTCGGGGCGTCAGGCGCGCGGCGCGTCGCCCTTCGGCTCGTCGGTGCCGGGCTTGGCGTCGTCGACGTCCTGCCCGTCCCACTCGCCCTCGTTCTCGTCGACCTCCGACGCCGTCGGAAGGGCGCCGTCGTCGACGACGTCGTGCTCGGGGGCGGTCCGCTCCTCGACCGTCACGGCCGTGTACTCGACCTCGGTCAGCGCGAGGGCGGGCACCGGCTGGAACGCCCGGGCGAACAGGGCGGCGAGTGCCGCTCCCACCAGGGGGGCGACGACGAACACCCACAGCTGGCCCCACGTCCAGCCTCCGCCGAACACCGCCGAGGCGAACGACCGCGCCGGGTTGAGCGAGGCGTTGGTGACCGGCCAGGCGACGATGATCAGCGCGCCGAGGGACAGGCCGATGACCACCGGGGCGAACGTGACCGACGTGCGCTTGCTGGTCACGCCGAGGATGATCCCCACGAAGACGGCGGTGACGATCACCTCGACGAGGATCGCGGCCCACATCGTGAACTCGACGGGGGCGCCGCCCTGCTGCGCCGCCGCGGCGGTGAGCGTGGCGGCGGGCGCGTGCGATCCGAAGCCGTTGGCCGTGCCCTGGAAGAGCTCGGCCTTGCTCGTCGCCTGAGCGAACGGGAGCACCGACTCCGGGATGATCGAGAACATCACGGCCGCGGCCGCGGTGCCGCCCACGAGCTGGGCGGCCCAGTACGGCACCAGGTCGCGCCACGCGGAACGGCCGGCGAGCGTCAGGCCGAAGGTCACGGCGGGGTTGAAGTGGCCGCCGGAGACGCCGCCGACCGCGGCGATGGCGCCCATGACGAGGATCCCGCCCGCGAGCGCGACGGTGATGATCTGACCGTTGTTGAACAGGTTGAAAGTGGCGGTGCCGACGATGCCGAGCACCAGCACGAACGTGCCGAAGGCCTCGGCGGCGAGCCGGGCGAACAGGCCGTGCTGCGGGGCTCCTGCCGCCGTGTCGACGTCGGCCGGAGCCGTACCGCCCTCGGCGGCGATGTCCTGGGACATGAGGGTCCTTCTCTGCTCGGGAGACGGGCGTCTCGGTGTGCCCCCCGCGGTGGGAGGGCCGGTCGTGCGTGACCGGCCTCACGGCCGGCTGCGCGGGCATGCTTCCACCGTGGTCTGAACGGTTGCTGAGCGCGGGCCGACGGTGGCGCTCCTGGCACGTTACCGCGCGTCGTCCCAGGTCGCGCTCCACCACGACGGTCGGCGCGCCGGGCGGCGGCGACGTCGAGGGCCGGGCCGGGGTGGCGGTCGACCCCGGCGCCCGGCTGCGTCAGAGTAGGGGCATGACCACACCAGTGAACGTCACCGTCACCGGGGCGGCGGGCCAGATCGGGTACGCGCTGCTCTTCCGGATCGCGTCGGGCGCGATGCTCGGCCCCGACACGCCCGTGCGGCTGCGGCTGCTGGAGATCCCGCAGGCGGTGAAGGCCGCGGAGGGGACCGCGATGGAGCTCGACGACTGCGCCTTCCCGCTGCTGGCCGGCATCGACATCCACGACGACCCCACGGCGGGCTTCGCGGGCACGAACGTCGCCCTGCTGGTGGGCGCCCGGCCGCGCGGCCCGGGCATGGAGCGGGCGGACCTGCTCGAGGCGAACGGCGGCATCTTCGGGCCGCAGGGCCGGGCCATCAACGCGGGCGCGGCCGACGACGTGCGGGTCCTGGTCGTGGGCAACCCGGCCAACACGAACGCGCTGATCGCGGCGTCGAACGCGCCCGACGTGCCGAAGGACCGCTTCACGGCGATGACGCGCCTCGACCACAACCGCGCGCTCTCCCAGCTCGCGAAGCGGGCGGACGTGCCGGTCTCGCAGGTGCGCCGCGTGACGATCTGGGGCAACCACTCCGCGAGCCAGTACCCGGACGTGTTCCGGGCCGACGTCGCGGGCACGCCGGGCGCCCGGTACGCGGACGAGGACAAGCTCTGGCTCGCGGACGACTTCATCCCGACGGTGGCCAAGCGCGGCGCCGCGATCATCGACGCGCGCGGGGCGTCGTCGGCGGCGTCCGCGGCGAACGCGGCGATCGACCACGTCCACGACTGGGTGCAGGGCACGCCCGAGGGCGACTGGACCAGCGCGGGCCTGTGGTCGACCGGGCAGTACGGGGTGCCGGAGGGCCTCGTCTCGTCGTTCCCGGTGACGTCGTCGGGCGGTGCGTGGGAGGTCGTCGAGGGCCTCGAGATCGACGACTTCTCCCGCGAGCGGATCGCGGCCAGCGTGCAGGAGCTCTCCGAGGAGCGGGACGCCGTGCGCGCCCTCGGCCTGATCTGACGGAAATTCTGCGGCGGAGCGTCGGGGGCGCCGCATAGGCTTCTCGGGCCATGATCGACGCCCCTGCCGCGCGCGCGGAACACACCTCCACCACGACCACGCCGACGGACCCGTCCCGCCGCCTCGACTGGCGGAGGCTGCGCGGGCCCGTCGCCGCGGTCGCGTTGGTCGCGCTCACCCTCGGGGCGGTGGGTGCCGCGCTCGGCACCGTCGTCGCGGGCCGCCTCGCGGAGGACCCGACGGGGGCGCTGCTGACGCTGCTCGCGCTCTGCGTGGTCGGCGCCGCCCTGTTCGACACGGCCGGGCAGGTCGTGTGGGCGGGCGTCGTCGACCGCGCCGAGGGGCGGCTGCGCGGCGACCTGCTCACCGCGGCGCTGCACCAGCCGCTCGGCACGCTCACCGAGCAGGCCGTGGGCGAGGTGCTCGACCGGGTCGACGACGACACGCACGCCGTCGGCACGCTCGTGCGCCGCCAGCTGTGGGGCGCGGGCCGCACGGTGGTCGGCGTCGTGCCGATGTACGTGGTCGCCGGCGTCACCTGGTGGCCGGCGTGGATCCTGTTCCCGCTGCTGGGCGCGCTCGCGGGCGTCCTCGTGCGCCCGATGCTGGGCGAGATCGCCCGCCGCAAGGTGATCGAGGAGGCGGCCTGGACCGACCACGCGGCCGCGTTCGAGGAGTCGGTGGCCGCCCGCGACGACCTGCGCACCAGCCTCGGCCAGCCGTTCGCCATCCGCCGCCTGGCGCAGCGCTCGGCGGACGTGCACCGCAAGTTCCGCGACGTGGTCGTCGTCGAGTCGAAGATGCTGCGCCGGGCCGGCCTGGTGCTCGCCGCGCTGCTCGCCGGCGTCGCCGTGGCCGGGGCCGCGCTGGCGTCGGGCGGCACGCTCGCCGTCCAGGACCTCGTGACGCTGTTCCTGGTCACGTCGATGTTCGTGGGCCAGGTGGACAACCTCATCCACCACCTGCCGGACATCCAGGAAGGGCTGGGCGCCATCACGCGCATCCGGCAGATGCTGTCGGTCGAGCCGGAGCCGAGCGGCGGGCGCGACCTGCCCGAGGGCCCGGTGGGCATCGAGCTGCGCGACCTGCACTTCTCGTACGCCGAGGGAACCTTCGCGCTGCAGGGCGTGAACCTCGGCGTCCCCGCGGGGCAGACGGTGGCGCTCGTCGGGCGCACCGGCTCCGGGAAATCGACGCTCGCGTCGCTGCTGTCGCGCGCCGTCGAGCCGGAGCCCGGCACGGTGTTCCTCGGCGGCGTCGACGTGCGCGACCTGGACCTGCAGCGGCTGCGCGCCGCGGTGGGCGTCGTCACGCAGCGCACGGAGATCCTCGCCGGCACGCTCGCCGAGAACATCGCCCTGTTCGCCGACGTCCCGCGCGAGGACGTCGAGGCCGCCGTGCGCGAGCTGCGCCTGGGCGCGTGGGTCTCGGGTCTGCCCGACGGCCTGGACACGCTGCTCGGCCCGGGCGGCACGTCGCTGTCCGCGGGGGAGGAGCAGCTCGTCGCGTTCGCGCGCCTGCT
Source organism: Isoptericola sp. QY 916 (assembly GCA_026934365.1). Lineage (GTDB taxonomy): Bacteria > Actinomycetota > Actinomycetes > Actinomycetales > Cellulomonadaceae > Isoptericola > Isoptericola nanjingensis. Next base: position 40,677 of record JADHZE010000003.1, on the reverse strand, counting down.
GGTGCGCGACGTCCAGGTGGTGGTGCTCGACGAGGCGACGGCGCGCATGGACCCGCTCACCGAGGCCCGCGTGGTCGCGGCGTCCGAGCGGCTGCTCGCCGGCCGCACGGGCGTGCTGGTCGCCCACCGGCTGACGACCATCGAGCGGGCGGACCTGCTCGCCGCGCTCGACCACGGCCGGGTCGTGCAGCAGGGCCCCCGGGCGCGGCTCGCCCGCGAGGACGGCCCGTACCGCGACCTGCTCCTGGCGAGCGACGCCGCGGACGCACCCGTCGCGAGCGCCGGTGCCGCCGAGGAGGTCGCGTCGGGGCTCACCGGTCACCGGTCGACGCCGTCGAGCGCGCCGTCGGGCACGGCGCCGAGCACGGTGGAGGCCGCGCAGGCGGCGTCCCACGACGTGGGCGGCAAGCGCCGCCGCGGCGCGGCGCCGGACCTCGCCGACCCGGGCGAGGGCCCGAGCCTGGCTCGCGGCGTCCTGCACGCGCTGTTCGTGCGCCCCGCGTGGGGCGTGGTCGGCGCGGCGCTCTTCCTCGTGGCGAGCCTCGTCTCCGCGCAGGGTGCCCTCACCGGGTTCCTCTGGGGGCGGGCGGTCGAGGGGCTCGACGCCGGCTTCCCCACCGCGCTCATGGTCGCGTTCGCGGTGCTCCTCGTCGTCGCGCCGCTGGCGCTCGCGTGGGCGCTGTACGTCTACCCGCGGTGGTGGGTGGAGGTGCTGCTGCGCGTCCGGATGGCGGTGATGGTGGGGCAGACGCGCCAGGAGCGGCTGCGCGCCACCCCGCCCGGCGAGGTCGTGGCCCGCGCCATGGACTCCGACCGGTTCGTGCGCTACTCGGACCGCTGGGTCGACTTCGTCAACGGCCTGGTCATCGCCGGCGTGACGGCGCTGCTCAGCGGGTCGTGGCTGGCCGGCGGCGTGCTGCTGGCCGTCATGGTGGTCTCGGCGGCCGCGTCGGCGGTCGGTCGGCCGATCGCGGGCCGCTCGGCCACCCGGTCGTCTGCCGCTCGCGCCCGGTTCGGCCGGGCCCTCGTCTCCGCGCTCGACTCCGCGCGCACGGTGAAGCTCGCCGCGCGGACCCCGCAGGTGCACGCGCACCTGCGCGAGGTGGACGGCGGCCGCGTCCGGGCCGCGATCTTCGAGCACCGGATCCAGGCCGCCCTCGACGGCGTGCCGATGATCATGGTGCAGCTCGGCGTCGTGGCGGCCTGGGCGGGCCTGCTCACCGGCACGTGGGGGCTGGCGACCGCGCTGCTCGTCGCGAACGCCGTGAACGGGTTCGGCTGGTTCGGCGTGGTGGCGGGGGCGGTCGTGACGGAGGCGCCCGGCACCCGGTCGTGGCAGCGGGCCACCGGCCGGTTCGCCGCGGGGGCCGACCTCATGGACCTGCCCGCGGGCGTCGACCTGCTCACCGGCGACGCGCCCCGACCGGCCGCGGGCCCGCGCGAGGCGCTGGAGCGGCTGCGTCTCGAGGGCGTGACCGCCGTGCACGACGACGGCACCATCGGGGTGTCGGGGGTGGACCTGGAGGTGCGGCGCGGCGAGCTCGTGCTGCTGCTCGGCCAGGTCGGCTCGGGCAAGTCGAGCCTGCTGTCCGCGCTGAGCGGCCTCATGGAGCACACGGGCCGGATCCGCTGGAACGAGCGGGACGTCGAGGACGCCCAGGCGTTCCTGCGCCCGGGGCAGGTCGCGCACGTCGCGCAGGTGCCGCGGGTGCTGTCCGGCACGTTCAGCGAGAACGTGCGCCTGGACCACGAGCGCGACGTCGACGGCCCGGTCGCCTCCGCGCGCCTGGGGCAGGACGTGGACGAGGCTGGTGGTCCGGACGCGCTGGTCGGCCACCGCGGGGTGCGGCTGTCCGGCGGCCAGGTGCAGCGGCTCGCGCTCGCCCGCGCGCTGGCGACGGACGCCGAGCTGCTGCTGGCCGACGACGTCTCCAGCGCGCTGGACGCCACCACGGAGATCGAGCTGTGGGCGTCGCTGCGCGAGCGCGGCACCACCGTCGTCGGCGCGACGTCCAAGCGCGCGGCCCTGTCGCGTGCCGACCGCGTCGTCGTCCTCGCCGACGGCGAGATCGCCGAGGTCGGGCCGTGGCGCGAGCTCGCGCCGCGCTGGGGGCACCTGGCGGGCTGAGCGTCGTTCCGTCGTGGGCGTTCGTGTGGCGCTATTCCCCAGGGAATGGCGCCACACGGGCGCCCACAGGTGTCGGCGGACCTGTTGCTGCAAGGTTGCTGCAACGGTACAGTCGCCGCGGGTCGCGACCTCCGCGCGCCCGGACGACGAAGGAGTCCTCCATGCCTCGTGCTGCCCAGGCCCGCGCCCCCCGAAGGCGCCCGACCCGTCGCGCGGCGGCATCGCTGACCGCCGTCGCGCTCACCGTCCCCGCGCTGTCCGCCGCCCTCGGCGGGCTCGCCCTCACGACGGCGCCCCCGGCGGGCGCCGCGGACCGCACCGCCACCCTGGTCGGGAGCCTCCAGACGGAGCTCGGCTGCGCCGAGGACTGGGACCCGACCTGTGCCGCCACCACCCTCGCGCCGGCCGGCGACGGCACGTTCGGCGCCGACGTCGACCTGCCGGCCGGGACGTACGAGTACAAGGTCGCGCTCGACGGCGCCTGGGACGAGTCCTACGGGCGCGAGGGCACCGGCGAGAACGCGCCCCTGGTGCTGGGCGGCGACGCGCGCGTGCGGGTCACCTACGACGACACCACGCACCGCGTCGCGCTCACGCCGCTGACGCTGGCCGGCGCCTACGACGACGCGACGGACGCCGACCTGGTGGTGCCGCCGGTGCGGCAGGCGGGCTCGGACGAGCGGTTCTACTTCGTCATGACCGACCGCTTCGCGAACGGCGACGACTCGAACGACACCGGCGGGATCGACGGCGACCGGCTCGCGACCGGCTTTGACCCGACCGACAAGGGCTTCTACCAGGGCGGGGACATCGCGGGCCTGCGCGAGAAGCTCGACTACATCGAGGGCCTGGGCACCACCGCGATCTGGCTGACGCCGTCGTTCCTCAACCGCCCGGTGCAGGGCACGGGCGACGACGCGAGCGCGGGCTACCACGGCTACTGGATCACGGACTTCACGCGGATCGACCCGCACCTGGGCACCAACGACGAGCTGCGCGCACTGATCGACGAGGCCCACGGCAAGGGCATCAAGGTCTACTTCGACATCATCACCAACCACACGGCCGACGTCATCGACTACGCCGAGGGGGAGTACGGGTACGTCGACCAGGCGACGTCGCCCTACACCGACGCCGCCGGGAACACCTTCGACCCGGGCGACGTCGCGGGCTCGGACGACTTCCCCGAGCTCGACGCCGCGACGTCGTTCCCGTACACGCCGGTGATCGCGCCCGAGGACTCCGACGTCAAGGTCCCGGCCTGGCTCAACGACCCGACGCTGTACCACAACCGGGGCAACTCGACGTGGACGGGGGAGTCGGTCACGTACGGCGACTTCGACGGCCTGGACGACCTCATGACGGAGGACCCGCGCGTCGTGCAGGGCTTCGTCGACGTGTACTCCGACTGGATCGACCTCGGCATCGACGGCTTCCGCATCGACACGGTCAAGCACGTGAACCCGGAGTTCTGGGAGACGTGGTCGGCCGAGGTCATGGACTACGCCCACGCGCAGGGCAAGGACGACTTCTTCATGTTCGGCGAGGTCTACGACGCCGACGCCGCCAAGACGTCGCCGTACGTGCGCGACACCGACATGAGCTCGGTGCTCGACTTCTCCTTCCAGGCGGCCGCGACCAGCTACGCGAGCGGCAACAGCGCGCGCGGCCTGGCGAGCCTGTTCGCGAGCGACGACCGGTACACGACGCCGACGAGGTCCGCGTCCGCGCTGCCGACGTTCCTCGGCAACCACGACATGGGCCGCGTGGGCTACATGCTCGCCGGCACCGACGAGCCGCTGGCCCGTGACGAGCTGGCGCACGACCTCATGTACCTCACGCGCGGCCAGCCGGTCGTGTACTACGGCGACGAGCAGGGCTTCGCCGGCACCGGAGGGGACAAGGACGCCCGGCAGACCCTCTTCGCCACGCAGGTCGACGAGTACGCCGACCAGCCTCTCGTCACGGGCGAGCAGGCGGGCAGCGTGGACCGCTACGCCACCGACGCGCCGCTGTACTCCCGCATCGCCGAGCTGGCGGCGCTGCGCGAGGCGCACCCTGCGCTCGCGACCGGCGCGCAGGTCGAGCGGTACGCGGAGAACGGCGCCGGGATCTACGCGTTCAGCCGCGTGGACCGCACGGAGAAGGTCGAGCACCTGGTCGCCGTCAACAACGCGGCGCAGGAGAAGAACGCGACCTTCACGACCCTCACCCCGGGCGCGTCGTACGAGGTGCTGTACGGCGACGGGGAGCCGGTGACCGCGGACGACGCCGGCGAGGTCACCGTCAGCGTCCCGGCGACGTCGGCCCTGGTGCTGCGCGCCGACCGCACGGTGGGCGCGGACTCCGACGGCACGCTGGACGTCGCCGTCCCGGCGGCGGGCGCGGCGGTCACCGGCACCGCGGCGGTGGCGGCGGACGTCGACGACGACGCGTGGGCGGAGACGTCCTTCGCGTGGCGCGAGGTCGGCACGTCCGGGTGGAACCCGCTCGGCACGGCCGAGGACACGACGCCGCGCGTCTTCCACGACGCGAAGGGCCTGGCCGAGGGCACCCTCGTCGAGTACCGCGCCGTGACGCAGGACGCCGACGGCGAGCGCGCGGCCGCCTCGACCTTCGCCTCCGTCGGCGTCGACGTGTCCGGCGTGGTCGGCGACGAGGAGCCCGAGCCCGAGATCGACCTGGTGACCGTGCCCGGCAGCCACAACAGCGAGATGGGCTGCGCCGGCGACTGGACCCCGGACTGCGAGGGCGCGCGCCTCACCGAGCGCCCGGACGGCGTGTGGGAGGGCACCTTCGACCTGCCGGAGGGCGACTACGAGTACAAGGTCGCCGTGAACGGGTCGTGGGACGTCAACTACGGCGTCGGGGGAGTGCGCGACGGCGGCAACGCCACGTACTCGCACGACGGCGGCGAGGTCACGTTCTACTGGGACCCGGTGAGCCACGACTTCTCGTCCACCGCGCAGGGCCCGGTCGTCACGCTGGCCGGGTCGTTCCAGGACCAGGTGGGCTGCTCCTCCTCCTGGGCGCCCGACTGCCTCGCGTCGTGGCTCAAGGACCCGGACGGCGACGGCACGTACACCTGGTCCACCGACGACCTGGCCGCCGGCGCGTACGAGGCGAAGGTGGCGCACGGGCTGAGCTGGGCCGAGAACTACGGCGTCGGCGGCGCGCCCGACGGCGCCAACTACTCCTTCAGCGTGGGCGAGGGCGAGACGGTGGCGTTCTCCTACGACCTCGCGTCGCACGTCCTGACGATCGGCGTGGAGAACCCGCCGCTGCCGGGCACGGGGCAGCAGGCCGCGCACTGGGTCCGTCAGGGCGTGGTGCTCGCGCCCGGCGACCTCGGCTCCGGCGACGACTGGACCCTGTGGACCGCGCCCGACGGCGGCCTGGCGGTCGCGGACGGCGAGGTGCGGGGGCCGGACGGCGGCGACCTGCCGGAGGGTGCCGCGTCCTACGACCTGGCCCCCGCGGGGGACGTGCCCGACGACGTCGCGCGCGACTTCCCGGCGCTCGCGGGCCACACGGCCCTCGCGCCGGTGGGCGACGACGGGAAGCCGCTGGGCCGCGCGGCGGTCGAGGAGCTCCTGACCGGCCAGCTGCTGGTCACCCGGGCCTCGGGCGAGGGGCTGTCCGCGGCGACGGGCGTGCAGGTGCCCGGCGTCCTCGACGACCTGTACAGCGAGCAGGCGTCGAAGCGTACGTTCGGCGCGCAGCGGCACCCGAGCGGCCGGTGGGCCTCGTTCGCGCTCTGGGCGCCGACGGCGCAGGACGTCGACCTCCTCGTGTGGCCCGCCGGCCGCGACCTGGGCGAGGACCCCGAGCGCTTCGACGCGGTGCGCGAGCGTGACGGCTCGTGGACGCTCGACGGCAAGCGGGCGGCGAAGCGGCTCGCCTGGGACGGCGCCCGCTACCGGTACGCGGTGACGGTCTACGTGCCGGGCACGGGGAAGGTCGAGACGAACGTCGTCACCGACCCGTACTCGGTCGGCCTCACGCTCGACTCGACGCACTCGGTCGTCGTCGGCCTGGACGACAAGCGCTGGCAGCCGAAGGTCTGGCGCCACGCGCGCCAGCCCGTCGTCGACCGGGCCGTGGACCAGACGATCTACGAGCTGCACGTGCGCGACTTCTCGATCTCCGACGAGACCGTGCCGGCGAAGGAGCGCGGCACGTACCTCGCGTTCGCGCAGCGGCGCTCGGACGGCATGGCGCACCTGCGCGAGCTGGCCGACGCGGGCATGACGACGGTGCACCTGCTGCCGACGTTCGACATCGCGACGATCCCCGAGGACCGTGCGGACCAGGCGACCACGCCCGACCTGTCCGGGTTCGCGCCCGACGGCGAGGAGCAGCAGGCGGCGGTCGGCGACGTCGCGGCGAGCGACGGCTTCAACTGGGGCTACGACCCGTTCCACTTCTCGGTCCCCGAGGGCTCGTACGCCGTCGATGCCGAGGGGGGTGCCCGCGTGGCCGAGTTCCGCACGATGGTGGGCTCGCTGCACGACGCGGGCCTGCAGGTGGTGCTCGACCAGGTGTTCAACCACACCGCGGCGAGCGGGCAGGACGCGAAGAGCGTCCTCGACCGGGTCGTGCCGGGCTACTACCAGCGGCTGAACCCGACGACGGGCGCCGTGGAGACCAGCACCTGCTGCCAGAACGTCGCCACCGAGCACGCGATGGCGGGCAAGCTCATGGTCGACTCGGTGGTCACGTGGGCCCGCGACTACAAGGTGGACGGCTTCCGCTTCGACCTCATGGGCCACCACTCGAAGGAGAACATGCTGGCCGTGCGCGAGGCGCTCGACGCCCTGACCGTCCGCAAGGACGGCGTCGACGGGTCCGCCGTCTACCTGTACGGCGAGGGCTGGAACTTCGGCGAGGTGGCGGACAACGCCCTGTTCACGCAGGCCACGCAGGGGCAGCTCGGCGGGACGGGCATCGGCACGTTCAGCGACAGGCTGCGCGACGCCGTGCACGGCGGGTCGCCGGTGGACGCCGCGTCGCGGTTCACCCAGGGCTTCGGCACGGGGCTGTTCACCGACCCGAACGGTCGCGAGGCCAGCGAGGGCGACGCCGGCAGCGTCAACGACGGCTCCGACGACGAGCGCGCCGACCTGGGCCACCAGACCGACCTGGTGCGCCTCGGGCTGGCGGGCAACCTGCGGGACTACGCGTTCCGGGCGGCGGACGACGGCGCCGGCGAGACGACGCGGGGGGAGGACCTCGACTACCGCGGCGCGCCCGCGGGGTACGCGGACTCGCCGGAGGAGGTCGTCACGTACGTCGACGCGCACGACAACGAGACGCTCTTCGACCTGCTGACGCTCAAGCTGCCGCAGGACACCGCGATGACGGACCGGGTCCGGATGAACACCGTGTCGCTCGCGACGACGGCGCTGGCCCAGACCCCGTCGTTCTGGCACGCGGGCACGGACCTGCTGCGCTCGAAGTCGCTGGACCGGAACTCCTACGACTCGGGCGACTGGTTCAACGCGATCGACTGGTCGGGGCAGGACAACGGCTTCGGCCGCGGCCTGCCGCCGGCGGCGGACAACGAGGACGCGTGGCCGGTGATGGCGCCGCTCCTGGCGGACCCGGCGCTCAAGCCCGCGCCGTCGGACATCGCGACGGCCTCCGACGCGGCGCGCGAGCTGCTCGAGCTGAGGTCCTCGACGCGGCTGTTCCGCCTCGGCAGCGCCGCGGCGATCGAGCAGAAGGTGTCGTTCCCGGGGGCGGGGCCGGACGCGCAGCCCGGCGTCGTCGCCATGGCGGTGGACGACACCGTCGGCCGTGACGCCGACCGTCGCCTGGACGGCCTGCTGACGGTGTTCAACGCGTCGCCGGAGCCCGTGACGCTCGAGCTGGCCGGGCTGCGCGGCCGGGACTTCCGGCTCTCGGGCGTGCAGCGCTCGGGGAGCGACGCGGTCGTCAAGCGGACCCGGTGGGACGCGCGCACGGGCACGGTCACCGTGCCCGCCCGGACCGTGGCGGTGCTGGAGGACCCGCAGCGCTGAGCCACCGCACGCCCTCGCGGTTGTGTTCGACGTACGAACCAACTGTCGAGGGGGCGGGACCCGGAGGGCCGCGGGACGGAACGCCGTCCCGCGGCCCTTCTCGCGCTCTCGCTGTGACAACGGTGGGGCGTGACACGATCGTTATCGGTTTCCACCCGCCCAGGCTTTGACTTCGGAACTCGAACGCAGCAGTCTGTACCGCGGACCGGCTCGGCCGTCCGAGGAAGACCTCGGCGTCCGGGCGCCGGCGGCGAAGGTCGCTGCCGGGGGACACTCGACGACGAGAAGGAGCGCGAGGATGCGACTCGCCAAGACGATGGGCGCGGTGGCCGCCGGTGCGGCGCTGACGCTGGGACTCGCCGCGTGCGGCGGCTCCGGGGCCGGCGGTGGCGGCGGTGCCGACGGCGCCGCGGGCAACGGCGACGACGACGTGAAGATCGGCGTCGCGATGCCGACGCAGACCTACGAGCGTTGGATCCAGGACGGCAACAACGTCAAGAAGGGCCTGGAGGACCTCGGCTACTCCGTGGACCTGCAGTTCGCCAACGACGACATCCCGACCCAGACGCAGCAGATCGACTCGATGATCACCGAGGGCGTCGACGTCCTCGTCATCGCCTCGATCGACGGCACCGCGCTGACCAGCCAGCTCGACGCGGCCGCCGCGGCGAACATCCCGGTCATCGCGTACGACCGCCTGATCCGCGACAGCGAGAACGTCGACTTCTACACGACGTTCGACAACGAGGCGGTCGGCGTGGCGCAGGCCAACGCCCTGCTCCGCGGCCTGGGCTACCTCGACGCCGACGGCAAGGAGACCGGCGAGAAGGGCCCGTACAACATCGAGCTCTTCGCCGGCTCGCCGGACGACAACAACGCCGGGTTCTTCTTCGACGGCGCGATGTCGGTGCTGCAGCCGCTCATCGACGACGGCACGATCGTCGTCCCGTCCGGCCAGACCGACTTCGGCCAGGTCACGACGCAGCGCTGGGAGCTCGAGACGGCCCAGAAGCGCATGGAGGACCTGCTCACCTCCACGTACCAGGGCGGCGAGAAGCTGGACGGCGTGCTCGCGCCGGCCGACGTGCTCTCCCGCGGCATCATCAACGCGCTCCAGAGCGCGGGCATGGGGCCGACCCTCGAGAAGGGCCTGCCGGTCGTCACCGGTCAGGACGCCGAGATCGCGAACATCAAGCTCATCGACGACGGCGTCCAGTCCTCGACGATCTTCAAGGACACGCGCCTCCTCGCCGAGCAGGCCGTCAAGGCCACGCAGTCCTTCGTGGAGGGCAACGACCCCGAGGCGAACGACACCAAGACGTACGACAACGGCGTGAAGGTCGTGCCGTCGTACCTGCTCGAGGTCCAGACGGTGTTCAAGGACGACATCCAGCCCGTGCTGATCGACGCCGGGTACTACACCGCCGACGAGGTCAAGGCCGGTCAGGCGGACGACTGATCCGCAGGTCATGACCCGCACGGGCAGGCCCGTCCGTCGCCGCTCCCGCTCGGGGGCGGACGACGGGCGGGCCCGCCCCCGGGGCCGCCGCGGACGTGTCCGACGGCGGCGCACCCCACCGAAGGAGGGACGAGGGCGCAGATGAGCACGATCCTGGAGATGCGCTCCATCACCAAGGAGTTCCCCGGCGTCAAGGCGCTGTCCGACGTCACGCTGACCGTCGAGCAGGGCGAGATCCACGCCATCTGCGGCGAGAACGGCGCGGGGAAGTCCACGCTCATGAAGGTGCTGTCGGGCGTCTACCCGCACGGCACCTACGACGGCGAGATCATCCTGGACGGGACGACGGCGGAGTTCGGGTCGATCAACGACTCGGAGGACCGCGGCGTCGTCATCATCCACCAGGAGCTCGCCCTGGTGCCGTACCTGTCGGTCGCCGAGAACATCTTCCTGGGCAACGAGACCCGGAACCGGTTCGGGATGATCGACTGGAACGCCGCGAACCGGAAGGCCCACGCCCTGCTCGAGCGCGTCGGCCTGGACGAGAACCCGACGACGCCCGTCGGCCAGCTCGGCGTCGGCAAGCAGCAGCTCATCGAGATCGCCAAGGCGCTCTCGAAGGAGGTCAAGCTGCTGATCCTCGACGAGCCGACCGCTGCGCTCAACGACGACGACTCCGAGCACCTGCTCGAGCTGCTGCGCCAGCTCAAGGCGCACGGCATCACGTCGATCATCATCTCCCACAAGCTCAACGAGATCGAGGAGATCGCCGACCGCACGACGATCATCCGCGACGGCCGGACCATCGAGACCATCGACATGTCCGAGCCGGGCTCCACCCAGGACCGCATCATCCGCGGCATGGTGGGCCGTGACCTCGAGCACCGCTACCCCGAGCGCGCGTCCGTCGTCGGCGACGAGGTGCTGCGCGTGGAGCACTGGAGCGTCGACCACCCCACGCAGATCGGCCGGCAGATCATCATCGACGCGTCGTTCAACGTGCGCGCCGGCGAGGTGGTCGGGATCGCCGGCCTCATGGGTGCCGGGCGCACCGAGCTCGCGATGAGCATCTTCGGCCGCACCTACGGACGCAACATCCGCGGCGAGATCTACAAGGACGGCAAGCCGATCCAGGTCCGCACCGTGTCCGAGGCGATCGGGCACAACCTCGCGTACGCGACCGAGGACCGCAAGCACTACGGCCTCAACCTCATCGACGACATCCGGCACAACATCTCCGCGGCCGGCCTGCCCAAGCTCGCCCCGCGCGGCTGGGTCAACGGCAACGAGGAGCTCCGGGTCGCCGAGGACTACCGCGGCTCCCTCAACATCAAGACGCCCAACGTCCTGGTCGACGTCGGCAAGCTCTCCGGCGGCAACCAGCAGAAGGTCGTGCTGTCCAAGTGGCTGTACACCGACCCCGACGTGCTCATCCTCGACGAGCCGACCCGCGGGATCGACGTCGGCGCCAAGTTCGAGATCTACACGATCATCAACAAGATGGTCGCGGCGGGGAAGGCGGTCGTCGTCATCTCCTCCGAGCTTCCCGAGCTGCTCGGCATCTGCGACCGCGTGTACACCCTCGCCTTCGGTCGGATCACCGGTGAGCTCCCCGTCGCCGAGGCGACGCAGGAGCGCCTCATGGAGCTCATGACGATCGAGCGCGACCAGCCCCTGCCCACGAAGGAAACCGCCTCATGAACGCCATCGACTCGGTCCGGGACATCCTGACCCGGAACATGCGCCAGAGCGGCATCGTCATCGCCTTCCTGGCGATCGTCGTGCTCTTCGCCGCACTGAACCCGAACTTCCTCTCGCCGACGAACCTCACGAACATCGTCCTGCAGTACTCGTACATCCTGATCCTCGCGATCGGGATGGTGATGATCATCGTCGCGGGGCAGATCGACCTGTCCGTCGGTTCGGTGGTCGCCCTCACCGGGGCCGTGAGCGCCGTCGTCGTCATCCGTCAGGGCATGCCCTGGTACGTGGGCGTGCTCGCCGCCCTGGTCGTCGGCCTCCTGGTCGGCATCTGGCAGGGCTTCTGGGTCGCCTACGTCGGGATCCCCGGCTTCATCGTGACCCTGGCCGGCATGCTCCTGTTCCGCGGCCTGACGTTCCTCGTGCTGGACAACAAGTCGCTGTCGCCGTTCGGCGGCACGTACTACGACATCGCCAACGGGTTCCTCAACGGGCTGCTCGGCGGCAACGGGTTCGACGTCTTCACGCTGGTGATCTTCGGCATCGCCGTGGTCGGCTTCGGCGTCAGCCAGTGGCGCACGCGCCAGGGCAAGATCGCCTACCAGCAGACGGTCGAGTCGATGCCGCTGTTCGTGGTCAAGCTGGTCGCGGTCGCCGCCGTGGTGATGTGGTTCGGGTTCCAGCTGTCCATCTCGCGCGGCCTGCCGATCGTGCTCATCATCCTCGCGGTGCTGATCATCGCGTACACGCTCGTCACGCAGAAGTCGGTCTTCGGGCGGCACGTCTACGCCGTCGGCGGCAACCGCCACGCGGCCGAGCTGTCCGGCGTGAAGGTCCGCAAGGTCAACTTCTGGATCTTCGTGAACATGGGCGTCCTGGCCTCGGTGGCCGGCATCGTCTACTCCTCGCGCATGAACGGCGCCCAGCCGGGCGCGGGCAACATGTTCGAGCTCGACGCGATCGCCGCGTGCTTCATCGGCGGCGCGTCGACCACCGGCGGCGTCGGCCGCGTGGGCGGCGCCATGATCGGTGGTCTGATCATGGCCGTCATGTCCAACGGCATGCAGCTGATGGGCGTGCCGCAGTCGATGCAGCAGGTCGTCAAGGGCCTGGTGCTGCTGCTCGCGGTCGCGTTCGACATCTACAACAAGCGTCGCGCCTCGGTGCTGCGCTGACCAAGGGGGTCCGGCCGGGGCCGGACCATCCCGCCACGAAGCGCGGGGCGGCGGACGACCGCCGCCCCGCGCGTCGTCGCACCATAGACTCCCCGGCGTGAGAGGACGGCTGCCGATGGTGGGATCGCAGTCGTCGCTGCGCGAGGCGAACCGCGCGCGCGTCGTCGACGCGGTGAAGCGGCACGGCGGGCTGACGCAGGTCGAGCTCACGGGGGCCACCGGGCTCTCGCCCGCCACCGTGTCGACCATCGTCAAGGAGCTCGTCGCCGCCGAGCTCGTCGAGGTGCGCAACACGATCCGCTCGGGCCGGCGCGCACAGCTCGTCACCCTCGCCCACCGCGTCGGGCTCGTCGCGGGCGTGCTGGTAGGGACGCGGCACCTCACCGTGGCGATCGCGGACGTGTCGCACGAGGTCCTCGCCGAGCAGGTGCTGCCGCTGCCGGCGGAGCACCGCGCCGACACCAGCCTCGACCGCGCGGCCCTGCTCGTCGTCGACCTGCTGGAGCGCGTCGGTTCGGAGCTCGACGAGGTGCTCGGCATCGGCCTCGGGCTGCCGGCGCCGGTCGACGCCTCCAGCGGCCAGGTCACCGTGCGCGGCATCCTGCGCGGCTGGGACGGCGTGCCCGTGGCGCAGGTGCTGTCGAAGCGGCTGGCCCGGCCGGTGTTCGTGGACAACGACGCGAACCTGGGTGCCCTGGCCGAGAGCACGGTCGGCGCCGCCCGCGAGGTGCACGACGCGCTGTACGTCCGCGCCGGCCACGGCGTCGGGGCCGGCATCGTGCTGGCGGGCCGCGTGCACCGCGGCGTCGCGGGCACGGCGGGCGAGATCGGGCACGTGCAGGTCGACCCGGCCGGCAACATCTGCTCGTGCGGCAGCCGCGGCTGCCTGGACACGGTCGTGGGGGACCGGGCGTTGCTCGAGCCGCTGCGCAGCAGCCACGGGAACCTCACCCTCGCCGACGTCGTGCGCCTGACGAACGACGACGACCCGGGCTGTCGGGAGATCGTCGCCGACGCCGGTACGGTGGTCGGCGGCGTCGTGGCCGGGCTGGCGACGTCGCTCAACCCGGAGCTCGTCGTCGTCGGGGGAGCGCTGGCCGCGACGGGCGAGGTCTTCCTCGGGCCGCTGCGCGAGGCGCTGCGCCGCCGGACCCTGCTGCAGCAGGTCACGCCTCTCGAGGTGGTGCCCGCGGCGCTGGGGACGCGCGCCGAGCTGGAGGGAGCCCTCGCGCTCGCGCTGCAGCACACCGACCTGCTGGAGCAGCCCGACGACGGACCGCACGGCGCCGTCGCCGTGGGCCAGGTCCGCACAGGAAAGGGGAACCGGTGAGGGGACGTACGCCGCTGCTCGCGCTGCGGCAGGTCAGCAGGTACTTCGGTGCCGTCGAGGCCCTCGTCGACGTGGACCTGGAGGTGCACGCGCACGAGGTGGTGGCCCTGGTCGGGGACAACGGGGCGGGCAAGTCGACGCTCGCCCAGATCGTGGCGGGCGTGCTGAGCCCGAGCTCGGGGCAGCTGGAGATCGACGGCGAGCCCGTGTCGATCCCGTCGCCCTCGGCGGCGAACCAGCTCGGCGTGGCGAGCGTCTTCCAGGACCTCGCCGTCTGCGAGAACCTCGACGTCACCGCGAACGTGTTCCTGGGGCAGGAGCTGCGCGGGCGGGCGGGGCTGCTGCGCGACGGCGACATGGAGACCGAGACCCGCGCGCTCCTCGAGCACCTCACGATCCGGATCCCGTCGGTGCGGACCCCGCTGCGGCACCTGTCCGCCGGGCAGCGTCAGGCGGTCGCCATCGCGCGCACCCTCATCGGCCAGCCGCGCATCGTGGTGCTCGACGAGCCGACGGCGGCGCTCTCGGTGGCGCAGACCGCCGAGGTGCTCACGCACATCCAGCGCCTGCGCGAGCTGGGGCTCGGCGTCATCCTCATCAGCCACAACCTCAACGACGTGCGCGCGGTCTCCGACCGCATCGAGGTGCTGCGGCACGGCCGGAACAACGGGTCGTTCCCGGCCACGGCCGCGCACGAGGAGATCCTCGCGGCGATCACCGGCGCGGCCTGAGAGCAGGCGGGCCTTCGCCCGCTGGTCCCACCTTCGAGCCGGCAGGGCCTCAGCGGCGGTCCTTCCGGCCGAACCGGTCGTGCGGGTCGATGTGCGCGAGGACCTTGTCGAGCGCGCCCGCGAGGGTGTGCAGCTCATCGGGGTCGAGGTCGTCGAACACGTCCTCGAGGACGGTGCGCGCGTGGCCGGGGGCACTCGCGACGACCTTGCGCCAGCCCTCGTCGGTGAGGTGGGCGATGGTCGCGCGGCGGTCGTCGGGGGCGGTGCAGCGCTCGACGTAGCCGCGCGCCTCCAACCGGCGCGCGACGTGGGAGAGCCGGGGGAGCGTGGCACTGGTGAGCCTGGCGAGCTCGGTCATGCGGAGGGCGCGCTCGGGCGCCTCGGAGAGCATGGCGAGCACGATGTACTCGAAGTGGGTGAGGTCGGCGTCGCGGCGCAGCTGCTGGTCGAGCGCGGCGGGCAGCAGCTCGATCACCGCCTGGAGGCGGAGCCACGTGCGCATCTGCTCGGCGTCGAGCCAGCGCGGCTCGTCGTCGGCCGCCGTCGTGCGCCGGGTCGTCGTCACGTGATCGTCCTCCTGGTCCGTCACCCTCGAACTAAGGTTGACGCTACAACTATAGCGGTCTATGTTGGTTGTAGCGTCAACCAATAGGGTCGGCGCGGGACCCCAGGAGGAACCATGGCCACCATCAGCATCATCGGCACCGGGAACATGGGCACCGCGATCGCCGGGCTCGCGCTCGCCGGTGGCAACGACGTGCAGGTCGTCGCCCGCGACGTCGCCAAGGCCGCGGCCGTGGACGCCGCCGTCACCGCGACCGCGTTCGGCGAGCCGCTCACGGGCGAGATCGTCGTGCTGGCGCTGCCGTACCCGGCGCTCGACGACGTCGTCGCGACCTACGGCGACCAGCTCGCCGGCCGCACCGTGGTCGACCTCACCAACCCGCTCGACTTCGCCACCTTCGACGCGCTCGTCGTGCCCGCCGACTCCTCCGCCGCCGCCGGGCTGGCGGAGAAGCTCCCCGACGCGACGGTGCTCAAGGCGTTCAACACGAACTTCGCCGCGACGCTCGTGAGCGGCACCGTCGGCGACGTGCCCACGACCGTCCTCGTCGCGGGCGACGACGCCGCCGCCAAGGCCGCGTTCGCCGCCGCTTTCGACGGCTCCGCCGTCCGCGTCGTCGACGCCGGGTCGCTGAAGCGTGCTCGCGAGCTCGAGGCCCTCGGGTTCCTGCAGCTCACCCTCGCCGCGGGGGAGCGGACGCAGTGGACCACCGGGTTCGCGCTGCTCTGACCCCCGTCGCCACCCGCCCGTCCCAGCACCAGGAGCCGATCATGACCCGCACGTCCGACCTCCTCGCGGCCGAGACCGCGATGGGCGCCGTCACCCTGCACGTGGGCGACCTCGGCGCGATGAGCGCCTACTACCGCGAGGCGATCGCGCTCGAGGAGATCCCGGCCCTCGGCGCCCCCGGCCGGGTGGTGCTGGGGCGCGGCGGCGTGCCCGTCGTCGCGCTGCAGCACACACCGGGGCTGCCGGCGACGTCGCGGAACCAGGCCGGGCTGTTCCACACGGCCATGCTGTTCGACACCGAGGAGGCGCTCGCCTCCGCCGTCGCCCACGCCGCGCAGCACCCGCTGTCGCGGTTCGCCGGGAACTCCGACCACTGGGTGTCGCGGGCGTTCTACTTCACGGACCCCGAGGACAACGGCATCGAGCTCTACTGGGACCGCCCGCGCGAGGTCTGGCAGCACGACGACGGCGGGCGCGTGGCGATGGGCTCCGACTGGTTCGACCCGCAGGAGTTCCTGCAGCGGCACCTCACCGAGGACGCCCTGGCCGGCACCGCGGGCCAGGCGGCCCAGGTCGGTCACGTCCACCTGCAGGTGGGCGACATCCCCACCGCGCAGCGGTTCTACGTCGACACCCTCGGCTTCGAGATCATGGCGACGTTCCACGGCGCGCTGTTCGTCGCCGCCGGCGGGTACCACCACCACATGGCGATGAACACCTGGAACAGCGCGGGCGCCGGGCCGCGGGCCGCCACGCTCGGCCTCGGCCAGGTGGCGCTCACCGTGCCCACGCGAGACGAGGTCGGCGCGCTCGCCGACCGGCTGAAGCACGCCGGCGTCGCGACGCGCGACGACGGCCGGACCCTGCGCTTCGACGACCCGTGGAACACGCTCGTCGAGGTCTCCGTGGGTTGATCTCGCCATCTAGGCGGCCGGGCGTGACTCTGTGCGTTTAGGTCCCGCTGGCGCCTGTACCGATCGTGCGCTAGTCGATCAGGGTGTAGAAACGTCGCATGTCGGTAGATGCTGCGAGCCGCCGCGTTGCGGGCATCTGGGATGCGACCGGTTGGCTCGTGCGTCCCCGTAATCACCGTGAACTAATGGGCCAAATTGCTCGCATGGGTGCATATGCAACGACGCATCGAATCGCTTGGCGCGGACTCAAGAATGCCAACTTTGCTCTTACGTCAACGTTGCAGCGAAGTCTTGAGGCTGAAAAGGGCGGCCCCGTCACTGAGGAGCGAATGCGAGAGAGGGAGAAGCGTATTCTTCTGGATGCGCGAGGCTGGGGGCTGGATATTCTCGGCGGTCGACGAGTCGATGACCTGCAGTTGCTCACGGATCTCCAGCACTACGGCGTTCCAACTAGGTTGCTGGACTTTACAAGTAATCCCATGACGGCATTGTGGTTCGCGTGCGAAAAAGAGCCCAAGCCCAATCCGAAATCGAATTCTCGGGGCGGCGGCGTAGCGTGGAGCGCCTCGGGGCTAGTCCTGGCTATGAACATTGCCCCCTGGTACAGGAAGGGGCGTCGAGAGAGTGGGGTGCCTAAGCCCACCGTCTACGAGACTGTAGTTCAGGATCCGTGGGCGAAGGAGACTGCAGGTAGGGCGATGGTTCAGATGGAAACGCATGAGAGTCGCTTGGAGGCCGCGCTGGACCTTTCGAGTCCTTTCTTGGTCAGTTCGTCGACTCCAAACCCTCGACTGCGAGCGCAGGAAGGGTTTTTTATTGCTAGTGGGCTACCCGACCCTCATGACGGAGCCGTAGGCGCCATCAAGTGGAAGGGGTCAGGTCCAACAAAAGGAACTCGGCAGAAGCGCGCCATCATTGAGGTAGGCACTCCAGCCACTCGTGGCTATCCTTCGAGTGTTCCATTCATGGCCTTCTACGTGGACGCGGACTGGAAAACTGACCTCAGGAAGTTGCTCAGGCAGAACTACCGACAGAAGGCGTCGGTATTGTTCCCGGACTTTACGGGATTTGCCATGCATAAGCCGTGGCTCTCTTGAATCGGCTGGCCGATGCGCGGAACTTCAGGTTCCCGCCAGCTGGTGCTCACGGGGTGCCCACCCGCAACGGTGTCGAGTGAGGGGCGACGGGCAGACGCTGCGGTTCGACGACCCGTGGAGGACCCTCGTCGAGGTGTCCGTGGCTTGACCGCGGCGGTGCGTCAGCGGAAGACGACCGTGCGGTGCCCGTCGAGCAGCACGCGGTGCTCGGCGTGCCACCGCACGGCGCGCGCGAGGGTGCGGCGCTCGACGTCCTCGCCGATCGCGACGAGGTCCGCGACGGCGCGCGAGTGGTCCACGCGCTCGACGTCCTGCTCGATGATCGGGCCCTCGTCGAGGTCGCCCGTGACGTAGTGCGACGTCGCGCCGATGAGCTTGACGCCGCGGTCGTGCGCCTGCGCGTACGGGCGGGCGCCCTTGAAGCTCGGCAGGAACGAGTGGTGGATGTTGATGACCTTGCCCTGCAGGTCGCGGCACAGCTCGTCCGACAGGATCTGCATGTACCGGGCGAGGACCACCAGCTCCACGTCGAGCTCGTCGACCAGCTCGCGCAGCCGGTCCTCGGCCTGCGCCTTGGTCTCCTTGGTGACCGGCACGTGGTGGAACGGCTTGCCGTAGAACGCGGCCATGTCCTCGAGGTCCGGGTGGTTGCCCACGACGCCGACGACGTCGACCGGCATGCCCTGGTACCGCTCGCGGTACAGCAGGTCCACCAGGCAGTGCGGCGCCTTGCTGACCAGCACCAGCGTGCGCAGGCGGCGGCCGACGACGTCCAGCTCCCAGGTCATGGCGAAGCGCTCCGCCACCGGCGCGACCGCGGCCGTGAGCGCGTCGCGCCCGGCCGCCTCCTCGACGTCGAGCGCCACCTGCACGCGCATGAAGAACAGGCCCGACGCCGGGTCCCCGAACTGCTGCGACTCGGTGATGTTGCCGCCGTGCTCGGCCAGCACGCCCGCCACGGCGTGCACGATCCCGGGGCGGTCGGGGCAGGAGAGGGTCAGCACCCATTCGGTCGTCACCCGCCCATTGTCACCGACGGCCCCGGGCGCGCGACGACACGTCCGCCGTCGGTCTGCCACGATGTCCTCATGAGCGAGGCACGCGGCACTGACGCCCAGGAAGTCCAGCAGGAGAGCGGCGACGACACGCTGCGGATCGCGCTGGTCGAGGACGACCAGGCGGGCGAGCTGCTGACGTTGCGGCGGGCGGCGTTCGTCAGCGAGGCGCAGCTGTACGACGACCCGCACATCCCGCCGTTGACGCAGACGCTGCACGAGCTGCGCGACGACATGGCGCGCGACGACGTCGTGACCGTGGGCGCGTGGGAGGGGCACCGCCTGGTGGGGTCGCTGCGCCTGGAGATCGAGGGGCCGAAGGCGACGCTGGGGCGGCTCGCCGTCGCGCCGGACCAGCAGGCCAAGGGCATCGGCACGTCCCTGATGTTCGCGATCCTGCAGTTCCTGCCGTCCGAGGTGACGGAGGTGTGGGCGTTCACGGGCAAGGACTCGAAGAAGAACCTCGCCATGTACACCAAGCACGGCTACGAGGAGCAGTACGACCGCGCGGCGGGCAAGCTCACGCTGACCTACCTGCGCCGGGTGCTCGACGAGGTCGACGCGAGGAACGCGGCGCAGGAGTCATGACCGACGCCGGCCGGCAGGCGACGCGTCCTCGGTCGCGCCGCCCGTCCATGGCCGACGTCGCTGCCGTCGCAGGGGTCTCCCACCAGACCGTCTCCCGGGTGCTCAACGAGCACCCGAGCGTGCGCGGAGAGACCCGCGAGCGGGTGCTGGACGCCATCGCCACCCTCGGCTACCGGCGCAACAGCGCCGCGCGGGCGCTGGCGACGGCGCGCTCGGCGACGCTCGGCGTGGTGACCACGGGCTCGGCGCTGTTCGGCCCGACCAGCACGCTCATCGCGATCGAGGGCGCGGCGCGGGACGAGGGGTACTTCGTCTCCGTCGCGACGCTGCGGCGCTACGACGCCGAGGCGATGCACGAGGCCCTGGAGCACTTCATGGACCAGGGCGTCGAGGCGATCGTGGTCATCGCCCCGCAGGACGACGTCGCGGCCGCCGTCGAGTCCTTCCGCGCGCCGGTGCCGGTGCTCGTCGTCGCCGCCCTGGAGAAGCTGCCCCGCGACGCGGGCACGACGGCGGCGGGCCCGACGACGCTGTCGCTCGCCGTCGACCAGCGGGCCGGGGCGCGCACCGCGACCGAGCACCTGCTCGACCTGGGGCACCGCGACGTGCTGCACGTCGCCGGGCCGCAGGACTGGTTCGACGCCCGCGCGCGCGCCGCCGGCTGGCGGGAGGCGCTCGAGGCGCGCGGGATCGCGCCGAGCCGGCCGCGGTACTGCAGCTGGTCGGCCGAGGACGGGTACACGGCGGGCCGCGACCTCGCCGAGGCCGTGGTGGCGCACGAGGGCCCGACGGCGGTGTTCGCGGGGAACGACCAGCTCGCCCTCGGCATCCTCCGCGCGTTCTGGGAGCGGGGCCTCTCCGTGCCCGACGACGTGTCGGTGGTGGGCTTCGACGACGTCGCGGGGGCCGCGTACTTCGTGCCGCCGCTGACCACGGTGCGGCAGCCGTTCGGGGTGCTGGGGGAGCGCAGCGTGGCGATGGTCGTCGCCGCGCTGGCCGGCGGCACCGTGCCGACCGAGCGGATCGTGCCCGAGCTCGTGGTGCGCTCCAGCACGGCGCCGCCGCCCGCCCGCTGACCGAGGCTCGTCGACCACCCTCGTTGACCGCCGTCGTGGCGGCTGGGTAGATTCGGCGCGTTCGCAGTTCTACATCGTTGTAGAGGAGTCACGATGCGCAGATCTCTCAGGCGGGCCCGCGCCGCGGCGGCGGGGGTGCTCACGACGGCGCTGCTGGGCGCGTCGCTGGTCGCCGCCACGACCGTCGGTCCGGCGACCGCCACGCCCGGCGCCGCCGAGCGCGGCCGCCACGCCCCGGCCGCCCCGACCGGCGGACTCTCCGTGACCGGCGAGACCTCTCCGGTGCACGACCCGGCGCTCGTCGTCGGCGACGACGGCACCTGGCGCGTGTACACCACGGGGCTGGTGAACCGGGAGAACGGCGGCACGATCCAGATGTGGTCGAGCCACGACGAGGGCGTGACCTGGGTCTACGACGGCACCGTCTGGGACGAGATCCCCGCCTGGATCGACGAGCGCTTCGCGGCGGACGGCGACGGGGTGCTGCCCGACAACCTGTGGGCGCCCGAGGTCTACGAGCACGACGGCACCTACTACCTGTACTACTCGGCGTCGCGCTTCGGCACGAACACCTCGGTCACGGCGCTCGCGACCAACACGACCCTCGACCCGGACGACCCGGACTACGAGTGGGTCGACCAGGGGCCGGTGATCGACTCGCCCCAGGACATCGCCGGCGGGAAGACGTTCAACGCGATCGACGCGGGCATCGTCGAGGGGAAGGACGGCACCCCGTACATGGCGATCGGGTCGTACTGGTACGGCGTCTTCCTCGTCGAGCTCGAGTGGCCCAGCGGCAAGCTCGCCGACGGCGCTCTGGAGAACGCCACGCACCTGGTGGACCGCATGATGCCGGGCAACCCCGTCGAGGCGCCGTACGTCGTCGAGCGCGACGGCTGGTACTACCTGTTCGTCTCGTTCGACCGGTGCTGCCAGGGCCTCGACAGCACCTACCAGGTGGCGGTCGGTCGGTCGCGCGACGTCGCCGGGCCGTACCTCGACCAGGACGGCAAGGACCTGGCCGACGGCGGCGGCACGGTGCTGCTCTCGTCGCACGGCGCGGTCGTGGGCCCGGGCGGCCAGTCGGTGTCCGACGGCGTGCTCGCCTTCCACTACTACGACGGCGCGAACGCCGAGATCCCGGGCTTCCCGACGCTCGGCCTGCAGCGCCTGGCCTGGAAGGACGGCTGGCCGGTGGTGGACCAGGCCGTCGAGGAGCCGGCCGTCACGGCGGACCCGCGCGACGTGACCGTGCGCGGCAACCGGCCCGCGACGTTCGAGGTCCGCGTGTCCGGCACCCCGGTCCCTGTCGTCACGTGGGAGGTCTCCGACGACGACGGCGCCACCTGGTCGGCGGCCCCGGCCGCCGCGACGCGCGCCGTCGACGGCACCGCCCGCTGGACCCTGAAGCACGCCGGGCGCGAGCCCGACGGCCTGCTCGTGCGCGCCGTCGTCGCCAACGCCCACGGCGAGGTGCGCAGCGAGCCGGCACGGCTCGACGTCGTCACGCCCGGTCGCCCCACGAGGTAGTCCCCACCGTGCCGAGGTAGTACCAGGCTCCGCGAGGTAGTCACGGCCACGCCGAGGTAGTGGACTGGTCCACTACCTCGGCGTGGCCGTGACTACCTCGGCGCGGCTGGTACTACCTCGGCGAGACCGGCACTACCTCGCGGGTTGGGTCTCCCGATTTGTGAGCGCTAACATGGATCGACCACCACGACGCCCGACCGGGCGGGGACGGAGCAGGGGATGGCGGAGCAGGGCACGGGCGACGTGACGGAGATCCGGGACGCGATCGCCGCCGGGAGGACGACGCTCGGCATCGAGCTCGGCTCGACCAACATCAAGGCGTGCCTGATCGGGCCCGACCACGCACCGCTCGCGAGCGGCTCGCACGCGTGGGAGAACGAGCTCGTCGACGGGGTGTGGACCTACGCGCTCGACGCCGTGCACGCCGGCCTGCAGGGCGCGTACGCGGCGCTCGTGGCCGACGTCGAGCAGCGCTACGGCGTCCGCCCCACGAGCTACGCCGCGCTCGGCGTCTCCGCGATGATGCACGGCTACCTGCCGTTCGACGCCGACGGCGAGCTGCTCGTCCCGTTCCGCACCTGGCGCAACACGAGCACCGGCCCCGCGGCCGCCGAGCTGTCCGCCCTCTTCGGGCACAACGTCCCGCTGCGCTGGTCGATCGCCCACCTCTACCAGGCGATCCTCGACGACGAGCCGCACGTGCCGCAGGTCGCGTCGTTCACCACGCTGGCCGGCTACGTGCACCGCGCGCTGACCGGTCGGCACGTGCTCGGCGTCGGCGACGCGTCGGGCATGTTCCCGATCGACCCCGCCACGGGCGACTACGACGCGCGGATGCTGGAGCAGTTCCGGCACCTCGCGGCCGCCAAGCGCCCGGGCCTGCACGTCGAGGGCCTGCTGCCCCAGGTGCTCACCGCGGGCGAGGACGCCGGTCGGCTCACCGCCGAGGGCGCCGCGCTGCTCGACCCCACGGGCGCCCTGCAGCCCGGAGTGCTCCTCTGCCCGCCCGAGGGCGACGCCGGCACCGGCATGGTCGCCACGGGCTCGATCGCGCCGCGCACCGGCAACATCAGCGCGGGCACGTCGATCTTCGCGATGGTCGTGCTCGAGCGGCCGCTGACCTCCGTGCACCACGAGCTCGACCTCGTCACCACGCCCGCCGGCGACCTCGTCGCGATGGTGCACTGCAACAACGGCGCCAGCGAGCTGGACGCGTGGGCCGGCGTCTTCGGCCAGTTCGCGGCCGCCCTGGGGCAGCCCGTCGAGCCCGACGCCGTCTTCGGCGCGCTCTTCCGGGCCGCGCTCGACGGCGCCCCGGACGGCGGCGGGCTGCTCGCCTACAACTACCTCGCCGGGGAGCCCATCACCGGCCTCGACGAGGGGCGCCCCCTCGTGGTGCGCACCCCCGACAGCCGCCTCACGCTGGCGAACTTCGCGCGCACGCAGCTCTACGGCGTCTTCGGCACGCTCGCGCTCGGCATGCGCGTTCTGCACGGCGAGGGCGTCGCGATCGACACGATGTTCGCGCACGGGGGCCTGTTCAAGACGGCGGGCGTCGCCCAGCGGCTGCTGGCCGGCGCGATCGACGCCCCCGTCGCCGTCGGGCAGACGGCGGGGGAGGGCGGTGCCTGGGGCATCGCCGTCCTCGCGGCGTATGCCGCCGCCCGGGCCGAGGCCGACGGTGGCGCCGGCGCTCCCGCCCTCGACGCCTACCTGGCCGAGCGCGTCTTCGCCGACGCCCGGCTCGACGTCGCCGAGCCCGACGCGGACGACGTCGCCGGCTTCGCCGCCTACCTGGAGCGGTACTCCGCCGGCCTCGCGGTCGAGCGCGCCGCCACCGCAGCCCTCTGACGACACGCGTCGCCGACGCACCGCACCCCCGCACTGGAGAAGCACATGAGCACCCCCACCGAGGTCCCCGCGCACCTGCGCGCCGCCGTCGACGCCGCCAAGGAGAATGTTGCGGCCCTGCACGCCGAGCTGCCCCGCTGGGAGCTCGTCGTGTGGACCGCCGGCAACGTGTCCGAGCGGGTCCGCGACGACCGCACCCCCGACGGCTCCGGCGACCTCCTGGTCATCAAGCCGTCCGGGGTCTCCTACGACGACATCACGCCCGAGTCGATGGTGGTCTGCGACCTGGACGGGAAGCTCGTCGAGGGCGACCGGTCCCCGTCGTCGGACACCGCGGCGCACGCCTACGTGTACTCGCACATGCCCGAGGTGGGCGGCGTCGTGCACACGCACTCCACCTACGCGACGGCGTGGGCCGCCCGCGCCGAGGAGATCCCCTGCGTGCTCACGATGATGGCCGACGAGTTCGGCGGCCCGATCCCCGTGGGGCCGTTCGCGATCATCGGCGACGACTCCATCGGCCGCGGCATCGTCGAGACCCTGCGCGGTCACCGGAGCCCGGCGGTCCTGATGCGCAACCACGGCCCGTTCACCATCGGCAAGGACGCCCGCGCCGCGGTGAAGGCCGCCGTGATGGTGGAGGAGGTGGCCCGCACGGTGCACGTGTCGCGCCAGCTCGGCGAGCCGCTGCCCATCGCGCAGGAGCACGTGGACTCCCTGTACGCCCGCTACCAGAACGTCTACGGCCAGCACTGAGCCCGGTCAGGGCTCCGCCAGGCTCGACCACCGACGCAGACCTCCGAAGGAGACACACCCCATGAGCAAGCCGTACGCCGACCGCGAGGTCTGGTTCTTCACCGGCAGCCAGGACCTGTACGGGCCCGAGACGCTGGAGCAGGTCGCCCAGCAGTCGCAGGAGGTCGCCCGCGCGCTCGACGCGTCGTCCGACGTCCCCGCGAAGGTCGTCTGGAAGCCCGTGCTCAAGGACGCCGGCTCGATCCGCCGCGCGATGCTCGACGCGAGCGCGGACGACAACGTGCTCGGCGTCATCACGTGGATGCACACGTTCAGCCCGGCGAAGATGTGGATCTCCGGCCTCGACGCGCTGCGCAAGCCGCTGCTGCACCTGCACACGCAGGCGAACGTCGAGCTGCCGTGGGCGGACATCGACTTCGACTTCATGAACCTCAACCAGGCCGCGCACGGCGACCGCGAGTACGCCTACCTGGCCACGCGCCTGGGCGTCGCGCGCACCACCGTCGTCGGGCACGCGTCGAACCCGGCCGTGACCCGCCGCGTCGGCACCTGGGTCCGCGGCGCCGCGGGCTGGGCCGCCACGCACGAGCTGAAGCTGGTGCGCTTCGGCGACAACATGCGCAACGTCGCCGTCACCGAGGGTGACAAGACCGAGGCCGAGCTGCGCTTCGGCGTCTCGGTGAACACGTGGGGCGTCAACGACCTGGTCGACGCCGTCGAGGCCGTGGCCGACGACGCGGTCGACGCGCTGGTCGCCGAGTACGAGGAGCTCTACGACGTCGCCGGTGAGCTGCGCAAGGGCGGCGAGCGGCACGAGTCGCTGCGCTACGCGGCCCGCCAGGAGATCGCCATGGAGGCGTTCCTCGTGGAGCGCGGCGCCAAGGCGTTCACCACGAACTTCGAGGACCTCGGCGCCCTGCGCCAGCTGCCCGGCATCGCCGTCCAGCGCCTCATGAGCAAGGGCTACGGCTTCGGTGCCGAGGGCGACTGGAAGACGGCCGTCCTGGTGCGCGCGGCCAAGGTCATGGGCGAGGGGCTGCCCGGCGGCGCCTCCCTCATGGAGGACTACACCTACGACCTCACCCCCGGCTCCGAGCTCATCCTCGGCGCCCACATGCTCGAGGTCTGCCCCTCCCTCACGACGTCGAAGCCCCGCGTGGAGATCCACCCGCTCGGCATCGGCGGCAAGGAGGACCCGGTCCGCATGGTGTTCGACGCCGACGCGACCGAGGGCGCCGTCGTCGTCTCGCTCGCCGACATGCGCGACCGCTTCCGCCTCACCGCGAACGTGGTCGACGTCGTGCCGCCGACGCAGGACCTGCCGAACCTCCCCGTGGCCCGCGCCGTCTGGGCCCCGCGCCCCGACTTCACCACCTCCGCCGAGGCCTGGCTGACCGCCGGCGGCGCGCACCACACGGTGATGTCGACCGCGGCGGGCGTCGAGGCGTTCGAGGTGTTCGCGAACATCGCGCGCACCGAGCTGCTCGTCATCGACGAGGACACCACGCGCCGCGGCTTCGCCGACCAGGTGCGGTGGAACCAGGTGTACTACCGCCTCGCCCAGGGGCTCTGAGCACGACCACCGGCGAGCGGCCGGCGGTTCGGTAGGCTGACGCCGCCGAGCCGCCGGCCGGCCGGTGGACGCATCCCGTGGAGGCCCCGCATGGCGAGTCCCGCCGACAAGCCGAACATCCGGCAGGTCGCGCAGCTCGCCGGCGTCTCGCACATGACGGTGTCGCGGGTGCTCAACGACCACCCGAACATCCGCGAGGCCACCCGGCGGCGCGTCGAGGAGGCCATCGACCAGCTCGGCTACCGGCCGAACATGGTCGCCCGGGCCCTCGCCACCCAGCGCAGCCGGCGCATCGGCGTCCTCGTGGAGAGCGCCGCGACGTTCGGGCCGACCAGCACGCTGTACGCCGTCGAGTCCGCCGCCCGCGCGTCGGGGTACGTGGTCAGCTCCGTGCTCCTGCGGGCGGGGGAGGAGATCACCCCCCAGGAGGCCGTCGACCACCTCGTCGCGCAGGGCGTCGACGCGCTCTGCGTCGTGGCTCCCCGGTCGTCGTCGATCGCCGCGCTGCGCCGCATCGCCGTCGGGGTCCCGGTGCTGGTGGTCAAGCCCGACAAGGACCCGACGTTCCTCACCGTGACCGTCGACCAGCAGGCGGGGACGGCGCTCGCCGTCGACCACCTCGTCTCGCTCGGGCACCGCGACATCCTGCACCTCGCCGGCCCGCTGGACTGGCTCGACGCCCGCACGCGCGAGCGGTCCTTCCACGCCCGGGCGAAGTCGTGGGGGCTGCGCGAGCGCCCCATCGTCGTCGGCGACTGGACGGCCGACTTCGCGTACGACTTCGCGCGCGGGATCCGCGAGCTCCCGGAGTACACGGCGATCTTCGCCGCGAACGACGACATGGCGGTGGGCCTCGTCCACGGCCTGCACGACCGCGGCTTCTCGGTGCCCGACGACGTGAGCGTCGTCGGCTTCGACGACATCCCCCTCGCGCGGCACGTCATCCCCCCGCTGACGACGGTGCGGCAGAACTTCCACGCCCTCGGCGTGTCGGTCGTCGACGTCCTGCGGGCCGCGATCGAGGAGCAGGAGATCCCGACGGTCACGAAGATCCCCCCGGAGATGATCGCGCGGGCGTCGAGCGCCGCGCCGCGGAAGGCCACCCGATGACCTCGCGGCCCGGGGCGCCGGCCCCCGTCGTCGAGCTGCGGGGGATCACGGTGGAGCGCTCGGGGGTGCGGGTCCTCGACGACGTGGACCTCGCGCTGCGGCCGGGCGAGGTCCACGCGCTCATGGGGGAGAACGGCGCGGGGAAGTCGACCCTCATCGGCGCGCTCACGGGGACGCTGCCGATCCTGGCGGGCACGGTCGTGGTGGACGGCGTCGAGAGCCCGCCGACGGGAGTCGCGCAGAGCCGCGCGGACGGCATCGCGACCGTCTTCCAGGAGACGCACCTGAGCCCGCACCTGACCGTCGCCGAGAACGTGATGATCGGTCACGAGGTGCGCGGCTGGCTCGGCATCGACTGGGGCCGGACGAGGGCGCGGGCGTCGGCCGCGCTCGCCGCGCTGGGGATCGAGGACATCGACCCGCGCGCCCCGCTCTCGGCGCTGTCGCCCGCGACCAAGCAGCTCGTGGCCGTGGCCCGGGCGATCGTCCTCGATCCGCGCGTGCTCGTGCTCGACGAGCCGACGTCGAGCCTGGACGCGGACGAGGCCGCGCGCCTGCTCGGCGTCGTGCGCCGCCTGTGCGACCAGGGCGTCGCGGTGCTGTTCGTCTCGCACTTCCTCGAGCAGGTCTTCGAGGTGAGCGACCGGATGACGGTGCTGCGGGGCGGCCGCGTCGTCGCGGAGTTCCGGACGGCGGACGTCGAGCGCGCCGAGGTGATCTCCAAGATGCTCGGCGAGGACATCGACGCGCTCCAGGCGCTGCGCTCGCAGCGGCTCGCGCACCACTACGCCGGGACGGGCGAGGCGACGCTGCGGGCGTCGTCCCTCGGGCGCCACGGCGTCCTCGAGCCGACCGACCTCGAGCTGTCCCGGGGCGAGGTCGTCGGGTTCGCGGGGCTGCGCGGGTCGGGGCGCACCGAGCTCGCCCGGCTGATGAGCGGGGCGGAGCGCGCCGACGGCGGCGAGCTGTGGCTCGACGGCGTGCGGGTGCAGCTCCGCAGCCCGGGGGCCGCCCTGCGGTACCGGATCGCGATGTCGAGCGAGAACGTGCGCGACGACGGGATCGTCGCGGGCCTCACGGTGCGGGAGAACATCGTCCTGGCGCTGCAGGCGCTGCGGGGCTGGTCGCGGCCCCTGTCGCGGGGAGAGCAGGACGCCGTCGTCGACACGTACCTCGACGCGCTGCACCTGTCGGCCGACGACCTGGACCGGCCGGCCGGCGAGCTGTCCGGGGGGACCCAGCAGAAGGTGCTGCTCGCCCGGCTGCTGGCCACGCGGCCCCACGTCCTGATCCTCGACGAGCCGACCCGCGGCATCGACATCGCGGCCAAGCTCGAGATCCAGCGCCGGGTCGCACGCCTGGCGGGCGAGGGCGTCGCCGTCGTCTTCATCTCCTCCCAGCTGGAGGAGGTGGTGCGCCTCGCCGACCGCATCGTCGTGCTCAAGGACCGCGAGAAGATCGGCGAGCTGAGCAACGGGCCCGGGGTCACCGTCGACACCATCGTCGAGATGATCGCCGCGGAGCTGGACGAGCCCGAGCCCGGCGACTGACGCACGGCGAGCCCTCCCGGTGCGTTACGCGATCGTGACGTGGATTCCTGGACGGCCTCTATTGTGACCGGTCACATCTCCGCTATGTTAGCGGTCACACAAGCGTTGCCGGAGGGTCAGAGAAGACCCACAGACCGGGTCTCCCGGTCGGCCGGCGTCTCGAGGAGGAGATCATGAGCAAGAACTTCCGGCGCGCCGGTGCGGCGCTGTTCGTCACGGCGCTCACGGCGGCCTCGTTGGTCGCGTGCAGCAGCGAGCAGGCGCCCCAGGGCGCCGGGGACGGCGGCGGCGAGTCGGCCGCGGCCTCGGACACGATCGTCCTGGGCTTCTCGCAGGTCGGGGCGGAGTCCGGCTGGCGCGCGGCCAACACCAAGTCCATCCAGGACACGCTCACGAAGGAGAACGGCTTCGACCTCAAGTTCTCCGACGCGCAGCAGAAGCAGGAGAACCAGATCCAGGCGATCCGGTCCTACATCCAGCAGCAGGTCGACGTCATCGCGTTCTCCCCGGTCGTCGAGACCGGCTGGGACGCCGTGCTCGAGGAGGCCAAGGCCGCGGACATCCCGGTGATCCTCACCGACCGGGCCGTCGACTCCGAGGACGACACCCTGTACGAGTCGTTCATCGGGTCCGACTTCGTCGAGGAGGGCAAGCGCGCCGGCGAGTGGGCCGTGGAGCAGTACGACGGCGAGGGCTACAAGGCCGTCGAGCTGCAGGGCACCACCGGCGCCGCGCCCATGATCGACCGGCAGCAGGGCTTCGCCGACGCGATCGCGGGCTCCGACATCGAGATGATCGACTCGCAGACCGGCAACTTCACCCGCACCGAGGGCAAGCAGGTGATGGAGGGCTTCCTGCAGAAGTACGACGACATCGACCTGGTGTTCGCCCACAACGACGACATGGGCCTGGGCGCCATCGAGGCGATCGAGGCCGCGGGCAAGGTGCCGGGCAAGGACATCAAGATCATCACGGTCGACGGCGTCAAGGACGGCATGCAGGCGCTCGCCGACGGCAAGATCAACTACATCGTCGAGTGCAACCCGCTGCTCGGCCCGGACCTCGCGGAGATCGCGAAGAAGGTCGTGGCCGGCGAGGAGGTCGAGAAGCGCATCGTCACCCAGGACGAGGCGTTCGACCAGGAGGCGGCGAAGGCCGCGCTGCCGGACCGTCAGTACTGATCGTCGGTACTGACCGTCGGTACTGACCGTCAGCACCGACCGTCGGTACGCTCCACGAGACCCGCGGTGGGTGCGGTGCGGGACGCCCGCGCCGCGCCCACCGCGCTCCACGGAAGGTCAAGGATGACGCCATCGGACGCCGGCGACGCCGGCAGCACCCCCGACGCCCGGCCCCAGGACGTGCGCCCCGTCGTCGAGATGACCGGGATCTCCATCGAGTTCCCGGGCGTCAAGGCCCTCGACGGCGTGGACCTCCGGCTCCTGCCGGGCGAGGTGCACGCCCTCATGGGCGAGAACGGCGCGGGGAAGTCCACGCTGATCAAGGCGCTCACGGGCGTCTACGGCATCGACTCCGGCGAGATCCTCGTCGACGGCGAGCCGCACCGGTTCTCCGGCCCGGGCGAGGCCCAGGCCGCGGGGATCGCCACCGTGTACCAGGAGGTCAACCTCTGCGAGAACCTCACGGTCGCGGAGAACATCATGCTCGGCAACGAGCCCCGGCGGTTCGGCGCCATCGACTGGCCCCGCACGCGCCGCCGGGCGGCCGAGCACCTCGCCACGATGGGGCTCGACGTCGACCCCGCCTCCTCGCTCGGCTCGCACTCGATCGCCGTGCAGCAGCTCGTCGCGATCAGCCGGGCCATGGTGGTGGACGCCAAGGTGCTCATCCTCGACGAGCCGACGTCCAGCCTCGACGCCGACGAGGTCGCGCGGCTCTTCGCCGTCGTGCGCCGGCTGCGCGACCAGGGCGTCGCGATCCTGTTCGTGTCGCACTTCCTGGAGCAGGTGTTCGAGCTCGCCGACCGCATGACCGTGCTGCGCAACGGCACGCGGGTGGGGGAGTACCGGACGGCGGAGATCACCCGGAGCGAGCTCGTCTCGCGCATGATCGGCCGGTCGATGGAGGTGCTGGAGGACCTGGAGGTCCGCACCGAGCACACCGTCGACGCGGCCCAGGGCAAGCCGTTCGTCCAGGCCGTGGGTCTCGGCCGGCGCGGCTCCGTGCAGGCCTTCGACCTGGACGTCCACGAGGGCGAGGTCGTCGGCCTGGCCGGCCTGCTCGGCTCCGGCCGCACGGAGGTGGCCCGCCTGCTCGCCGGGGCGGACCGGGCCGACACGGGCACGCTGTCCGTCAAGGGGACCCCGACCCGGCTGCGCACGCCACGCACGGCGATCGGGCGCAGGATCGCGTTCTCCTCCGAGGACCGCAAGGCCGAGGGCGTGGTCGGCGACCTGACCGTGCGGGAGAACATCGTGCTCGGCCTCCAGGCGGAGCGCGGCTGGCTGCGCCCGCTGCCCGGCAAGCAGGTCGACGAGATCGTGCACCGGTACATCGAGGCGCTGAACATCCGGCCCGCCAACCCCGACGCCCTGCTGCGCAACCTGTCGGGCGGCAACCAGCAGAAGGTGCTCCTGGCCCGCTGGCTCGCTACCGCGCCCGAGCTGTTCATCCTCGACGAGCCGACCCGCGGCATCGACGTCGGCGCCAAGGCGGAGATCCAGCGCCTGGTGTCCGACCTCGCCGCCCGGGGCATGGCGGTGCTCTTCATCTCCGCCGAGCTCGAGGAGGTGGTGCGGCTCAGCCACCGCATCGCCGTCATGCGCGACCGGCAGAAGGTCGCCGAGCTGACCAACACCGACTCCGTCGGCGTCGACGACGTCGTCGAGCTCATCGCGAGCGGAGGGGACCGCTGATGCCCACATCGCAGGCCGCCGGCGGGTTCGGCGCCGTCGTGCGCCACCACCTGTTCTGGCCCGTGGTCGCGCTGGTCGCGCTGCTCGCCGTCAACACGGCCGTCCGACCGGGCTTCCTGTCCGTGTCGATCCTCGACGACCACCTCTTCGGGTCGCCGATCGACATCCTGCGCAACTGCGCGCCGCTCATGCTGGTCGCCCTCGGCATGTCGCTGGTGATCGCCACCCGCGGCATCGACCTCTCCGTGGGCGCCGTGGTCGCGATCTCGGGGGCGGTGGCCCTCACCTTCATCGCGGGCGCGCCGGACCCGGCGTCGACGACGACGGTGCTCCTCGCCATCGGGATGGCGCTCGCGCTCGGCCTGGTGCTCGGCGTCTGGAACGGGTTCCTGGTGTCCGTGCTCGGGATCCAGCCGATCATCGCGACGCTCATCCTCATGACCGCCGGCCGCGGCGTCGCGATGCTCATCACCGAGGGGCAGATCACCACGGTCACGAGCGCCCCGTTCAAGATGCTCGGCGCCGGGTACTGGCTCGGGCTGCCCGTCGCGACCCTGGTCGCGTTCGGCGTGTTCGCGCTCGTCGCGCTGCTGGTGCGGCGCACGGCGCTCGGGATGCTCGTCGAGTCGGTCGGCATCAACCCCGCCGCGAGCCGGCTCGCCGGCGTGCGCGCGCGGACCATCGTGTGGACGGTCTTCGCCCTGTCCGGGCTGTTCTCCGCGCTGGCCGGGCTGATCCTGTCGTCCAACGTCATGGCGGCCGACGCGAACAACGCCGGCCTGTTCATCGAGCTCGACGCGATCCTCGCCGTCGTCATCGGCGGCACGTCGCTGGCCGGCGGCAAGTTCTCGCTGTCCGGCACCTTCGTCGGCGTGCTCATCATCGCGACGCTGTCGCTCACGGTGACCAACGTCGGCATCTCGCCGCTCGTGACGCCGCTGTTCAAGGCGCTCGTGGTCGCCGCGGTGACGCTGCTCCAGTCGCCCGCGATGCGGCGCAAGCTCTCGGAACGCACGCGACGGCGCGGCAGGACGGCGCCGGTGACGCCGTCGGACAAGCCCGCGGACGTGGCGACGGACAAGGTGGTGGCCTCATGACGACCCTCGCATCCTCGCGCCGCGGGGCGCCGTCCCCGGGCCGCGTGCCGTCCGTCGGCCGCCGTCTGCGCGTCGACCGCCGCTACCTTCCCGTGGTCGGCACCCTCGTGGTGTTCGTGCTGCTGCTCGTGGTGGGCGGCGCGCGCTACGACAACTTCCTCTCCGTCGGCGTGCTCGCGAACCTGTTCATCAACAACGCGTTCCTCATCGTGCTGGCCGTCGGGATGACGTTCGTCATCCTCACCGGCGGCATCGACCTCTCCGTCGGCTCGGTGCTGGCGCTGTCCGGCGTGACGGCGGCGTACCTGCTGCAGGCAGGCGTCCCCGCCGGGGTGGTGATCCCGCTGGTCGTGCTCATCGGCTCGCTGATCGGTCTCCTCGTCGGCGCGATGGTGCACGTCTTCGAGGTGCAGCCGTTCATCGCGACCCTCGCGGCGATGTTCTTCGCCCGCGGCCTGTGCTTCCTCGTCGCGCCGGAGTCGATCCCGATCGACGACCCGACCTTCGTCGCCCTGGCCTCCTGGGACACGTGGGCCGGCGGGCAGTGGCGGATCACGTCGAGCGTCGTGATCGCGCTGGTCGTGGTGGCGGTCGCGTTCTACCTGCTGCACTACACGCAGTTCGGCCGCACCGTGTACGCCATCGGCGGCGGGGAGCAGTCGGCCAGGCTCATGGGCCTGCCCGTCGCGCGCACCAAGGTGCTGGTGTACGTCATCAGCGGCACCTGCGCCGGTCTCGGCGGCCTGCTGTTCGCCATGTTCTCGCGGTCGGGCTACTCCCTGACCGGCGTGGGCATGGAGCTGGACGCGATCGCGGCCGTCGTCATCGGCGGCACGCTGCTCACCGGCGGCACCGGCTTCGTGCTCGGGTCCGTGCTCGGCGTCCTCGTGCTCGGCCTCATCCAGACGATCATCACCTTCGAGGGCACCCTCTCCTCCTGGTGGACCAAGATCGTCATCGGCGCGCTGCTGCTGGTCTTCGTGGTCCTGCAGCGGCTGCTCGCACTGCGGCGCTCCTAGCCTCCTCGGCCGGGCGCCCGTCCGGGCGGCGGGGACGGCGGCACGCGCCGTCGGCCCCGCCGCCCCTCCGCACCCCCCCGCACCTGTACGACGACGTACGACACGGAGGTTCTACAACGATGCACACCCCATCGAGGCAGCACGGGCCCCGATGGTCGCGGCCCCTGGCGGCCGCGGCCCTCGCCCTCGTGCTGCCCGCCACGGCGGCTGCGGCCGTCCCGCCGCGGGCGGCCCCCGCCCTGCAGTCGACGGCCACGTCAGCGGCGGGCGACGGCTTCGGCGCCTACGTCTTCCCCTACTTCGCCGGCGAGCAGGACGGCGGCGAGAAGATCTACCTGGCCGTCAGCGAGGCCGACGACCCCACCGCGTGGACCACGCTGAACGGCGGTGAGCCCGTCCTCGAGTCCACCCTCGGCACGCAGGGGCTGCGCGACCCGTTCCTCACCCGCAACCCCGAGACCGGCAGGTACTACCTGCTCGCCACCGACCTGAAGATCGCGGGCGGCGGGAACTTCGGCGACGCCCAGGAGACCGGCAGCCGGTCGATGATGGTCTGGTCGTCGGACGACCTGATCCACTGGTCCGACCAGCAGGAGGTCGAGGTCGCGCCGCCGGGCGCCGGCAACCTCTGGGCCCCCGAGGCGACCTGGGACGCCGAGGCCGGACAGTTCGTCGTCTACTGGGCGTCCGCCCTGTACCCGGACGACGTCGCCCCCGAGGACCGCGACATCGCGACGTCGTACCAGCGGATGCTGTCCGCCACGACGCCCGACTTCTCCGCGGGCAGCTTCTCCGAGCCGCAGGTGTGGATCGACGAGGAACGCGGCGCGGGCCGGGGCATGATCGACTCGACCGTGGCGGTCGAGGACGGCACCTACTACCGGTTCACCAAGGACGAGGCGGACATGACCGTCCGCGAGGAGTCCTCCGACGACCTGTCCCGCACGCAGGGCGTGACCGACGGTGACGGGTGGGACCTGGTCGCCGAGCACGTCGGCGTGGGCGAGCCCAACCCGTGGGGCGGCGAGTTCACCGCGGGGGAGGGGCCGACGGTCTTCCCGTCCCTCACCGACGACTCCTGGTTCATGATGATCGACCAGCCGTCGTACCACGGCGGCCAGGGGTACATGCTGTTCCGCACCGACGACCTGGCGAGCGGGGACTGGACCTCGGTGCCCGACGCGGAGCTGCCGAGCCACCCGCGGCACGGCACGGTGCTGCCGATCACGACGGCGGAGCAGCAGGCGCTGCTCGAGGCGTACCCCGAGGGCGAGCCGGAGGTCGTCGAGCAGCGGCTCACCATCGACTCCGCGGCCGAGCGCACCGAGATGAGCGACGACCTGTACGGCGTGTTCTACGAGGACATCAACTACGCCGCCGACGGCGGCCTGTACGCCGAGCTGGTGCGCAACCGGTCGTTCGAGTTCGCCACGGAGGACAACGCGGGCTTCACCGGCCTGACGGGCTGGGAGCAGACCGGCGGCGGCGACGTCGCCGTCGAGTCCGCGCGCGGCGAGTGGCTCAACGACAGCAACCGGCACTACCTCACGGTCACGTCCGACGGCACGACCGGCGTCTCGAACTCCTCGTACAACGAGGGCGTCGCGCTGAGCGAAGGGGCGTCGTACGACTTCTCCGTCTGGGCGCGCAGCGACGTCGCGCAGGACCTCACGGCGACCCTCGTCTCCGCCGACGGCGCCACGACGTACGGGACGGCGACGGTCGCGGTCGACGGCTCCGACGAGTGGGCGCGGTACACGGCGACGGTGACGGCGTCCGCGACGACGAACGCCGCGCGCCTGCGGGTCGCCTCGGGCGCCGCGAGCACGCTGCGCCTCGACATGGTGTCCCTGTTCCCCCAGGACACGTGGGTGGGGCCGGTCAACGGCAGGAGCACGCTGCGCGAGGACCTCGCGGAGAAGGTCGCGGCGCTCGACCCGAGCTTCCTGCGGTTCCCCGGCGGCTGCGTCACCAACGTGGGCACCTTCGACTCCTACCTCGAGTCCGACGGCCAGGACCGGCAGCGGACGTACCAGTGGAAGGAGACCATCGGCCCGGTCGAGGAGCGCCCCACCAACTGGAACTTCTGGGGATACAACCAGTCGTACGGCATCGGCTACCTCGAGTACCTCGAGTTCGCCGAGGACCTCGGCGCGTTCGCGCTGCCCGTCGTGTCGGTGGGCGCCAACGGCTGCGGGTCGCGCATCCCGGAGATGACCGACGACCAGCGCCCGCGCTGGATCCAGGACACGCTCGACCTCATCGAGTTCGCCACGGGCTCCACCGACACCGAGTGGGGCGCGAAGCGCGCCGAGCTGGGGCACCCGGAGCCGTTCGACCTGCCGTACATCGGCCTGGGCAACGAGGAGAACACGCCGAAGTTCCAGGAGAACTTCCCGGCGTTCCGCGACGCCATCGAGGCGGAGTTCCCGGACATCACGGTGATCTCCAACTCCGGGCCCGACGACGCGGGCACCCGCTTCGACGAGCTCTGGGACTTCAACCGCGAGCAGGGCGTGGCGATGGTCGACGAGCACTACTACAACGACCCGTCATGGTTCCTCACGAACGACGCCCGGTACGACACGTACGACCGGGGCGGCCCGCACGTCTTCCTCGGCGAGTACGCGTCGAAGGGGAACACGTTCGGCAACGCGCTGGCGGAGGCGGCCTACATGACAGGGCTGGAGCGCAACGCCGACGTCGTCGAGCTGGCCTCCTACGCGCCGATGTTCGCCAACGAGGACTACGTGCAGTGGTCGCCGGACATGATGTGGTTCGACAACGACGAGTCGTGGGGCTCGGTGAACTACTACACCCAGCAGATGTTCATGACGAACGCCGGCGACCAGGTGGTCCCGTCGGAGCTCGGCGACGGTCCGGACGTCGTCCCGCCGGACGTCGACGGCGGCGTCTTCCTGTCGACCTGGCTCACGCAGGCGCAGTACGACGACGTGCGGGTCACCGACAACGCGACCGGCGACGTCCTGTTCTCCGACGGCTTCGACGACGCGTCGCGGTGGGAGGCGCAGCGCGGCGACTGGTCCGTGACCGACGGCGCGTACGTGCAGTCCGACGCGGGCGTCGAGGACGCGCGCAGCGTCGTCGCCGGGGCCTACGACGAGGACTGGCACGACTACACGATGGAGCTGACGGCCCGGAAGACCGGCGGTGCCGAGGGCTTCCTCGTCGGGTTCGGCGCGAGCGCGAGCGACGACTTCTACTGGTGGAACGTCGGCGGGTGGGGCAACACCCGGTCCGTGCTGGAGCGGGCCGACGGCGCGCGCCAGGGCGAGGTCGCCGCGGCGGAGTCGTTCACGCCGCTGGAGAACGGTCGTGACTACCGGATCAAGGTCGTCGTCGAGGGACGCACCATCGAGCTCTACCTCGACGGGGAGCTGCAGCTCACGTACACCGAGCCGGTGACGAGGTCGCTGTTCCAGGTCGTGACCCACGACGAGGAGACCGGCGGGCTCGTGGCCAAGGTGGTCAACGTCGGCGACGCCGTGGCGCGCACCGACGTCGAGGTGACGGGCGGCTTCGAGCCGGCCACGACCGCGACCGTCACCGAGATGACGGCCGACCCGTCGGCGACCAACACCAAGACCCGGCCCGAGCGCGTGGTGCCCGTGGACCGGACGTTCGAGGGGGCGGGGACGTCGTTCACCTACGACTTCCCGGCGCACTCCATCACGTTCCTGCGGCTCGCCGAGGCGGAGGCGCCCCAGGTGCCCGCGTGGGACGCCGGCACGACCTACACCGCGGGCGAGCTCGTCACGCACGACGGCTCCGTGTGGGAGGCGGCCTGGTGGACCCGCGACCAGGCGCCGGGCGAGTCCGACTGGGGCCCGTGGCAGGAGGTCGCCGAGACCGCCGACGGGACCGCTGTGTGGACGCCGTCGCGGATCTTCGACGCCGGTGACGTCGTCGAGCACCAGGGCAGGGTCTACACCGCGAGGTGGTGGACCAGGAACCAGGAGCCCGGCGACCGCCACGGTCCCTGGCGGTCCGCGAACGGCTGACGGACCGACACCGACGCCCCGGGCGGCGCGTTGTCAGGGCCACGTGCAGGGAGACCCGCGCGTGGCCCTGACAACTCCCGGAGGACCGATGCGCAAACGCCGCAAGTAGCGCAAGCCGCTTGCGTGGTCGCGTGTACAGTCGAGGACATGTCGAGACGACTGGCCGACGTGGCCGCGAAGGTGGGGGTCAGCGAGGCGACGGTCAGCCGCGTGCTCAACGGCAAGCCGGGGGTGTCGCAGGCGACCCGGGACGCCGTGCTCACGGCGCTGGACGTGCTGGGCTACGAGCGGCCCACCAAGCTGCGCGGCGACCGGCCGCGCCTGGTGGGCCTGGTGCTGCCGGAGCTGGCGAACCCGATCTTCCCCGCCTTCGCGGAGGTGGTGGGCGGCGCGCTGGCGCAGCAGGGGTACACGCCCGTGCTGTGCACGCGCACCGCGGGCGGCATCTCCGAGGCCGAGTACATCGACCTGCTGCTGGGTCAGCAGGTGTCGGGGGTCATCTTCGCGGGCGGCTTCTACGCGGAGCGCGACGCCGACCACGCGCACTACGAGCGGCTCCAGGCGCTGAACCTGCCGGTGGTGCTCATCAACGCGTCGATCGAGAGCCTCGACTTCCCGCACGTCTCGTGCGACGACCTGATCGCCACGCACCAGGCGCTGGAGCACCTGGTGTCCATGGGGCACACGCGCATCGGGCTGCTGCTGGGCCCGCGCGACCACGTGCCGTCGGAGCGCAAGCTCGCGGCGGCGCGCGGCTTCGCGCAGCGGCACGGCGTCGAGCTCCCCGACGAGCTCGTGGTGCACAGCCAGTACTCCCTCGAGAGCGGGCAGGCCTCGACGGGCCGCCTGCTCGACGCCGGCGCGACGGCGATCCTGTGCGCGTCGGACCCGCTCGCGCTCGGTGCCGTGCGTGCCGTGCGGCGGGCCGGGCTCGAGGTGCCGCGCGACGTGTCGGTGGTCGGCTACGACGACTCCGCGCTGATGAACTCCACGGATCCGGCGCTCACGACCGTCCGGCAGCCGATCGACGCGATGGGCCGCGCGGCGGTCGACATCCTGGCCAGCATGATCGCGGGCGCCACCGTGTCGCGCGACGAGCTGCTCTTCGAGCCGGAGCTCGTCGTGCGCCGGTCGACGGCGGCGGCCCCGCGCGCCGCGGGCTGACACCCGCGCCGCCTCCCTCTCGACGGCCGGCAGGGCGACTCGTATCGCCCTGCCGGCCGTTCCTGTGCGCGCGTCTGTTCGGTGTTGATGTCGCGGTTCGATAACGCTGCTGTCAAGTTCTTGCGCACTATGCGTCACCTGATTACTGTCCTGCTCATCGACGCGACGACGCGGAAGGAGCTCATCGGTGAGCAAGGGGCAGGACGCCGAGTGGTGGCGCAGCGCGGTGATCTACCAGGTCTACCCGCGCTCGTTCGCCGACGGGAACGGCGACGGCACGGGCGACCTCGCCGGGGTGCGGCAGCACCTCGGGTACCTGCGGGACCTCGGGGTCGACGCGATCTGGTTCACCCCCTGGTACGTGTCGCCGCTGGCGGACGGGGGGTACGACGTCGCGGACTACCGCGCGATCGACCCGCAGTTCGGCACGCTCGCCGAGGCGGAGGCGCTCATCGCGGAGGCCCGCGAGCTCGGCATCCGCACGATCGTCGACGTCGTGCCCAACCACGTCTCCGCCGAGCACCCGTGGTTCCGCGACGCGCTGGCCGCCGGTCCCGGGTCGCCGGAGCGCGAGCGGTTCTGGTTCCGGCCCGGCCGGGGGGAGGGCGGCGAGGAGTTGCCCACCCGCTGGGTCTCCGACTTCCAGGGCACCACCTGGACCCGCACGACCGACCCGGACGGCACCCCCGGCGAGTGGTACCTGCACCTGTTCGCGCCGTCGCAGCCGGATCTCAACTGGGACCACCCCGACGTGCGCCGCGAGCACGAGGAGATCCTGCGCTTCTGGTTCGACCGCGGCGCCGCCGGCATCCGCATCGACTCCGCCGCGCTGCTCGTCAAGGACCCGGCGCTGCCCGAGGTCCCGGAGCACCCGGGGCCGGGGGAGCACCCGCACGTCGACCGCGACGAGCTGCACGACGTCTACCGGGCCTGGCGGGCGGTGGCCGACTCCTACGACGAGCCGCGCGTGCTGGTCGGCGAGGTGTGGCTGCCGGACACGGACCGCTTCACGCGGTTCCTGCGCCCCGACGAGATGCACACGGCGTTCAACTTCGACTTCATGGCTCGCCCGTGGGACGCCAAGGCGCTGCGCGAGTCGATCACGACGACGCTCGACGCGCACGCCCCCGTCGGCGCGCCGGCCACCTGGGTGCTGTCCAACCACGACGTCACCCGGCCGGTGACCCGCTACGGACGCGCGGACTCGTCGTTCGCGTTCGCGGCCAAGCGCTTCGGCACCCCGACGGACCTCGACCTCGGGCGCCGCCGGGCCCGCGCCGCGGCACTGCTCGTCGCCGCCCTGCCGGGCGCCCTGTACGTCTACCAGGGCGACGAGCTGGGCCTCCCCGAGGTCGAGGACCTGCCGCGCGAGCTCATCCAGGACCCGATGCACGACCGCTCCGGCGGCATCGACCCCGGCCGCGACGGCTGCCGCGTGCCGCTGCCCTGGACGCGCGGCGGCAGCTCCTTCGGCTTCGGCCCCGACGGCGGCGCTCCGCCCTGGCTGCCGCAGCCGGCGGCATGGGGCGGACTGTCGGTCGAGGCGCAGGACGCGGAC
>JADHZE010000299.1 GCA_026934365.1 Isoptericola sp. QY 916 | reverse complement strand
GAGTACGAAGCCATCATCACGACTCAGGTCGCACTCGCCGCCTGACAACCGCTGTCACCTATCCGTGCAGCAGTCCCTGTTCCGCACCTGGACGAAGCAGACTCAAGGCCCGTTCAGCGCCATGGATCCGGCCATCGTCACCGTGGTCGCCCGCGCCGTCGCGGCTACCCTGACCGCCGACGGGATCGAGACAGACGCGGCGAAGACCTCCGCAGGGCAGCCCTGCCTCGTCGCCTTCAAACCGCACCCTTCAGGGCATCAGGACGCCTTCCTCTGCGTCGATGTTCGATGCCAGGACAAGACCGAGAGTTCTCGACCCTGGCTCCTGCGCATGGGGGTCCATGTCGGCGCTGGCGACGACATCACCGCAGCTCGGAGCACCGCACACCGACTCGCAACACAGCTGGAACCTGCCCTCGACCTGGACGCCATCAGGTCGCAGCTCGCCACAGACCACGCGAAGCTGGCGAGGTCGATCGGCGGCGAACGCCCACTGAAGTCACCGCGTGACCGTGACGCCGAGATCGCTCGGTGGCTCGACATCGCGTCGGACCCCGATGCGCGGCGCCTCCCCAGGCACCCCGTCTTTCATCACGACTGGGGACGCCGACTCGCCGCGCAGTTCACCCTCGACGTCGCCGGTCTGACCGCGGACGACGTCGCAGAGATCATCCGTGCGTCGATGGCTCACCTAGCCGCAGCCGCCTCAGCCGAGGGACCTTGCCCCAGGTCCTGACGGGCGCGCGCTCAAGATGCGCTCATACCCACGCACGCCGTGGCCTCCCGGTCGTGCACAGTCAGTCCGTGGGTCAGGCTTCCGGGGAGGGTCCGATGAGTGGTGGCCGTCAGCTACCGCCGTAGGTGGCGACATGCTTCGAGCGATCGATCGTTATCGCCACGTGATGGCTCGGGCAGGAACCCGTAGATGCCCAGTTAGACGCCCAGGCACGGCCTCGGGCTTTCCATGGCAAGTGAAGAGGCCCTCCGACCAAACGTTTCCGCTGGTCAGAGGGCCTCTCTGCGGGTGGGCGATACTGGGTTCGAACCAGTGACCTCTTCGGTGTGAACGAAGCGCGCTACCACTGCGCCAATCGCCCGGTGCGTGGACGATATTAGCCACAGATCGGGCGGCGGACCAAACCGGCGCCGCGGGCACTCACGGGTCGAGGCGCTCGCGGCAGTTCCGCTCGAAGAGCTCGCGCGCCGCACGGGTCACGTCCCCCACCTCGACGCCGACGCCGTCCAGCCAGACGACGGGCTGCACGTTGCGCCCCGACGACGTGAGCGCGAGCTGCGCGCGACCCTCAGACACCTCGTCGAGCACCGTGAAGGGCAGCTCACCCTCCTTCGCCTCGCGCACGGGCAGCCCTTCCTCCGCCGCCCACTCGAGCGTGAGGGCGCGGGTGATGCCGGCAAGGCAGCCGGAGTCGAGGGTCGGGGTGACCAGCTCGCCGTCGCGCTCGACGAACACGTTGGACCCCGTGCCCTCGCACAGGTCGCCGACGGTGTTGGGCAGGATCGACTCGTCTCCGCCCTTCCCCACGGCGTCCGCGAGGGCCACCACGTTCTCGGCGTACGACGTCGTCTTGAGGCCCGCGACGGCGGACCGTTCGTTGCGCGGCCACGGCGAGCGCGCCGACCGCGACGTGGGCGCCATGGCCGACTGCTGCGCGGCCACGACGACGGTCTGCGGCGCGTCGACGCGGCCGGAGCCGAGCGGGCCGACACCGGCCGTGACGGTGATGCGGAGCCGGCCGTCGAACGCGCCGTCGAGGCGCACGGCCTCGGCGAGCGCGGCCGCGACGCCGTCGCGCACCTTCTGCTCGTCGGGGGCTGCGAGGCCGAGCCCGGTGGCCGAGCGCGCGAGGCGCCGCAGGTGCCGCGTGAGCGCGAACGCCCGACCGTCGAAGACCGTGCACGTCTCGAAGACGCCGTCGCCGACCGTGATGCCGTGGTCGACGGCGCTCAGCGCGGCCTCCCCCTGCCCGACGAGGCGGCCCTCCGCCCAGATCACCAGACTCATGGGGCCAGTGTGCCCGACATCACGCCCGGACGGCGTCGCCCGGGGCGTTCGAGTTCACCCCTGGTTCACCCCGGTCGCTCGTAGCGGGGGCACTGCGCCCGTCTCACCATCAGAGAACGGGTCGCGACAGCGCGGCCCCTGCACGATCGAGGTGATCGGCATGAGACAGGTGTTTCGTGTGCTCGCGTACGTCGTCGCCGCGGGCGTCGTCGTCCAGGCGGCCGTGATCGTCTACGCGGTGGCGGGCATGGGCCTCTACATCGACGACGGCGGCGTCCTCGACCAGGCGGCGATGGAGCAGGTGTTCGCCGGCGAGGAGGTCTTCCCGGAGCAGTCCGGCATGCTGCTGCACGGGACGAACGGGATGATGGTGATCCCCGTCGTCGCCCTCCTGACGTTCGTCGCCTCGTTCTTCGCGGGCGTGCGCGGCGCCTGGCGCTGGGGCCTCGCGATCCTGCTGCTGGTGGCGCTCCAGGCCACGCTGGGCATCGCGGGGCACAGCGTCCCGTTCCTGGGCGGCCTGCACGGGGTCAACGCGCTGCTGCTGTTCGGCGTCTCGTTGTACACGGGCTGGCGCGTGGCGGCGCGCGGCCGGGCCGATCGCGGCGCACCTGCCGTCGCGTCCCCGGGCCTGGCAGCCGACGGCGTCACGCCCTGACCTCGGCGCACCATGACGGCCGACCGTTCACCGGTCCTGCGGCGCGTCGTCGCCGGCCTGGCGGCGGCGGCCGTCCTGGTCCCGCTCCTGCTGCTCTGGCAGACCAGCAGGACGCCCGGCCGGTTCTCCGTCTCGGAGGCGGGCGCGTTCGAGCGGGGCAGCGGGCCGCGCGTCACGACGCTCGAGGGGCACGCGGGCCACGGCGGCGGGCCCGCGGCCGCCGCCACGAGCGTCGACGCCCTGGTGGCCCCGCCCGGCCCTGCCGACGTGGCGCTCACCCTCACGGCACGCGCCGAGCGCGTCGAGCTCGCTCCCGGCGTCGCGACCGACGCGTACACGGTGAACGGGACCACCCCCGGCCCGACGCTGCGCGCCGCGCAGGGCGACGTGGTCGAGGTGAGGTTCGTCAACGAGAGCGTGGCGGGCGGCGCCACGCTGCACTGGCACGGGATCGACGTGCCGAACGCTGCGGACGGCGTCGCGGGCGTGACGCAGGACGCCGTGCCGGCCGGCGGGTCGCACACGTACCGGTTCGTCGTCGCCGACGCAGGCACCTTCTGGTACCACTCGCACCAGGTCTCGCACGAGCAGGTGCGCAAGGGGCTGCTCGGGGCGGTGGTCGTGTCCCCGCGGCGGGACGCCCGACCGGTCGGCGGGCCGGAGGTCGCGAGGCTGCTGGACGACGCCGTCGACGTCCCGGCGCTGGTGCACCGGTACGGGGCGCGGCGCACGGTGCAGGGGGCGACCGGGGACCTGCCGGTCGACGTCCCGCCGGGGACGGCGGCGCGCGTCCGGGTGATCAACACCGACAACGGCGTCCTGCCGGTCTGGGTGGGCGGGGCTGCGTTCCGCCTCCTCGCCGTCGACGGCACCGACGTGCACGGCCCGCCCGAGGTGCGCGACCGCGCCGTGGTGGTCCCGGCCGGCGGGCGCGCGGACCTGCTCGTCGTGGCGCCGGCGGACGGCTCGGCG
>JADHZE010000298.1 GCA_026934365.1 Isoptericola sp. QY 916 | reverse complement strand
GCCGGCCGGCCCGACCAGGCGACACCGCGGGTCGCGCGGCTCGTCGCGCTCGACTTCGACGGGACGCTCGCGCCCCTCGTCGACGACCCCTCGGCCTCGACGATGACGCCGGCCGCCCGCGCGGCCGTGGACCGGCTCGCCGCGCTCGCGGCGCGGCCGGCGCCACCCGGGGGCGACGAGCTGCGCCTCGCCCTCGTCTCGGGCCGCAACCTCACGGACCTCGCCGCCCGGTCGGCGGCACCGGCGGGCACGTACCTGGTCGGGAGCCACGGCGCGGAGACCGGACGGGTCTCCGCCCACGGGGTCGACGCCGTGCCGCTGCGCCTCACCGAGGCGCAGGCCGACACCCTGGAGCGGTTGCGCGAGGGGCTGCAGGACGCCGTGGACGGGCGGCGCGGCGCATGGGTGCAGGACAAGCCGAGCGCCGCCGTCCTGCACACCCGGCTCAGCGGGCCGGACGACGCCCGCGCGGCCGCGGCCGACGCCGACGCGGTGGCCGCCCGGCTCGGCCTGCACGCGATGCACGGCAAGGACGTGGTCGAGATC
Organism: Isoptericola sp. QY 916; assembly: GCA_026934365.1. GTDB lineage: Bacteria > Actinomycetota > Actinomycetes > Actinomycetales > Cellulomonadaceae > Isoptericola > Isoptericola nanjingensis. The sequence goes on along the minus strand of JADHZE010000298.1, from coordinate 3,121 downwards.
GCCGTCGTCCCCACGTCCAAGGGGGTCGCCGTGGAGCGACTGCGCGAGGAGCTGGAGGAGGGAGACGACCGGCTCCGCGGGCTCGTGCTGTACGCCGGCGACGACACCACCGACGAGGCGGCGTTCGAGGTGCTCGGGCCGGCCGACCTGGGGGTCAAGGTGGGTGCCGGGCCGACGCTCGCGACCGAGCGCGTGGCGGACGCGGACGCCCTCGCCGCCCTCCTGGAGCGCCTCGCGGACGCGCTCGAGGGCTGACGGACAACCCTTTCCGAGCGGCCGCGAGGCCCTGACCTGGGCTGTGTCAGAACTCACGCCCGGGGCATGTACGATCATCCCGGCGCACCGATCCGAGGCCGTCCGGCCGAGGCCCGGAGCGCACGACAACAGAATGTGTCACCGCCGACACGCCAGCGTGAAAGCAACGGCACCCACCCACAACGGATCGTCCGGCACGTACCTGCCGGTGGAGGGATTGCAACCATGGCTACGGTCACCTTCGACCACGCGACGCGCATCTACCCGGGCACGGAGCGCCCGGCCGTCGACCAGCTCAACCTGCACGTCGAGGACGGCGAGTTCCTCGTCCTGGTCGGCCCCTCGGGCTGCGGCAAGTCCACCTCGCTGCGCATGCTCGCCGGCTTGGAGGACGTCAACGGCGGCAGCATCCTCATCGGCGACCGCGACGTCACGGACGTCCAGCCGAAGGACCGCGACATCGCGATGGTGTTCCAGAACTACGCGCTGTACCCGCACATGTCGGTGGCGGACAACATGGGCTTCGCGCTGAAGATCGCCGGCACCCCCAAGGCCGAGATCCGCCAGCGTGTCGAGGAGGCCGCCAAGATCCTCGACCTCACCGAGTACCTCGACCGCAAGCCGAAGGCGCTCTCCGGTGGTCAGCGCCAGCGCGTCGCGATGGGCCGCGCGATCGTGCGCCAGCCGCAGGTGTTCCTCATGGACGAGCCGCTGTCGAACCTCGACGCCAAGCTCCGCGTCCAGACCCGTACGCAGATCGCGTCGCTGCAGCGCCGCCTCGGCGTCACGACCGTCTACGTGACCCACGACCAGACCGAGGCGCTCACCATGGGCGACCGCATCGCGGTGCTCAAGGGCGGCCTCCTCCAGCAGGTCGGCACGCCGCGCGAGATGTACGACACCCCGGCCAACGTCTTCGTCGCGGGCTTCATCGGCTCGCCGGCGATGAACATCGCCACCTTCAAGGTCGACAACGGCGTGGCCCACGTGGGCGCCGCCCGCGTGCCGCTGGAGCGGTCGACCGTGGAGCAGCTCACCGACGCCGACGGCGGCAAGATCACCATCGGCTTCCGCCCCGAGGCGCTCGAGGTGGTCTCGGACGGCACCGACAACGCGATGCCCGTGGCCGTCAACCTCGTCGAGGAGCTCGGCTCGGACGCCTTCGTCTACGGCACGCTCGTCGGCCCCGCCGCCGAGGAGGCCGAGGTCCGCTCGGGTGCCGGCGACAACCAGGTGATCGTGCGCATCGACCCGCGCAACGTCCCCATGAAGGGCGACACGATCCACGTGACGATCAAGCCGGGCCAGTCGCACCTCTTCTCGGCCGCGACGGGCAACCGCCTCAACTGAGTCAGTGCACCGCCCGAGGGGCGGGTCCGGCGATGCCGGGCCCGCCCCTCGTCGCGTACCCTGACGAGCCGGGCCATCCGCCCTCCGCGCGACATCTGGCCTCCCGCACGACACCTGGAGCGACGTGGAACAGCTGCAGATCACCTCGGCGACGCCGGACTCCGCGCTGCTCGACCTGCCGTGGCGCGCCCCCCTGGCCGAGTGGCCCGCGGACGTGCTCGCCGCCCTCCCGCGCGGTATCTCGCGGCACGTCGTGCGGTTCGTCCGCCTCGACGGGCGCGTGCTCGCGATCAAGGAGATCAGCGAGGCGGTCGCGTTCCGCGAGTACGACCTGCTGCGCCAGCTGCGCAAGCTCGAGATCCCGGCCGTGCGCCCCGTGGGCGTGGTGACGGGCCGCCGGGACGACGACGGCGAGCCGCTGGAGGCCGCGCTCGTCACGGAGCACCTCGCGTTCTCGCTCCCCTACCGGGCCGTCTTCAGCCAGGCGCTGCGCCCCGACACCGCGGCGCGCCTCATCGACGCCCTGGCCGTCCTGCTGGTGCGGGTCCACCTGGTCGGCTTCTACTGGGGCGACGTGTCCCTGTCGAACACCCTGTTCCGGCGCGACGCGCACCAGTTCGCCGCGTACCTCGTCGACGCCGAGACCGGCGACCTGCACCGCGAGCTCACCCCCGGTCAGCGCTCCTACGACGTCGACCTCGCCCGCACCAACATCATCGGCGAGCTGTTCGACCTCGAGGCGGGCGAGCTGCTCGACGAGGAGGTCGACGCCATCGCGATCGGCGACGCCCTCGTCTCCCGGTACACGGAGCTGTGGGAGGCGCTCACGGGCGTCGAGTCGTTCGGGTCCGACGAGCGCTGGCGGGTCGCGGCGCGCATCGACCGGCTCAACGACCTGGGCTTCGACGTCGGCGAGCTGTCGATCACCACGGACATCGACGGCACCACCGTCCGCATCCAGCCCCAGGTGGTCGACGCCGGGCACCACTCACGCCGCCTGTTCCGCCTCACCGGCCTGGACGTCCAGGACAACCAGGCCCGGCGGCTCCTCAACGACCTCGACTCCTACGTGGCGGCCACGGACCGCCAGGAGGACGACCCGCAGATGGTGGCGCACGACTGGTCGCAGAACGTCTTCCAGCCGACCATCCGCGCCGTCCCACGGGAGCTGCGCCGCAAGCTCGAGCCGGCGCAGCTGTTCCACGAGATCCTCGACCACCGCTGGTTCATCTCCGAGCAGGCCGGGCGCGACGTCCCGATGCTCGAGGCCACGGCGTCCTACGTGGAGCACGTGCTGCGCCACCGCCCGGACGAGAAAGCCCTCCTCGGCCTGCCGCCGGGCGAGCCCGACCGCGAGGGCGACGTCGACATCGTCGACATGGGCGCCGGCCCGGACTCCGCCCCGGAGGACGACCACTTCCACCTGTCGACCTGATCCGCGAGATAGAGAACCCCGAGCCGCGAGATAGAGAAGCTCGGACGAGACCGCAACCGGTTGCGGTCTCGTCCGAGCTTC
>JADHZE010000297.1 GCA_026934365.1 Isoptericola sp. QY 916 | reverse complement strand
GCCCGTCGCGGCGAAGGCGGCGAGGTCGATCCGCACCGGCTCGGCCGGCGCGGCGTAGCTGCTGCGCAGGGCGTACAGCGCGGACCCGTCGGGCGCGACGCGGACGTCGCTGAACGTCGCGTCGTCGCTCGTCACGCGCTCCACCGTGACCGGCTCGCCCGCACCCGGTCCGCCGGTGCCGAACGTCAGCAGGAACACCGGGCCGCGGCCGTCCTCGTCGGCCGTGACGACCAGCCCCGAGCCGTCGGGCAGCCACGCGACCGACGACGGCCAGCGGTCCCAGCCGTCCGCGAGGATCTCCGGTTCGGCGTCGTCCACGCCGAGCGGGACCAGTCCCAGCCGCACGACCGGCGCCTGCTCCGGCGTCGTGATCGTCTCGGAGCCGAACGCGACCCACCGCCCGTCCGGCGACACCGCCGGGGCGAAGACGTCCGCGTCCGGGTCGTCGACCAGCGTGCGGCGCTCCCCGGTCGCGGTGTCCACCGCCACCAGCACGACCCGGCGTGCCGCGCCCGGGTCGGGCACCGCCCAGGTGGTGACGAGCGTGGCGCCGTCAGGAGCCAGGCCCGCCTCGTGCTCGTCGAGCTGGCGCCCCGGCCCCGTGAGCTGGCGCAGCGCGAGCCGCGCGTCCGGGTCGGTCGTGCCGAGGGAGCCGACGAACCGGCGCTCCTGGTCGGGACCCAGGTCGTGGTCCCAGTACCGCACCGGGTAGCCGGTGTGCAGGATCGCCGAGAGCTTGCGGTCGGTGCGCTCCTTGCGCAGCGCCTCGTCCTCGGCGAGCCCCGCCGCGCCCGGCAGCACCGGCGCGGAGACGGACACCACGTCGGCGTCCCGGGCCGCGAGCACCCCGCCGACCCCGCCGGGCGCCGTCGCGACGACGCGCGCCTCCCCGCCGCCCGCGGGCAGCAGCCACAGCGCCGCCTTCGGCTCCTCGTCGTCCTGGTCCGCGTCCGGGTCCGGGCGGGCCGACGTGAACAGCACGTCGCCCGACGCCGCGAACACCGCCGACGACTCGCCCTTGCGGCTGCGCGTCAGCCGCCGCGCCGGGGCGACGCCGGCGGGGTCCACCTCCCAGACGGCGGTCGTCCAGCCGGTGCGCTTCGCGTCGAGCGTCTGGACGGTGGTGACGAGGCGCGTGCCGTCCGGGCTCAGCGCGAGCCCGCCGACGCGCGGGAGCTCCAGGTAGCGGTCGAGGTCGTCGAAGGGCGTGGGGGCGTCGCTGCTCACGCGCCCGGTCTACCACAGCCCGTGCGCAGAAGGGCGCACGGGGAACACGGGATGAACGTTCGCTGAACTTGTTCGCGACGGCGTCCCCTGCGGTTGAGCGGGCGTCGCGCGATCGGGCACGGTCTGGTCGTGAGACCGCCGTCGCCCCGCACCGCCCACCTGCCGCCGCTGCCCTCCACCGCCGACCTGGTCGTGGTCGGGGCGGGCATCGTCGGGCTCGCGCACGCCCTGGAGGCGCACGCCCGCGGGCACTCGGTGCTGGTGGTGGAACGCGACCCTCGGCCCGACGGCGCGTCCGCCCGGCGCAGCGGGCACGTCGCCGTCACCACGCAGGACGCCGCGACCCTGTCCTGCGCGCTGGCGTCGCGCGAGCGCTGGCTGAAGCTCGGCCGGGAGGCGGGCTTCTGGGTCAAGGACACGGGCGCCGTCGTCGTCGCGCGCTCCGCCGACGAGCTCGCCGTGCTGGACGACCTCGTGGCCGCCCGCGACGGCGACGCGCTGCTCCTCGACGCCGCGCAGGCCGCCGAGCGCGCCGGGCTGACGAGCGCGGGTGACGTCGTCGGCTGCGCGTTCCTCCCGCTCGACCTGCGCGTCGAGCCGCGCGACGCCGTCCGGGCGCTCGCCGCCGCGCTCGACTCCCGGCCGCGGGCCGACGTCGCCTGGTCGACGACGGCGCTCACCTTCGAGGCCGGCACGGGCCGCACGCTGGTGCGCACGTCGCGCGGCGAGGTCGTGGCACGCCGCGTGCTGCTCGCCGTCGGGCCCGACCTGGACCGGTTCTTCCCCGACGAGGCGGCGCACGCCGGGCTGCGCCCCGACGTGCGGCAGGTGCTGCGGGTCGCGACACCGGGCCGCCGGCACGACGCCGCCGGCCCGGCCGTGCTGGGCGGCACGAGCCTGCTGCGCGACGCCGCCACGGCGCACTCCCCCGCACTCGCGGACGTGCGCGAGCGGCTGCGCACGCACGCCCCCGAGCTGCTCGACGCGGGCGTCCGTCTCGTATTCACCCCGCACGGCGACACGCTGCTCCTCGGCGAGGCCCGCCGCACGGACGCCGACCGGCGCGACGACGGGGGCCTCGACCGGGACCCCGAGCGCTCCGAGGCCGCCGACACCCTGCTGCTGCGCGAGGCCGAGGCCCTGCTCGGCCGGCCGGTCGAGGTGCGGCGGCGCTGGTCGGTGCCCGATCTCGCGGTGCCGCGCCCGCGCCGCGGTCCGTTCGCCGGTACGCCGTTCGTCGTCGCTGACCCAGCGCCCGGCGTCACCACCGTGACCATCGCGGACGGGCTGGGCACGACGACGGCGTTCGGCCTCGCGGCGAAGGTCGTCGACGGCCTGCTGTAGCCCTTGGTGACGTAGCGACCGGTCGTCGTCCGCGCGCCCGACGGCGACCGATCGCTACGTCACCCGCCCAGCCCGCCCCGGATCGCGGCGAGCGCGCGGTCGAGCTCGGCGTCGCCCACGCCGCCGAACCCGACGACGACACCGGTGAGCGGGGAGGTGCGGCAGACGTCGGACAGCAGCGGCAGGTCGAAGCCCGCCCGCCGCGCAGCGTCGCGCGCGGACAGCGCGGCCTCCTGCGGCAGCAGCCAGGTCGAGTACATGCCGGCGGACGTCGCGGCCGGCTCCGCGTGCGGCGCCAGGACCGCGGCGACGCGGGCCGCCCGCTCGGCGTACACGCGCCGCGCCGTGCGCAGGACGGCGTCGAGCCAGCCGTCCCGCAGCAGGGTCAGCAGGGCCCGCTGCGTGGGCCACGCCGCGACGTCGTGCACGACGGCGCGCTGCCGGACCACGTCGTCGAGCAGCGCCGGGGGCGGCACCAGCCACCCGACCCGCAGCCCGGGCGGCGCGGACTTCGACGCCGAGCCGAGGTAGGCCACCCGGTCCCGGCCGAGCGCCGCCAGGGCCGGCACGGGAGCCACGTCGTAGCGCAGCTCGGAGTCGTAGTCGTCCTCGGCGACGACGGCTCCCGTGGCGCGCGACGCGGCGAGCAGCGCGCGCCGGTCGTCCGCCGGCATCACCCGCCCGAGCGGGTGCTGGTGCGCGGGCGTCACGTACGCGGCGGCCAGCCCGCGCAGGGCGACCTCGTCGTGGCGGGCCTCCGCCGGCAGGTCGACGACGGCGCGGCCCGTGGCGTGCGCGGTCGCGACGGCGGCGCGGTAGCCCGGGTCCTCGATGCCCACGGGCCCCGTGGGCAGCACGCCGAGCAGGTCGCGGAACCCGGCCGTCGTCCCGGCGGTGACCACCACCTCGTCGGCGTCGACGACGAGGCCCCGGGTGCGAGCGAGCCGCTCCGCGAGCGCCGCCCGCAGCGCGGGCAGGCCGCACGGGTCGTCGTAGCCCCGCGGAGGCGTCGTCGCCGACACCTCCCGCCACGCCCGCCGCCAGCCCGCGCGGTGGCGCGGATCGATCCACGGCTCGCCGGCGCTCAGCCGTACGAGGTCGCTG
>JADHZE010000296.1 GCA_026934365.1 Isoptericola sp. QY 916 | reverse complement strand
GGCGTCCGCCTCGTCCGCGGGCGCGGCGCCGGCGGCCTCCTCGACGGCCGGGTCGGCAGCGGCGTCCTCGGCAGGGTCGGCGCTCGCGTCGTCGCCGTCCGTGGCGGCAGCCTCCGGCGCGCCTCCGTTCGCGGTCACGTCGTCCTGAACCGCCGCGCCGTCCGCCGGGGCGGCATCGCGGTCCAGGACGGTCGCGGCGTCCATCGCGGCGGTCTCGAGATCGTCGTTCCGCACGGCCGCAGCCATGTCCTCGGCGGCGACCTCGACGACGTCGGGCGCGACGCCGAGGTCGACGGGCGGCTCGCCCTCGTCCGGGAGCACCGGAACGACGACCTCGCGCGGGGGCACGACGCCGCCGGCGGTGCCGATCCGCTCGTCGCGCACGCGCTGCACGAGCCGGCGCACCCGGTCGGCCTCGCCGTCGGGGTCGAGGAACGCGGCGGCGGACCAGACCTGCGTCACGACCCACCCCAGGCGCTCCAGCCGCTCGGCGAGCTGCCGGTCGCGCACACGCACGGACGGCTCCGCGACGTAGGCGGCGTCGTCGGTCAGCACGGCGACGAGCAGCTCGCCCGGCAGGTCGGGGTGGCCCACGACCAGCGGGATGCGGTCGCCGTCCGTGGCGCCGTAGTCGGTCTCGACGAGGTAGCCGAGCTTCCACAACCGCTCGCCGAGGTCGACGAGCAGGCGGTCCGGCGCGCGACCCACGTCGACGCCGTTGCCGAGTCGCACCTGGTCGGCGACACCGGACCGGCGCTCGGCCAGCTCCAGCGTCTCGACGAGCAGACGGGGGCCGGCGCTGCGCAGGCGCTCGGGGTCGAGCGCGTCGGCGGTGAAGCAGGACACGACGTGCAGCCGCTTGCGGGTGGCGCCCAGCGCGCCGACCAGCATGGCCTCTCCCCCGGCCTCGCCGAGCACGCCGAAGCGGTGCAGCACCCGTCCGTGCGGTGTCCGACCGAAGCCGACGGACAGGAGCACCGTGTCCCGCGACAGCCCGGCCACACCGGTGATGTCCGCGACGACGACCGGCTCGGGTCGCGAGCCCGAGAAGAACGGCGCCAGTGCGGGGTTGGCCCGGACCTCCGCGAGCAGCGCCTCGCGCACCCGATCCGCGTGCGCGGCCGTCACCGTGACGATCGCGAACGTCTCCTCCGGGCGGGTCAGGGCGTGCTCGATCGACACCTCGACCACGCGGTCCACCTCGGCCTGCGTGCTCTCCACGCTGCCCGAGACGGGGTCCGGCATGCCGGTGCCCTCCACGACGTCGAGGTGCACCAGCGGCTCGGCGCGCGGCAGGGGCGCCGGGCGCAGCAGCCCCTCGTACCCGTGCGCGGCGAGCAGGCGGGTCAGCTCCGGGTCGCGGCTGTGCTCGTGCGGCTGCAGCGTCACCGTGGGCAGCAGCGCGGACAGCTCGTGCACGCTGGTGCCGGACGCCGACCGCGGGTCGCCCACCACGACGACCTGCCGTCCGCGCGCGAGGGCGGGCACCACGACCTCCGTGGGCACGTGCTGCACCGCGTCGAGGATCACGACGTCGGCCGTGCGGTGCTCGGGGAGCAGGTGCGGCACCAGGGTGGGCGTCGCGACCAGCGCGGGGCGGAGGCGCCGCAGGACGTCGCCGTGCCGCTCCGCGAGGTCGCGCAGCGTCGTCAGCCGGCCCTCGATGAGCTCCGTGAAGAGGGCCTCCGCGGAGTCCCGGTCCTCGCGCATCGCGGTCCCGAGGTGCGCCCGTGCCGCCACGCGCACCGGCTGGGACAGCGCGGCGAGGTGCTCGCGGTCGAGGTCGCGGAAGCGTCGGGCGAGCGCGTCCAGCCCGACGCCGTCCTGCCCGGCGAGCACCGGGTCGCCGGCGAGCAGCTGCTCGAAGACGGACGACCACCAGGCGAGCTCCAGCTCCGCGGCGACGAGGTCGCCCGGCACGCGCCGGTCGGTGAGGTCGTCCACGAGGTCGCCCACGCCGGCGGTCCGCGCGGCGCGCAGCAGGCTGGTGCGCTCGGGCAGCACGGCCAGCGAGTCGGCGTGACCCGCCAGCCGCTGCAGCCGCTCCGCGAGGCCGTCCAGGTCGAGGTCCAGGAGGTGGCCGCCCAGGGTGGTCGGCGCCAGCACGGGCTCGAGCGCCTCGAGGTCGATGCGCACGGCCTCGTACGTGTCCTCGATGGACGCGAGCCCCTCGGGGAGGGTCGGCCAGCCGCCGCGCTGCGCGTGCTCGGCCCAGACGTCGCGCTGCTCCTGCACCTGCACCAGCGCCTCGTGCAGGTTCGGGACCCGCACGCCGGGGCGCACCATGTCCTTGGCGCGCTTGTGCAGCCGGCGGCGCGCGAACCAGCCCATCTCGATGCCGTGCTCGGCCCGCCAGCGCCGCGACGCGGTCGCCTGCACGAGGTCGGCCGCCGTCCGCTCGAAGACCATCGGGTGGAACAGGTCGAGCGTGCTGCGCATCCCGCCGAGCATCGCGAGCTGCTCGCCCCAGCCGCGCACCGTCGTCGGTGTCGTCAGGCCCGTGACCTCGCCCGTGTACGCGAGCTGGCGGCGCAGCTGCGGCAGGGTGACGTCGCGCAGCCGCTCCACGCGCACCAGCGCCTGGCGGGCGTCGTCGTCGGTCAGCAGGTGCGCCCCGTACCAGGGCGTCGACGCCGGTCGCAGGGTGAACGCGCCCAGGGCGGCGGCCCGCTCCAGCCCGGTGGCGACCTCGCGGCGGCGCTCCGGCGTCAGCGCGAGCACCGACTCCGAGGCGAGCCGCACGGTGGTCGACGGCGCGGGCCGCTCGGCGGTCAGGCGCGCGAGCGCCTGCAGCGCGTCGTACGCGGACACCTGCCACGGCGAGCGCGGCTGGTGCAGCGCCTCGATGTAGCCGGTGAGCTGGGAGCGCGTGCCGATCAGGGCGTCGCGCACGCGCGCGGTGCCGTCCACGTCGACCTGCTCCGGCTCGCTCGCCATCGCGGACAGCAGCCGGCGCGTCACGTCCTCGCGCCACGTCGGGTGCGGCGGCACGTCGAGCAGCAGGCTCTCCAGGCCGAGGGACTCCAGCCGCAGCGCGAGCCGGTCGGCGGCGCGCCGGTGGCCGGTCACGTAGAGCACGGAGCGGCCCGCGGCGGTCGCCTCGCCGACGACGGCGGCGAGGGTGCCCGCGACGTCCGAGCCGACGGGGGCGTCGACGAACAGGTGCCCGCCCGTGGCCAGCGCGTCCAGCACGGACCGCTGCTGCGGGTCGAGGTCGCCCACGCCCCGCTCGCGCGTCGGGTCCGCGTCGCCCCGGCGCAGGGCCGGCAGCTCCAGCGCGGCCAGCCGCTGCGCCGCGTCGTCCACCCCGGCGAGCGCCGCCACCACCTCGTGCCGGTGCAGCGACGGCGCGAGCTGGTCGAGGTCGTCGACCAGCGCCTGCCCGGGGTGCACGAACGTGCCGACGAGCACGCGGCGGTCGAGCTGGAAGTCGTCCAGGACGGCCTCGCCCAGCGCCGCCACCCGCGCCAGCACGTCCGTCGGGTCGAAGCCGGCGAGCGTGAACGTCGCCTTGGCGAGCGCCGCCGGGTCGAGCAGCGCCCCGTGCGCGCGCAGCGTGCGCGCCACCACGGGGTTGATCTCGACCGTCGGCTCCAGCGTGAGGTCGTAGTCGGCGCCGCCGTCCCCGCGCGGGGTGAGCGTCACCGGCCGCAGCACGACCGGCGCGTGCACCACGCGGCCGGCGGGCGT
>JADHZE010000295.1 GCA_026934365.1 Isoptericola sp. QY 916 | reverse complement strand
GGCGACCGAGGCGAGGGCCCTCGCCAACGGCGGACCGCACGCGCCGCGCAACCGCCCCCGGGTGACCGGCCACGCGGTGCGCCCGTCGGCGACGCACACCCAGCTCATCCCGCGCGTGTCGGCACCTGCCGACCTGACCTCGGCCCGCGCCGTCCCGCGCACGACGCGGCGCACCGAGCCCGCCTCCCCGAGCGCCCGCGTGACCGTCCCCGCCGACGGCGCGCGCGGCGAGGAGAGCGCGGAACCCGAGCCGGCCACGCGCCGTCGCGCCACCGCGTCGTCGGAGCGCCTGGTCTTCGACGTCCGCGCCGACGAGCGGCCGCCGGCGCCGGAGCCGGTCGTCGTCGTGGACCCGGGGGAGGGTGGCGACGCCGTACCCGCCGGGCCGCCGCCCGTGGGCAGCGAGCCGTGGGAGCCCGTACCCGTCCCCCTGCCGACCTACGTCACGAAGCCGGCGGCGCCTCGACGCGAGCCGCGGCCGCTCCCGACCGTGGCCGCGGGCCGTGCGATCCCGGCAGGCGAGGCCGCACGCGGTGCGGCGCTGGCCGCGACCGTCCGTGCGACGCTCGGACCGACCGCGACGCCCGCCGGGGCACCGGTCGCGGAGCGGGCCGGCACCCTGGACGCCACGTCGTCGACCGCCGACGCGACGGCGGACCTGACGGCCGTCGACGAGCCGCGGCCGCGCACCGAGACCCTCGGACTGCCCCTCGACGAGATCCTCGCCCGCCGTCGCGCGGCGGGCTGAGCCGATTTGGCGACCTGCCGTCACGGGGTGCTAATGTTGGCACCGCTCTCGGGGCTATGGCGCAGTTGGTAGCGCGTCTCGTTCGCAATGAGAAGGTCGGGGGTTCGAATCCCCCTAGCTCCACCGAAGGCCGAAGGCCGCCGCACCTGGTGCGGCGGCCTTCGTCGTTCCCGGGCGCCTGCGGACGTGTCCCGGGTCAGGCCGTGCGGCGCGACAGGAGTGCCGCGACGAGGAAGCAGAGCGCCCCGACGAGCGTCCCTGCCTGGTCCCACCACGCGCTGAGGTAGGTGCCCGTGGACGGTTCCACGTACGCCCCGACGGCGGAGGCGGCGAACGCTACGGAGCCGACGGCGTTGAGCCAGGTGCCGTGCCAGGTGCGCGCGTCGAGGTCCCACAGGTGCCCGCGGTCGCGGGTCGCGACGATCGCGAACGCGGACGAGACGAGGAACGCGACGGAGCCGTACGCGTCGGGCTTCCAGCCCGCCCCGAGCCGCCCCGGGTCGTCGACCGCGGCCACCAGGGCGGCGACCGTGCTCACGTTGAAGCACACGGTGCCGGCGAGCTGGACCGCGGCCGCCCACCAGTCCCACAGGTCGGCGGGGTGCGTGCCCGCGCGCGGCGGGCGGCGGCCGCTGAGGCTCAGCTGGACGAACGCCGCCGCGGTGAAGAACACGGACCCGACGACGAACGTGACGCCCGCCGCGACCGCGCCCACGGCGTCGGCGTAGGGCGGGAGCGCCCCGACGAGGAAGCACAGCGACCCGACGGCGAAGCCCCACGCCTCGCGACGCAGGCGGCGTCGCGAGGTGCTGGCGACGTCCCGACCTGCCGCGGACACCTCTGCAGCGTAGGAACGGGCGGCGGAAGGCCTCAACCGTCGGGCCCCTTTTCACCCTGACCAGGCCTCACCAGCTGCGGCGCACCGTCGCCTTGCCGCCGGTGACGAGGCTGCGCGGGGGCACGTCGTCGGCGACGACGGACCCGGCGGCGATCACCGAGTCCCGCCCGATGGTGACGCCCGGCAGGACGGTGGCGCCCGCGCCGATCCACACGTTCTCCTCGACGCCGATCGGGCCGCCGGTGAGCCACACCCTCCGGTCGTCGGTGTCGACCGAGTGGCCCACGGTGATGAACGTGACCCGCGGCGCCACCATGACGCGCTCGGCCAGCCGGATCCCGGCGTAGTCGAGGAAGGTGCAGTTCTGGTTGACGAACACCCGGTCGGCGAGGTCGAGGTTGAGGCCGTGGTCCGTGTAGAAGGGCGGGGAGATCGTCGTCCTCGGCGGGAGGGCGCGCCCGAGGATCTGCTCGAAGAGCTCCGCCTTGCCCGCCTCGTCGTCGAACGGCAGCACGTTGAGGCGGGAAGTGAGCTCGGTGGCGCGGAGCACCCGCTCGGACATCGCCCGGAACTCGGGGCCGTGGATGCGCAGGAGGAGGTCGCTCGGCATCCCCCGATGGTGCCGGGCGCGTGCGACATCCCCTGCTCACGACGCCCGGGACCCGGACGCCTCCCAGGGGAGCCGCGTGGTGACCGGCTCGGGCGCGGGCAGCGCCCCGCCGGCGGTGCCGCGAGCGGCCGGTCCCGGTGCGGCGCCGAGCCGCACGACGGACGTGCGGTCGTCGACGCGGACGGCGGCGAAGGCGCCCTGCGCGGGCACGTCGCGCGGTACCGGGATCGCGTGCCGTCCGGCCGGCAGGGTCGTGTCGAGGAGCGCGACGGTGTGGGGGACCGGGTCGGGTGGCACGGGCACGGCCCAGAGCGCTGTCGCCGTGACGTGCGCGGGTGCGGTGAGCGTCACGCGCAGCTCGCGGGACTCGGCGTCGTGCTCGACGCCGGGCGCCGGGCCACCGACGAGCTCCTCCACCTGGGCGGTGAGCAGCGGCGCCATGCCGCCCAGCCCGCTGCGGAGCTGGACGTCGGGGTGGCGACGGAGCATCTCCGCCTCCAGGTGCTCGCGCAGCGGCGGCGGCACCTGGCCGCCGAAGAGCACGAGGTCGAGGTCGCGGGCGTCGTAGTCCTCGAGCACCCGGTCGAACTGGTTGGTCGCGTTCGCCGCGATGCCGCGGGCCCGCAGCATCGAGACCGTCTCGGTGAGGGCCCGCGCGCTGCGGCCCACCACGAGGAACCGCGTGGGGCGACGGCTTGCGCGGCTACCACTACCGGCTCCTGGCCGCGCTCGAGCAGTGGGGCCCGGAGAGCCAGGCCGACCTCGGTCGGGACACGGGTATCGACCGGAGCGACGTCACCGGCGCCCTCCAGGAGCTCGAGGAGCGCGGCCTCGTGGAGCGGGAGGAGGACCCCGCGAACCGGCGCCGCAAGATCGTGTCGGTCACGCCGTCCGGCCTCGCCGAGCTCCGGAGGCTCGACGAGGTTCTCGACGGGGTGCAGGAGGCGCTCCTCGCACCCCTCTCCGCCGCGCAGCGGCGGCAGTACGCGGAGATCATGGCGCTGCTCGCCGACGCCTGACCCGCAGTGGCGCCCGAGGCCGGGCCGCTTCGCGCCGCGCGCATGTGACGAGGTCGTGGAAGCCGTCGACCAGCGGTCGGTGGATGCGCAAAGATGAGGGGCGTGCCCCTCCGGAACGTCCGATTCGTCCTGCCCGTCTTCCTGACCGGTGCACTCGCCCTCACCGGCTGCGCGGCCTCGTCGCCCAGCGAGTCGGCGAGCCCGTCGACGGGCGCCCCGGCGGTCGCGGTGCGCGACCTGTCCACGCACACGGTGCTCCTCGACGCGGCCGACCCGGCCGAGCTCGCCCTCACGACGAGCCAGACGGTCTTCGCGCGCTCGGAGGTCGTGGTCCTCGCGGACGCGGACGACGCGGGAGCGCGGGAGGCCCTCGCTGCCACGGCGGAGGCCGTGCACGCCCCGGCGCTCCTCGCGGGTCGATAGGCGCGCGCCGTAGACGAGGAACAGGATCGTCACCGCGACGTCGGCCGCGACGTCGACGACC
>JADHZE010000294.1 GCA_026934365.1 Isoptericola sp. QY 916 | reverse complement strand
AGCTGGACCGCGTGCTCGGCGGCGGACTCGTGCCGGGCGCCGTCGTGCTGCTGGCCGGCGAGCCCGGCGTCGGCAAGTCGACCCTGCTGCTCGACGTCGCGGCCTCCTACGCGCGCGGCGCGGACGGCCGCGACGCCCGGACCGTGCTGTACGTGACGGGTGAGGAGTCCGCCGGGCAGGTGCGGCTGCGCGCCGAGCGGGTCGGCGCGCTCGCTCCCACGCTGCTGCTCGCCGCCGAGACCGACCTCGGCACCGTGCTGGGCCACGTCGAGGCCAACGAGCCCGACCTGCTGGTCGTCGACTCCGTGCAGACCATCGCGTCCGCCGAGGTGGACGGCGCCCCCGGCGGCGTGAGCCAGGTGCGCGAGGTGGCGGCGTCGCTCATCGCCGTCGCCAAGTCACGGCAGGTGCCCGTCCTGCTGGTCGGGCACGTCACCAAGGACGGCACGGTCGCGGGGCCGCGCACCCTGGAGCACCTGGTCGACGTCGTGTGCCAGTTCGAGGGCGACCGGCACTCGCGGCTGCGCATGGTCCGGGCCGTGAAGAACCGGTACGGCCCCACCGACGAGGTGGGCTGCTTCGAGCTGTCCGAGCGGGGCATCATCGGGCTCAGCGACCCGAGCGGGCTGTTCCTCTCCCACCTCGGCGCGGGCGTGCCCGGCACGTGCGTCACCGTGACGCTCGAGGGCCGCCGCACGCTCGCCCTGGAGCTGCAGTCGCTCGTCGCCCCGTCGCCGCTCGCCAACCCGCGGCGCACGACGAGCGGCGTGGAGTCGTCACGGCTGGCGATGATCCTCGCCGTCCTGCACCGGCACGCGGGCCTGCGCCTCGCCGACCAGGACGTCTACGTCTCCACCATCGGCGGCGCCCGCGTCACCGAGCCCGCCGCCGACCTCGCCACGGCCCTCGCGATCGTCTCCGCGCGCACCGGCGAGCCGCTGCCCACCGGTACCGTCGCGGTCGGCGAGGTCGGCCTCGCGGGCGACATCCGGCCCGTCACCGGGCTGGACCGTCGCGTCGGGGAGGCCGCCCGCCTGGGCTTCGTGCGCGCCGTCGTCCCCGCCGGGACGTCGGTCAAGGCGCCCGCCGGGATGCAGCTGCTCGAGGCCCGGCACCTCGCCGAGGCGGTCGAGCTCGCCGGGGTCGGCGTCCGATCGGCGGATCGCCGGGGCGAGTGACCCCTGACGTCGTAGGATTCCCCCGTGGCTCCCTCCTCCGTGCACTCCGATGCCCTGCTCAGGGAGACCCTCGCCGCGGTCGCCCCCGGCACCGAGCTGCGCGACGGGTTGGAACGCATCCTGCGCGGGCGCACCGGCGCGCTCATCGTGCTCGGACTCGACAAGACCGTCGAGCAGATGTGCTCCGGCGGCTTCGAGCTGGACGTCCAGTTCTCCGCCACCCGGCTGCGCGAGCTGTCGAAGATGGACGGCGCGTGCGTCCTCGACCACGACGCCACCCGCATCCGTCGTGCCGCCGTGCAGCTCCTGCCCGACCCGTCGATCGAGACCAGCGAGTCCGGCACCCGCCACCGCACCGCGGAGCGCGTGGCCAAGCAGTCCGGCCTGCCCGTGATCTCGGTCAGCCAGTCGATGCGGATCATCGCGATCTACGTCGGGTCGCACCGGCACGTGCTGGAGGACCCGGACACCATCCTCGGCCGCGCCAACCAGGCCCTCGCCACCCTCGAGCGGTACCGCTCCCGCCTCGACGAGGTGTCCGGCACGCTCTCCGCGCTGGAGATCGAGGACCTCGTCACCGTGCGCGACGTGTGCTCCGTCGTCCAGCGCCTCGAGATGGTGCGCCGGATCTCCGAGGAGATCGACGGGTACGTCGTCGAGCTCGGCGCCGACGGCCGCCTCCTCGCCCTGCAGCTCGACGAGCTCATCGGCGGCATCGGCGCCGACCGCGACTTCGTCGTGCGGGACTACGTGGAGCTCGAGCGCAGCGGCCGCTCGCTCGCCAGCGTGCACGCCGACCTCGCCGCCCTCGACTCCGCGCAGCTGCTCGACCTCGGCCACATCGGCCGTGTCCTGGAGCTGCCCGGCGGCGGGGTGGCGCTCGACGCCGCCGTCGCGCCCCACGGCTACCGCCTGCTGTCCAAGGTGCCGCGCCTGCCCGCCGCCATCATCGAACGACTGGTCGGGCACTTCGGCGGGCTGCAGAAGCTCCTCGCGGCGAGCGTCGACGACCTCATGGCCGTCGACGGCGTCGGCGAGCAGCGTGCCCGCGCCGTGCGCGAGGGCCTGTCCCGCCTCGCCGAGTCCAGCATCCTGGAGCGCTACGTCTGACGGTTCCGGGGCATCGGACCCGCACGGTCGACCTCACCCCCGCAGCGCCAGGCTCCATGCGACCTCCCGGTCGAGCTGACCGGTCCGACGGAACAGCCGCACCTGCTGCGCCTCGGGCAGGGCCGCGGCGAGGGCGTCCGTCGTCGAGCGGGTGAAGCCGAGCCGCTGCCAGAACGCCCCCGACCGGCGTGAGAACAGCCACGCCGTGGCCGCCCCGGACTCCCGGGCCCGGTCGACGGCGAACGTCGCGGCCGCGAGGCCCGCACCCCGCCCGCGCAGGTCGCGCCGCACGGCAGTGCTGCGGATCAGCGCGTGCCGGCCGTCCGCGCTGAGCTCGTAGCCCGCGCTCGCCGCGATCCCCGCGTCGTCACGCCGGGTCCACAGGCGCACGGCCGGCGCGTCCAGGCCCGCCACCGTGAGGTCGGCGCCGCGGAGGAATTCGGTCAGGTCCGGGACGTCGCCGGGGCGCACGGGTTCGAGCACCCCGGCACGCTACGCCGGAGACCCCGAGCCGGGCCCGCCGGTCCACGGGCCGGCCCGGGCCCGGGACCCGCTCAGTCGGTCGCGTCCTTCTCCTCCGCGGTGGCCTCGCGGTCCGCGGCGTCCTTGGCGTCGCCGGTCGCGCCGTCCGACCTGTCGCCCTCGGCGTCGGCCTTCGCGTCGTCGCCGGACTTCGCGTCGCCCTTCGACGTCTGCCCCTGCGACTCGTCGTCCGTCGCGGCGTCGTCTGCCGCGCCCTTCGCCTCGTCGCGCGACGTCGCGTCCTTGGTGCCGTCGTCCGACGTCGGGGCGGTCTTCGCCTCGGCCTTCGCCGCGACGGTGATCGTCAGCGGCTCGCTGGTGGCGCCCGGGACGTCCTCCAGCGACGCGGTCGCCTCGTAGGTGCCCGCCCCGACGACCGGCGCCTTCTTCGCGCAGCCCTGGACGGACTTCCAGTGCACCTCGCCGGCGTCGACGCCGTCGGGCCCGAGCAGCAGCGGTCGTGACCCGTCGGAGCAGTCCGCGGACGACCAGACCTCCTCCTTGCCCGACTCGTCGGTGATCGTCACCGCGCGGCTGGCGGCGGCGCCGTCGAACAGGCACGGCACCCGCCCCACGTTGGTGACCCGCACCATGAAGGACATCGGGGACCCCGCCGTCACCGTCGGCGCGCTCGACGAGAGCCGCAGCTCGACGTCGTCCGCGCGACACGTGGTGGCCGGACCACCCAGCCTCAGCGGCTCGGGGGCCGCGACCTTGTCGGCGGGGAGGCTCTCCGGCCCCGCGAGCAGGCTCCGCGCGCCGTCGACCGCCTGCCCCAGGCCGTAGCCGCCGACGACGCCCACCGCGCACAGCAGCACCACGACCAGCATCGAGACGATCAGCGACCGACGGCCGCGGCGCGGCGCCGGCTTCCGCGGCCGGGGGCTCGTCGA
>JADHZE010000293.1 GCA_026934365.1 Isoptericola sp. QY 916 | reverse complement strand
CGCGAGGCCGCCGCAGCCGGCGGCGAGCACGAAGCGCACCCGCCAGAGGAGGGAACGCAGCCGGCGCGCGACCCGGCGCCGTCCGGCCGGTCCGCCGGGGCCGGGCGGACGCGCCGACCCGGCCCGTGGTTCCTGGGCGCGGCGGGTGTCGGGTCGGGGGAGCGTGTCGAGCAGCGGCATGCGGGCGACGCTAGGTCGCCCGGTCCCTGGACGTCGGTGTGGTGCGACAACCTGTGGACGGCGCCGGCCTGGGGGCAGCGTCCGGGGTCGGTACCGCCGCGGCGGTGTCGTCGACCGGGCGCCGCCGGACGATCAGGAGGAGGCGGCCTTGGACGTGCTGGACGACCCGGACGACGAGGTGCTCGACGAGCCGGTCGAGGACGAGCCGCTCGAGGACGAGTCCTTGCCGGAGCTGCCGGAGCTGCTGGAGGAGCCGCTCGACGACGAGGAGCTCGAGGACGAGCCGGAGCCCTTGCCGGACCCGGACCGCGAGTCGGTGCGGTAGAAGCCCGATCCCTTGAACGTCACGCCCACGGAGCCGTACTGCTTGCGCAGCGTCCCGCCGCACTCGGGGCAGACGGTCAGCGAGTCGTCCGTGAACGACTGGTGGACGTCGAAGGCGTGGCCGCAGTCGGCACACCGGTATGCGTAGGTGGGCACGTGATCTCCTCGTGGCGGACGCCGGCACCCGCCGGGAGGGGCGCGATGCTGGCACTCAGGTGATGCGAGTGCCAATCATACGCCGGACGGTAGTCTCGCCTGCGTGTCAGCGACCGTCACCCCTGCAGAACCCGGAAACCCGTCCGAGCCCGACCTCTCCCAGGACGTGACGGAGACCGAGGAGTCACCCCGCCGGCGCTCGCGGCTCCGCAGCGCCGTCGTCGGTGTCGCCGTCGTCGTGGTGCTGGCCCTCGTGGCCGGCACGGTCTTCACCGTCGTCACGCTGCGCCGTCCGCTGCCGGACCACGAGGGCTCGCAGCAGGTGCCGGGTCTCAGCTCCGCCGTCGAGGTGCGACGCGACGCGCAGGACGTGCCCCAGGTCTACGCGGACACCCCCGAGGACCTGTTCCGCGCCCAGGGCTACCTGCAGGCGCAGGACCGCTTCTTCGAGATGGACTACCGCCGCCACGTGACGTCGGGCCGCCTCGCCGAGCTCGTCGGCGACGTCCCGGAGGCGATCGAGGCGGACAAGGTGACGCGCACCTTCGGGTGGCGTCGCGTGGCCGAGCAGGAGTGGAACCTCATCTCGGACGAGTCGCGCGACTACCTGCAGGCGTATGCGCAGGGCGTCAACGCGTACCTCGAGAGCCGCGACCCGGAGGAGCTCGGCGTCGAGTACACGGTGCTCGGGGCGCGCGTGGACGTCGCCGAGCCCGAGCCGTGGGACCCGGTCGACTCGCTCGCCTGGCTCAAGGCGATGGCGTGGGACCTGCGCGGCAACTACGACAGCGAGCTCGACCGGGCCCTGGCGTACAGCACCCTCGGCGAGACGGACCTGGTCGACGAGCTGTTCCCGGCGTACGGCGAGAGCGGCAACCGGCCGGTGCTGCGCAACCGCGACCTCGACAACGAGCGGCCCGCGCAGGCGTCGGGCGACGCGACGGACGGCGACGACGCCGGTGCCGACACGGGGACCGACGCCGAGCTGACGTCGGCCCTCACGGGTCGCGCGACGGGCGGGGCCGGCGAGGCGACCGCCGCGTTGGGCGCCGCCGTCGAGTCCACGCGCAGCGCACTGGACGCGGTGCCGGTGCTGGTGGGCCGCGGTGACGCGGCGGGCTCCAACTCGTGGGTCGTGTCCGGGGAGCACACGGAGTCGGGCGAGCCGATGCTCGCGAACGACCCGCACCTCGCGCTGTCCGCCCCCGGGATCTGGTCGCAGGTGGGCCTGCACTGCAACGAGGTCTCCGCCGAGTGCCCGTTCGACGTCGCCGGCTTCTCGTTCGCCGGCTTTCCCGGCGTCGTCATCGGGCACAACGGCGACCTCGCGTGGGGCCTGACCAACATGGGCGCCGACGTCACCGACTTCTTCATCGAGCGCGTGCGCGGCGACACGTGGCTGAAGGACGCCGGCGCGGAGCAGTGGGAGCAGCTCGACACCCGCAAGGAGACCATCCGGGTCGCGGGTGGCACCCCGGTCGACATCACGGTCCGCAGCACCGAGCACGGCCCGATCGTCTCGGACGTGCTCGAGGTCGGGGACGTCGTGGGCTCGCCCACCTCGGAGGGCACGGAGTTCGGCGAGTACGCCGTCGCCCTGCAGTGGACGGCGCTGCAGCCCGGCCGCACGGCCGACGCCGTCTTCGCGTTCGACACGGCGAAGGACGCCGACGACGTGCGCGCGGCGGCCGCGCTGTTCGAGGTGCCGGCCCAGAGCATCGTGTTCGCCACCACGGACGGGCACATCGGGTACCAGGCGCCGGGCCGCATCCCGGTCCGCTCCGAGGTGAAGGGGCCCGTGCCGTCCGACGGCACCTGGCCCCGCCCCGGCTGGGACCCGCGCTACGACTGGCAGGGGTGGGTGGACGCCGACGACATGCCGCGCGCGCTCGACCCGGAGGAGGGCTTCGTCGTCGCGGCCAACCAGGCCGTGCTGCGCGACGGGGCGCGTCCTTATCTCGCGGACGACTGGGACTACGGGTACCGCTCGGAGCGCATCCGCACCCTGCTCGCCCAGCAGATCGCGTCCGGCCGGCCGTTCACGGCAGAGGACATGAACCGCATCCAGAACGACGACTGGTCGGCGTTCGCGGAGGCCCTCGTGCCCACCCTGCTCGACATCGACCTCGACGACTCCTACGTCGCCGCCGGGCAGGACCTGCTCGCGGACTGGGACTACCGGATGGACGCCGACTCCCCGGCGGCCGCCTACTTCGCCGCCGTGTGGCGCAACCTCCTGCAGGAGGCGTTCTGGGACGACCTGCCCCCGAGCATGCGCCCCGACGGCGGGTCGCAGTGGCTCCTGGTGGTGAAGTCGATGCTGGACCGGTCCGAGGACGCGTTCTGGGACGACCGCACGACGGCGAACGTCGTCGAGTCGCGCGACGAGATCCTCACGCGGGCCCTGTCCAGCGCGCGTCGCGA
Source organism: Isoptericola sp. QY 916 (assembly GCA_026934365.1). Classification (GTDB taxonomy): domain Bacteria; phylum Actinomycetota; class Actinomycetes; order Actinomycetales; family Cellulomonadaceae; genus Isoptericola; species Isoptericola nanjingensis. The sequence goes on along the minus strand of JADHZE010000293.1, from coordinate 681 downwards.
CCTCACGGTCGAGCTGTCCAAGGAGCCGACCGACTGGGACTGGGGCACGCTGCACACGCTGCAGCTCGAGCACCCGGTGATCGGCGGCGAGGCGGTGCCCGGCCTGGTGCGCGACCTCGTCAACCCGGACCCGGTGAGGATGCCCGGCGGCTCGTCCATCGTCAACGCGACCGGGTGGGACGCCGGCACCGGCAGCTTCGCCGTGACGACCGGCCCGTCCATGCGGATGGTGGTCGACATGGCCGACCTGGACGCGTCGACGTGGGTGACCGTCACCGGGGTGTCCGGCCACCCGGCGTCGTCGCACTACGACGACCAGCTCGACGAGTGGGCCGCGGGGAAGACCTTCGCGTGGCCGTTCACCCGCGAGGCGGTCGAGGAGTCGGCGGAGACGCGCGCCACGCTCGTGCCCTGACCGGCTGGGCGGCCGACGAGCACCCGACGAGCCCCGGACGTCCCGACGTCCGGGGCTCGTCCGCGTCTCGGCTCAGAAGTCGTCCGCGAAGGCCTCGCCGTAGGCGTCGGCCCAGGCGAGCCGCTGCGCCAGGTCGTCCGCGTCGACGACCTGGTCCGATCCGGCGGCGGGCGGGGTCGTGGAGTCCTCGAGCAGCGCGATGCCGGTGACGGCGGTGGCGGTCGCCGCGACGAACGCGACCCCGAGCGCCACGACCGTGCGGCCCG
>JADHZE010000292.1 GCA_026934365.1 Isoptericola sp. QY 916 | reverse complement strand
GTCGCTGGCGTACTCGTGGCTGGGCGACGACCTCGGCCCCGAACGCCGGGAGAAGCTGCGCGCCAAGCTCGCCCTCCCGGGACGAGCAGCGCGGCAGCGAGCAGCGCGGCCAGCAGAACGACGCCGACCGCGAGGCGCGCCTCGCCCAGCTCGCGGAGGCCGTCGCGGCCCCGCGCGAGCGCGGCGGCCGCCGGTCCGGCAACGGGCAGAACGGCAACGGCCAGAACGCCGGACAGGGACAGGGCGAGGGTGACGGCCAGCGCTCGGGTCAGGGGCGCGGCAACGACGGCTCCGGCCAGCAGCAGCGCTCGGGCGCCCAGGGCGGCCAGCGCGACGAGCGCCCGCGGCGGGACGACGACGACGAGCGCGGTTCGCGCCGTCGCCGGGGTCGCGACCGCGGCCGGGACCGCAAGCGCAACCGCGGCGGGCGTGCGGGCGGCCCGGACGTCGCGGGCCTGGACGACGTCGAGGTGCGCGAGGACGACGTGCTGCTGCCCGTCGCCGGTGTGCTCGACATCCTCGACAACTACGCCTTCGTGCGCACGAGCGGCTACCTGCCCGGGGCGGGCGACGTCTACGTCTCCCTCAACCAGGTGAAGAAGTCCGGCATGCGCCGCGGCGACGCGATCGTCGGTGCCATCCGCCAGCCCCGCGAGGGCGAGGAGCCGCCGGCGGGCAAGAACGTCCGCAGCAAGTTCAACGCGCTCGTGCGGCTGGACTCCGTCAACGGCATGACGCCGGAGGAGGCGCGCCAGCGTCCCGAGTTCACCAAGCTGACGCCGCTGTACCCGCAGGAGCGGCTGCGGCTGGAGAACCCGGAGGCCACCCGCCTCACGCCGCGCGTGATCGACATCGTCGCCCCGATCGGCAAGGGCCAGCGCGGCCTCATCGTCGCGCCGCCCAAGGCCGGCAAGACGATCATCATGCAGCAGATCGCCAACGCGATCACCGCGAACAACCCCGAGGTCCACCTCATGGTGGTGCTCGTGGACGAGCGGCCCGAAGAGGTCACCGACATGGAGCGGACGGTCAAGGGCGAGGTCATCGCCTCGACGTTCGACCGCCCCGCGTCGGACCACACGATCGTCGCGGAGCTCGCCATCGAGCGGGCCAAGCGCCTGGTCGAGCTGGGCCAGGACGTCGTCGTGCTGCTCGACTCGCTCACCCGCCTGTCGCGCGCCTACAACCTCGCGGCGCCGGCGTCGGGCCGCATCCTGTCCGGTGGTGTCGACGCCGCGGCGCTCTACCCGCCGAAGAAGTTCTTCGGCGCGGCGCGCAACATCGAGAACGGCGGCTCGCTGACCATCCTCGCCTCGGCGCTCGTGGAGACGGGCTCGAAGATGGACGAGGTGATCTTCGAGGAGTTCAAGGGCACGGGCAACATGGAGCTGCGCCTCTCCCGCAACCTCGCGGACAAGCGGATCTTCCCGGCGGTGGACGTCAACGCGTCCGGCACCCGGCGCGAGGAGATCCTCATGTCGAAGGACGAGCTGGGCATCGTCTACAAGCTGCGCCGCGTCATGGGGGCGCTCGACCAGCAGCAGGCGATCGAGCTGCTGCTCGGCCAGCTCAAGAAGACCAAGACCAACGTCGAGTTCCTGCTGCACGTGCAGAAGACGACGCCGGCCGGGCTCTCGGACGAGAACCCGGGCGAGACGATCTGATCGTCCCGGTGCGCGTCTGCGTTCTGGCACAATGGTTCGTCGGCCATCCGGTTCACGGCCCGCTGTCCTGCGGGGCGACCCGGTGGCATCACACCAAGGAGCATCATGAAGTCCGGAATCCACCCCGAGTACGTCGTCACCGAGGTGACCTGCACCTGCGGCAACACGTTCACGACCCACAGCACCGCGACCTCCGGCAAGATCAGCGTCGAGGTCTGCAGCGCCTGCCACCCGTTCTACACGGGCAAGCAGAAGATCCTCGACACCGGTGGCCGCGTCGCCCGCTTCCAGGCGCGCTACGGCAAGAAGAAGTAGCTGCCTGACCCCTGTCGGGGTCCCTGCGAACGCGCGGAGCGAAGCGAGCACGTTCGTGGGGTGGCTAGCGCCGGTGGTCCGCCCGACAACCTCTCCAGGGGCAGTCGGACGACGGACCACCGGCGCTTCTGCTTTGCCGAGGGAATGTCGCCACCCGCCGAGGCAGTGCGTGTCCCGGTGAGGTGGTCCGCGCCGGGCCCGACGCCGCCTCGCGCCCGGACCGGGAGTACCCATGACCGACTCGTTCGCCGCCGCGCGGCCGCTGCTCGACGAGCACGCCGAGATCGAGCGCGCGCTGGCCGACCCGGCCGTGCACGCGGACGCGGGGCGCGCCCGCTCTCTCGGCCGCCGCTACGCCGAGCTGAACCAGGTCGCCGCGGCGTACCGCGCGTGGGAGCAGGCCCGCGACGACGCGGAGGCGGCCGCCGAGCTCGCCGCCGAGGACGAGGCCTTCGCGGCCGAGCTGCCGGCCCTGCGCGCCGCGGCGGAGGACGCGTCCGAGCGGCTGCGGCGTGTGCTGGTGCCGCGGGACCCCGACGACGCGCGCGACGTCATCCTCGAGATCAAGGCGGGGGAGGGCGGCGACGAGTCGGCCCTCTTCGCCGGCGACCTCCTGCGCATGTACCTGCGCTACGCCGAGCGCCGCGGCTGGGCCACCCAGGTGCTCGACGCCACCGAGACCGAGCTGGGCGGCTACAAGGACGTCCAGGTCGCGGTCAAGGCGCGGAGCGTCTCCGACCCCGCCGAGGGCGTGTGGGCGAGCCTGAAGTACGAGGGCGGCGTGCACCGCGTGCAGCGCGTGCCGGTCACGGAGTCGCAGGGACGCATCCACACGTCGGCGGCCGGCGTGCTGGTGCTGCCCGAGGTGGACGATCCGGGCGAGGTGGAGATCGACCCGAACGACCTGCGCATCGACGTCTACCGGTCGTCGGGCCCGGGCGGCCAGTCCGTGAACACGACGGACTCGGCCGTCCGCATCACGCACGTCCCCACGGGGATCGTCGTGTCGATGCAGAACGAGAAGTCGCAGCTGCAGAACAAGGAGCAGGCGATGCGCGTGCTGCGCGCCCGGCTGCTCGCGGCGCAGCAGGAGGCGGCCGCCGCGGCCGCCGCCGACGTCCGGCGCTCCCAGGTGCGCACCGTGGACCGCAGCGAGCGGATCCGCACCTACAACTTCCCGGAGAACCGCATCGCGGACCACCGCACCGGGTACAAGGCGTACAACCTCGACCACGTGCTCGCGGGGGACCTCGACCCGGTGGTGCGCTCGGCGGTCGAGGCCGACGAGGCGGCGCGGCTCGCGGCCGCGGGCAGCGCCGGTGACTGACGCGACGCCCGCGGTTCCCGCCGTGCCCGCGACCGTCGGCGGGGCCGTGCGCTGGGCGACGTCGCGGCTCGGAGCAGCCGGCGTGCCCAGCCCGCGCGTCGACGCGGAGACCCTGCTCGCGCACGCCCTCGGCGTCGACCGGTCGGAGGCGCGGCGCCTCGCCGTGCTGGACCGCGTGATGCCGGACGGCGCGGCCGACCGGTTCGCCGCCGACGTCGAGCGCCGCGCGGACCGGGAGCCGCTGCAGCACCTCACCGGCGTGGCCGCCTTCCGGCACCTGGAGCTCGCCGTCGGGCCGGGCGTCTTCGTCCCGCGGCCCGAGACCGAGGAGGTCGCGCAGGTCGCGATCGACGAGGCGGTGCGCGTGGTGGCCCGCGAGGGCACGGCGGTCGTGGTCGACCTGTGCACCGGGTCGGGAGCCATCGCGCTGGCCGTCGCGACCGAGGTGCCGGGCGCCCGCGTGCACGCCGTCG
>JADHZE010000291.1 GCA_026934365.1 Isoptericola sp. QY 916 | reverse complement strand
CCGCGGCTGGCGTTCGACCGGCTCGCGCCCGCCGACGAGGGGCGCGTCGGCCCGTCGGTCTCGCGGTGGCTCGGCAGCGTGCCCCGCACCGGGTGGCCCGACGGCGGCCGCGCCGTCGCGCACGCCTTCGCCACCGCCGTCGACGTCGGGACGGCGTCCCCCGACCGCGGCGACCAGGCGCGCGCGGCGCTCCTCGTCTCGCACGCGACGGAGGCGTTGCCGGTCGGCCTGCTCCGGACCCCGGGGCTGGCCGACGACGCGGCCGGGTCCGTCGCGCTCGCCTACGAGCCCTACGTCCCGGTCATCGGTGACGTCTCGCAGGCACAGAGCCCCACGTCCGGCAAGGCCGGCGTCGAACCGGTCCCCGCGCCCGGGGTCGACCTCGACGCCGAGGTGGCGCCCGACCTCGGCGACCGTGTCCCGCTCGTCGTGCAGCCCGAGCTCGACGCCTTCGCCCTCCGCGACGTGATCGGGGCGACGTCCCGCACGCCGGGCGCGGCGGCGGCCTGGCTCGGGGTGACGGACCGCTACACGGAGTGGGTCCTCGAGCAGGCCACCTCGGAGGGCTTCGACGTGGACACGGGGCCCCGTGTCCCCCTGGTCCAGGAAGCCCTGTCCGACATCGGCGCCCTGACGGGCGGGATGCAGGCCGAGACCATCGACACGGCCCGGGCCCAGGTGGACACCCGCGAGACCGTGCTCGCCCTCGCCGGCACGGGCGTCGGCTACCTCAGGTTCGGCAGCAGGGTCGTGACGGAGGCCGTGGGGCTGGCGAGCGGGCCGGCGCTGTCGCTCTTCGACCCCGAGGCCCCGCTCGACGACGCCCGGGAGCGGATCTGGTCCACCGAGCACGGGCTGATCGACCGGTACGCCACCGACCTGTACGACGGCGTGATCCAGCACGACCTCGGCCTCGGGCTGACCCCCGACGCCGCCGCGGAGCGCAGCTCCGGGCTCAAGCCGGACGGCAACGGCTCCGCTCCCGCCACGCTGTTCGACGCCCCCTTCGACCACCTGTCCGATCCCGCGGAGGACGACCGATGAGCACCGCGATGCGCCGCGTCCTCGCCAACCCCAGCGTGACCCCGCTCCTGGTCGTCACCCTCGTGGTGACGGGGCTGTTCCTCTGGTACCACCTCGGCCGGGACGCGTGGAGGGACTGGCAGCGCGACCGGGCGATCGCCGAGGCCGCCCGCTGGAGCCCGGAGCCGTGGGGGCTCACCGCGGACGAGTTCCCCGGTCACGACGCGACCGCGCTGCCGGTGGACACGTCGCGGATGACGACGAGGCGGCAGCCGGGGTGGAGCGTCTCGGCGGTCATGCACGACCCGCTCGGGCCGCTGTTCGCCGGCGACCTCGCCGGCGTCCGGTTCGCGACCACGGGCGACCGGGTGCTCCCCTGGACGGACCGCGAGGACGGCCTCTACCCGGTGGACGCCACCTCCGGCGTCGACGTGGACGGCGTCCAGGTGATCACGTTCGTCACCGTCTCCCCGGACGGCCCGTACACGCTCGCGGACCAGGGCAGCACGGTGTGGCAGCTGCAGTACGAGGCGGAGAGCGCCGCCGAGCACGGGCTCCACGACGACTCGCTGGTCTGGAACCCGGGCGGCACGGTGCGGTCCGTCCAGTACGTCGGTCGGCTGCCCGACCCCGCCGAGCGGTACCGCATCGAGCTCGACGAGCTCGGGCCGGTCGGCCTCACCACCCAGCAGCGCGGCGCGGACGGCGAGGAGTTCCGCACCACGTCCCTCGCCACGGTCGCGGAGGGGGCGCTGGTGTCGGTCGGTGTGCTCGTGCCCGACGGCGTGGACCTCCCCGCCGACCTCGAGCCGGCGGTGCTGCTGGAGCGGCTGGCGGACGAGGTGCGCGCGGACCCGCCGTCGTTCCCCGCCACGGACGGGACGACCTCGGGCGCTCAGGCCGAGTCGCGCACCACGAGGGAGGTGGGCAGCGTGATCGCGGCGGGCTCCTGACCGTCGACGACCTCCAGCAGCAGCCGCACCATCTCGGCGCTGATGCGCTCGGACGGTACCCGCCACGCCCGAGGGCCAGGCGGCGGCGTTCCGCGCGGTGCAGGACACGGTCGCCGCCGACTGACCGACCGGGGGACGGCCCGTCAGCAGGTGGCGAGCAGCGCGGGCACCAGCGCCGTGCTGAGGTCGGACTCCAGCGACGTCAGGTCACGGCCGGTGAGGGCCACGGTCACCTGGCGCTCGGCGTCCGGCGACGTCAGCGTGATGCTGAGCGTGCCGAACGACGCGCCGTCATGCCCGTACAGCCACGCGCCCTCCTCGCACGGGTCGGGCAGGCGGTACACGCCGAGGCCGTAGTCGGGCAGCGTCTGGCTGCCGACGGTGCGCGGCACGAGGACGTCCGTCACGGTCTCCGGCTCGAGCAGGTCGCCCGTCACCAGCGCCTCGGTGAACCGCTGCAGGTCTGCCGTGGTGCTGGTGACGGCGCCGGCCGAGCCGAACAGGCTGGGGTCGAAGCCGTCGAGCCCGTACCACCCGGCACCGAGGTCACCGGTGTACGCGGCCTCGCGGAGGAACGGGCCGCGGTAGCCCGGGTCGTCGGGGTACGCGGAGTGCCGCATCCCGGCAGGCTTGAACACGCGCTTCTCGAGGAGCCGCTCGACGTCCTGCCCGGTGGCGTGCTCGAGCGCGAGGCCCAGCAGCACGTAGCCGGCGTTCGAGTACGAGGCGTCGGTGCCGGGCTCGAACAGCCACGGCTGGTCGTCCATCGCGGCGAGGTGGTCCGCCGTCGTGTACTCCTCGCCGAGGACGGCGAAGAACTCGTCGTAGTCCTCCGGGTCGGTCATCCGGCTCGCGGCGAGCGCGCTGAGGTGGTCCGGCAGGCCCGAGCGGTGCGTGAGCAGCAGCTCGAGCGTGACGTCGTCCTCGATGGCGTCGGGGACGACGGCGGCCGCCTCGGGCACGACGTCGACCACCGGGGTGTCGAGCGTCCACGTGCCCCGCTCGACCTCCTGCAGCACGAGCGTCGAGACCATCATCTTGGTGTTGCTCGCCGCGCGGAACCGGTCCTGCGACCGCGCAGGGCCGTGCCCGTCCAGACGCCGCGTGCCGTCGGCGCCGCTCCAGTGCAGGCCCGGGGCGTCGACTCGCCCGACCACCCCGATCGGGACGCCCGCCGCCGTGTCCGCGAGCGCCTGGTCGAGCGCGTCCGTCACGGCGTCGTCCCCGCCCGACGTCCCGCTCGGCGCGCTGAACGTGCGGGCGCTCGCCCGCCGCTCCGCCTCCGCGACTGCGGCGGCGACCGCCCGCGCGACGGACGAGCGGTCCTCGTCGAGCGCGGCCGACGGCGACGTCGGCGACGGAGGCTCCGGCAGCTCGTCCGCGCCGGCGGGCACAGCGCCGAGGCCCAGTGCGAGCGCGGCGGCGGTCGTGACGGTCAGGGGCGTGCGCATGCGACGACGCATGGTGTCTCCTTCGTCCTGGGTGTGTCGGTGCTCCCACCCTCGCAGGGCAACCGCCCCGGGCGGATCCGTCGGGCGACGGAGATCCGCCGTCGTCGACCTCCACCGTCCGCCGGACGCCGCGGTAGCACGCAAGGCGGCGAGGTAGTACGGGACCTGCCGAGGTAGTACGCCGAACGGCGAGGTAGTACTACCTCGGCACGTTCGGCACTACCTCGCCCGGTTCAGTACTACCTCGCCCGGTTCGGTACTACCTCGGCGTCCGGGGTACTACCTCGGCGAGGCGGGCGGCGGCCTCGTCGCGGCGGCGGGTGGCGTCGGCGAGGGTGCGCTCGGCGCGCTGTCGGGCGACGACGGCGCCGCGCAGCTCG
>JADHZE010000290.1 GCA_026934365.1 Isoptericola sp. QY 916 | reverse complement strand
CGGCCGCACGGTGGCGAGCGCCTGGCTGAGCCGGTCCGCCGCGTCCTGGGCCGGCGGGGCGGACCGCACCACCTCCGCCGCCGTGAGCGCGGCGTCGCGGTCCCCGACGGGCCGCGCGAGCCCTTTCATCACCTGTTCGCCCGCCGACTGGGCGGAGATCCCGACCTGCGCGCCGGCGTCCGCGAGCACCTCGGTGGCGACCGACTCGTCCACGCCGCACACCGCCATGATGGCTCCCTTGGCCTGCTCGGCGGCCGCGGCCGCGACGAACGCTCGGGACACGGCCCGGTGCGCCTCGCGCTCCAGCGCGTCCCGCACGACCGGGCTCGCGTCGATGACGTAGCCGACGATCTGCGACGACGCGCCGTCGGCCCCGTGCCTCCCCTGTCCGGTCACGACGACGGTATGGGTGCGCCCGTGGTCGTCCACGACGCGGTGCGCCCCCGAGAACGGCCGCCCGGTGCCGAGCGCGACCACCGCCGTCCGGGAGAGCCGCTCGCGGTCGTCGGGATGCAGGTGGGCGCGCAGCACCTCCGGTCCCGGCGCGATCTTGCCCGGCTCGCGACCGAAGATCCGGAAGACCTCGTCCGACCACCACCACTCCCCCGTGGCGACGTCGACGCGGTACCGGCCGACGAGCAGCTGGCTCCCCGCACCCAGCAGCTCCGCGAGGGCGACGAGCTCGCGGCGCGGTGTGTCGTTGGTCGTGCTGGACATCGAGGCTCACCCCCAGTGCCGTGCAGCTGGGTCAGGCGCGCAGTTCTCCTGGCTTCACCACCGTACCGGGACGGCGCGACACCGCCACCGCACGGCGGGTGACGTGCGGTGGCGGTGTCGTCGGTGGCCTCGGCCGTGCCGGGGGCAGGCGTCAGGCGACCGTCGTCGCCGCGGCCTCGGGGTGCTCGCCGGCCGCCTCGGCCCGCTCCGCCGCGACCGCCTTGCGGTGCTCGCGGAACGAGTAGGCGACGGCGGCGGCCCAGCCGACCGCGATGAGCCCGAGGACGAGACCCCGCACGCCGTCGCTCACCGGGAACTCGTCGAGGCTCAGCAGGGTGCGGACGTTGGTGAGCACGATGATCCCGCCGACGGCGGAGCCGAGGACGCGCGGCGGCACCAGGCGGACGAGCCACGCCGCGATCGGCGCCGCGATCAGGCCGCCGATGAGCAGCGCCAGGGCCCAGGTCGGGTTGATGCCTGCGGTCCCGAGGCCGAAGAGGAAGCCGAGGCTCGCGGCGACGGCCACGAAGAACTCGCTGGTGTCGATCGAGCCGATCACCTTGCGGGGCTCCATGCGGCCGCTCGCGAGGATGGCGGGCGTGCCCACCGGCCCCCAGCCGCCGCCGCCCGTGGCGTCCATGAACCCGGCGACCAGGCCGAGCGGGGTGAGGAACCGCTTCCGGAGCGGCTGCCCGAGGCGGTCCGTGCGCAGCCCGCGGAGCGTGAAGCGCAGCAGCACGTACAGGCCCAGCCCCAGCAGCAGGATCGACATCAGCGGCTTGGCGATCTCGGTCGACAGCCACGAGAGGAAGGTCGCGCCGGCGAACGCGCCGACCGCACCGGGGATGCCGATCTTGGTGACGACCTTCCAGTCCACGTTCCCGAACCGCCAGTGCGACGCACCGGACGCCAGCGTCGTCCCGACCTCGGCGAGGTGGACGGTCGCCGACGCGGCCGCGGGGTTGGTACCGATCGCGAGCAGCAGGGTGGTCGAGGTGACGCCGTAGGCCATGCCCAGGCTGCCGTCGACAAGCTGCGCACCGAGGCCCACGAGGGCAAGGAGGACGAGAGTCCGCACGGGGGTTCCCTCCGTTACGGCGCGGCAGCGGGTCCGCCGCGTCTGCAGCGAAGTTACCCGATCGGCTCTATCGGATTCAACGGTCTCAAGAATCTGTCTGCATGCTGAGACGTGCCTTCGGGGTCGGCGCGGGCCGTGCCGCGCCCCGACCGCCCCGTGCCGGTCAGGCCGCGGGAGCGGGGCTCACGGGTTGATCCACGCCGATTCCTGCTCGGTGAGCCGGCGCACGACGTCGGGGATCGTCCCGGCCGCGAGGTCCGCCAGGGTCACCAGTTCCAGCACGGCCCGGACGTTCACGCGCAGCGCCACCCACACGTGCAGCAGCGACGCCGCCGCGCCGGTGTACTCCAGGTCCGAGGGCCGCGCGTCGCGCACGAACACCAGCGGCCCGTCCACCGCGCGCACGACGTCGGCGACGGTGACCTTGTCGGCCGGACGGGCCAGCACGTACCCGCCGCCCGCGCCGCGACGGCTCGCGACGATGCCCTCGCGCCGCAAGTCGCTCAGGATCGCCTCGAGGAAGCGGTGGGGCACCTGCTGCGCGCGGGCGAGAGCCTCGGCCGGCACGGGGCCCTCGCCGGACGCGGCGAGCTCGGCGGCCGCCCGCACCGCATAGTCGGCCTTCGCGGAGATCCTCACGACGTCGCCACCGCGTCGCCCAGTCGCGTGCCGGCCAGCAGCGGCCCGGCCTCCCGGGCGGACGCCGCGAACGACCCGGTGAGGGGCAGGTCCGGCAGGATCACGGCCTGGGCCGCGTGGTAGATGTCGGGCTTGCCGACCCAGGTCCGGCCCGAGGGGCGGTTGGCCGTGTCGAGCTCGTGGAACCAGGAGCCCCGCTCGTGGTCCACCAGGTGGGCGTCGATCCACGCCCACCACGTGTCGGCGAGCTCGGCGTAGCGCGCCTCGCCCGTCGTGCGGTGCAGGACGTCGGCCGCCGCGGCCGCCTCGGCCGCCACCCAGTGGAAACGGCGCGCCTCGACCGGGGTCCCGTGCCAGTCCGTCGTGTACACGAAGCCGCCCCCGAGCCCGTCCCACCCGTCGGCCACGGCGCGATCGAACAGCTGCCGTGCTGCGTCGGTGCGCCGGCCCTGCGTCCCCGCGGCGACGTCCACCTGCAGGAGCAACCGCGCCCACTCCAGGCCGTGGCCCGGTGTGGCGCCGTACGGCTTGAACGGGTCGTGCGGACGGTCGGCGTTGTACTCGAGCTGCGGCCGCCACTCCGTGTCGAAGTGCTCCGGGATCCGCCAGTCGTTGCCCGCAGCCCAGCCGATCACGCGGTCGGCCACGACCGCCGCCCGATCGAGCCAGCGGGTCTCCCCCGTGGCGTCGTGCGCGGCAAGGAGCGCCTCGACGGAGTGCATGTTCGCGTTGACCCCGCGGTACGGGTCGACCGTGCCCCAGTCGCGCGACCGCTCGTCGAGGTGCAGCTGGTGCTCGGCCTCCCAGAACCGTCGGTCGAGCACCGACAGTGCCGCCTCGAGGAGCGTCACGGCACCTGGCACGCGCGCCACGGTCCCGGTCGAACCGGCCAGCACGACGAACGCATGACCGTACGCCTGCTTGATCCCGTCGAACGCGTCGCCCGGACCCCGGGAGGCCAGCCAGCCACCCTCGTCGGCGTCCGCCAACGCCCGCGACAGGCCGGCGATCCCCCGGTCCAGCAGCGCACCTGCGCCCTCGACCCCCAGGAGATGTCCGAGCCCGTAGGAGTGCGTCATCCGGCAGGTGATCCACAGGTGAGCCGGCTGTGCCGGGTCGACGGCCCCGGCCTCGTCGAGCCACCCGGCGGTCCCGTCCCCTCCCAGGGACGACCGCGCGAAGTCCAGCAGGCTCACGAAGTGTTGGGCTCGCCACGACGACGTCGGTCCGGTGGCAGGAAGGTGCGGTGCTCCAGTCACCCGACGAGCCTATCGGCACGGCGGCGTGGTGGGGTGTTGCGGGTATGCGAAAGGCCCACCCCGGTGTGGGGTGGGCCTTTCGTGAATGGGTGTCCGGCGGCGTCCTACTCTCCCACCCCCTCGCGAGGGCAGTACCATCGGC